>CAZSDK010000001.1:0-250952 GCA_964605655.1 uncultured Bacteroidales bacterium
CTGACAGGCGTTTCGGATTCCCGCCTGTATTGGTGAGTATCGTCTTCCAGATCTCCTGGTCATCGTCGGGAGGGACGAAGAACAGCACCTCGGAATGGAGGTCATTAACGCGGGCTTCTGCCCTGGTATAGCCGAATCCATGGGCTACGAGGTAAGACTCAGGGGATTTTCCGACAGGTTGCCAGGTGAGGCTCCAAATCTCCCCTGTATCCCTGTCTTTCAAATAGATGTACTTACCCGGCCTGTCGGGCGGCACCTCGTTGATACGGTACCTGGTGATGCGGCCGTGAAGCGGACTCTTATAATAGCTTATCCCTCCGCCGTTGTTGGAGATGGTGGTGAAATACCGGCCGTTGTAGAGATAGTTGATCCAGGGGCTGGGTGTCCTGGGATCGGTGATAATATATTCTTTGCCGTCAGGGGAAAAGTGGCCGTAATTCATGAACAGCTGATGATTTATTATTAATAATCAAATACTTATATGTTGTCTTTATGTTCCACGAAACCGTCATCCTTGTGGTCCCTGATATTATGTTTCAGGGCGTGGATCATTTCAAAGAGGTTTTTAAACCCTCCGATGGTGAACCAGACGGTGACGATGACCGAGGCGGAGAGGAAGAGGTACGTATAGACTTTCCAGAACGTCATCCATTGCTGGTTTGTGAAGGGTTTTACGAAGAAATAGAAGAGGGTCCCGATGATGAACACCACCACCCAGGCTGCAGTCCAGCCCGTGGTAGCCCAGTAGATGGCTTTGTCGCCCCTGGTGAATTCCCTGGTGGGAGCGAGCACTTTCCAGCCTCTGACCACCTCGGTGCTTCCTTTGATTTCGTCTTCCCTGACTGAAAAACTGCCCCGGTGGAGCACGCGGTCGAGGTCACAGGCTTTGCGCGGGGTGAGCAGGGAGACGATGAAATACATCAGCGAGGCCATGACCATGGCTATGAACCAGCCCCATTGTCCGTTGACAGGAAAACCTTCAATCAGTTGGTTACACAGGATGTTGAGGGTAGCTGTGACGGCCCCGGTGATCATTGCGGCCCAGGCAGCCGGTGTGGTACCTTTTCTCCAGTAGAGTCCGCCGATAATGACGGCTCCCGAGCCTCCCACAAAAATAGCCCCTGAGATATTCAGAAAGAGGAAGATCTTCTCCGTCTGCCGGAACAGGATGCTGAGAATAAAAATGATGATGCCCACTCCCAGGATGGACCATTTCAGGTACCTGAGATGTTCGGCGGGTTCAAAAGCTTTCCGGCGTATGGGCATGACCACATCCTGGATAAAGATGCTGCCCCAGGAGTGCATATAGGTGTTGTGGCAGGTGATGGCGGCTGCGAGCATGATGGCGGCAAAAGCACCTTTGAGCCCTACCGGCAGGAGGTGGTTCAGCACCATAGGCACCTTCAGCTGGCTCTGGTCGGCCACGGCAAATCCGGAGATCATCCGGTTGATCTGGTCGGCAATATCTTTATATTGTTGATGATGATAGACTGTGTAGGCAATGATGGGGACCACCATGAGGAACAGTCCCCACTGCGGCACCAACCTCCAGTTGGTGAGCACGTCGGCCATCTTGGCTTCGTGGGCATTCTTGGCAGCGATGTTGAAGGAGGAGTTTCCCTGCCAGGAGAGCTTGGTGTATATGAGCCCGAACATACCGATGAAGAAAAACCAGGGATTGAAATCCTGGACCTGTCCGGAGTCGAAAGGGTTGATGAGAGAATGGCCTGCCGGCGCGGAGGTCACGGCCTCCCCGATGTTCACCCACCCCACCTGTACGAGCAGGACGATGACGATGGTCACAAAGACCAGGTTCACGAAGACACCCTGGATGAAGTCGGTGAACATCACGGCAATATGGCCTCCCGACAGGATGAAGTAAAGGGGCACGAGGACCATTACGGCCGTGGTGAGGATATAGGTGAGCGAATAAGGGCCGAGGTATCCCAGCTCCGGGATGCCGCAAAAATAGATGAAGAATTTGGCACTGACTGCAGGGAAGATAATCATGTTGACGATGCCGGAGATGAAGGCCAGCATGCCGGCAAAGATCCTGAAAGCACGGCTGTACCGCATCTCGAAGAACTGAGCCATGGTCAGGGCGCGAGTCTGCCGGAAACGGTACACCACCCATCCGGTCACGCTCATGGTAACCAGGATCACGGCGGTGGGCATCTCCCACCAGCGGGAGTTGAACCCTGCGTTAAAATTCTGTTCCAGAGCACCGACCACCGTGATGGCGCCCAGGGCAGCCGTACCGTGAAACATGGAGATGATATACCGGCCACCCGTCCTTCCTGTCGCCAGAAAATCTGTGACGCTCCTCATCAGGCTTTTGCTCAGGAAAACCATACCCAGCATCAGGGCAAAAACGAGGAGCAGTATACTCCAGTCGAACCAGGTCAGATTCATCAGTTATTCTTTAGGAATCGGTTATCCTTTGTACTTTTATACAGTGAATACCGGAGTTTGATATCTACAAAGAAACACAATTTTCGGGTCTTTCACCATAATCCAATATCGCTATGAGGTTCATAATACCAACCCTAATCCTTGCTCTCATGATGGAAACTGCTTCCGCACAGGATAACAAGTCCCTTTTCGACCGGCTTTCCCGTGAACAGACACTGCCCGCACTCGAAGAACTCAGGAGTTTTATCGGCCTCCCCAATGATGCCACCAGACAGGATGACATCAAAGTCAATGCCGGGTGGCTGCTGACCGCTTTTTCCAAGAGGAATTTTAAATTTCAGTCGCTGGAAACGGGATACAGTCCTTTGGTGTTTGCTGAAAGAAAGACTCCGGGCGCCATCTCCACGGTGTTGTTTTATTTCCATTATGACGGCCAGCCTGTGGATGCGGCCCAATGGTCGCAGCCCAATCCGTATGGCATGGTACTCAAGGAAAAGGGAGCTGACGGCCGCTGGAAAGAGATTCCCCCGACGAGGCTCAGCGGGCTCATTGATCCGGAATGGAGGGTTTTCGGGCGTTCCGTAGCGGACGACAAAGGTTCCATCATTATGTTCCTGGCGGCTCTTGATGCCCTGGAAGCCAGGAAGATGAAACCTGCCTTCAACATTGAAGTAGTGCTGGACGGGGAAGAGGAAAAGGGCTCTGATCACCTGGCATCCACCCTCGAAAAATACAGGGACCTGTTTAAAGCCGAACGCCTGCTGGTAATCGACGGGCCGGTGCACCTTTCAGGCAAACCCACCATCATCTATGGAGTAAGAGGCGCTTTTGTGGTGAACCTGACGGTATACGGGCCCAAGCTGCCGCTGCACAGCGGACATTACGGCAACTATGCCCCTAACCCCATTTTCAGAATGGCAAAACTGATTGCAGGGATGAAAGATGAAAGCGGAAGAGTCACCATACCAGGATATTACGATGGCGTGGTGCTGGATAAGGCTACCCGCAAGATATTGTCGGAAGTACCCGATGACCCGGCACAGCTCGGAGTGACCTTCGGCATCCCTGAACCGGAAAAAGTCGGGGCCAACCTCCAGGAAGCCCTACAATATCCTACACTCAATGTCAGGGGTCTGGTGTCTGGGCATGTGGGGAAGGAAGCCGCCAATGTCATCCCCACTTTGGCAACGGCCTCCATCGACATCAGGCTGGTACCGGAGACTCCTGCAGAGAGACTGGCCGGTCTGATCAGGAAATACATCGAAAACCAGGGTTATCATGTACTCGACAGGGATCCACTGCCGGCGGAATACCTTCAGTTCCCCTTGATATGCAAGATGGAGACCCAGGAGGCCACCCTTCCTTTTCGCACGCCTTTTGATTCGCCAACCGGTAAATGGGTGGAAAACGCCTTCAGGAACAGCCTGGGAGAGTCGCCTGTGCGGATCAGGACCATGGGGGCGACACTTCCCATCATCCATTTCATCCATGTACTGAAAATCCCCACTGTGATCGTTCCCATGGTAAACGCCGACAACAACCAGCACGGGGAAGACGAGAACCTGAGGATCGGGAATCTAACCTCCGGTATCAGGACCTTCCTGGCCATCCTTCATGAAAAACCGGTGAATTAGCCGGGAATTATGGAATTTCTTCTTTCGGAGCATCTTCATAGCGAACCAACACCTGATCGCTATGAAAACCTCTGGGATTTTTTCCGGGAACTTCGACGAGGTCGTTTTCTCGGGCCGTAACAAAGAATATGGAGCCTACGCCCTTCGTGCGCATTATGCCTCCTCTCTCAACAAAGCCTTCGGGATTACTTCCGGACTCATGCTCCTGATAGTAAGCATCCCGCTCATCTCCAGCTACTACCACCGTCAGCAACTGATCAGCGACACCCAGTGGGTCATGGCAGAGTTCTCGAACCTGGACGGCACCACACCACCGCCTCCTCCTCCACCACTGCCGCCAGATGACAAACTCCTGGAAAAGAAAACACGGTTTGTGGCCCCGATCATCACAAAGAACGACACTGCCATTGATGACCAGGCGCTCAACCAGGATGACTGGATCAAAAAGTCAGTGAGCCAGCCTGTCGACAGCATCCTCAGCTATGGAGGAGGAGAAGAACTTAAGAAGGTGATCGAGGAACCCAAACATACGGAGCCCTTCACCGTGGTGGAGGTGATGCCGGAATTTCCGGGAGGGGAAGAAGGCAGGATACAGTTCCTGAGCAATCACATGATCTACCCTGAACTGGCAAAGGCAAGCGGTATCAGCGGGACGGTTTATGTGGAGTTTGTGGTTGAAGCCAACGGAAAGGTCAGCAGCTTGCAAATAAAGAAAGGTATTGGCGGTGGCTGCGATGAAGAAGCCATGAGGGTGGTTGGCATGATGAAGTGGAACCCGGGTCTGCAGGCCGGACAATGTGTGCCGGTCCGGTTCACCCTCCCGATACGCTTCGTGCTCAAAGGATAACGATTTGAATCCTCTGAGGGTCAGGTCAAAAGAAATTTGCCGGAATGCAGACGTGTTCCGGCATTTTTAATACTGAAAGAATACCGTCCCGGACTGCCTTGGCCCAGATCGAGGCAGATGCGGTCTGTGCCAGCTAGGACCCGGCTCTGTTTAACCAGTATTCCCAACTATTATTAATGAGTTCCTGGAGGCTCGACAGTGTAAAAGACTGGGTTCAAGCACCCATACCTACAAAAAAGAAAGCTCCTGTCAGTACCTTCAATACAAAATAGTGTCTTTTAATTATCATCCAGTATAAAATATGTGATATTTGCATAAAGGGGCCAGGGCACAATGATACTTTTTGTATCCGAGGATACCTTACTATATGATTATGAATGTGTTAAAGTTATGTTAAAAGAATTTTAATGATCAAGAATTTTTAACAATCCCATACGATTGGTTGTTATTCTTCTTACCGTCTGTATACCCTGACTGTTGTTAAACTGGTATTTATTAAACCAAATGTTATGAAAAACCTGTATCTCACGTTGACCAGCATTTTCGTTGTAGGTTTCGTGTCCTTATCCCATGCACAGATTACCGGAGATTCTTCGGTTTGTGAGGGAGAGATTCAGAAGTACACCGTACCAACAGTTTCGGGGGCTACCTACCTCTGGAATGTGAGCGGTGGGACGATCTCCGGAAGCAACAATGCCGACTCCCTTTGGGTGAGCTGGCCAGTCACCGGAACGGGAACCGTATCAGTCACCATAAATCTTCCGAACAATACCCAGGTAAGCTATACTTTAGCCATCGTGGTGCATTCCCTGCCCAATCCATCTATCACTCACCTCCCCTATCCTACCTGTCCACCGAATTCCCAGGGAGAACAAGGCAGTGCCGGACCGGACCATGGAAGTCAGCCCCAATGTGATAATGTCTGCCAGTTGGCGACCCTTGTCTATTCCACCACCTTGCATGCAGGCAGTACTTACCAGTGGACTGCCACAGGCAGTCTTTCTTTGTCAGGGCAGACCACCCACACGGTGACCGTCACCTGGGATGCGAGTTCCACGGGCAGCCTCACGGTGGTAGAAACCAATCAATGGGGTTGTGTCGATTCGGCTACCATCTGCGTGAAAAAGATGCCTTTGCCTGTTGCCCAGTTCACGCATCCCGCCAATGTTTGCAAAGGGTCGTCGGTGGCCTTCACCAACCTTTCGACAGGGGCTGTCTCCTATCAGTGGGATTTTGGTGATGGTTCAGGATCTGCCCAGCAGCAACCCACCCATGCCTATAACAACGGCGGCACCTATACCATCACCCTCATCGCCATGAGCAACTGTTATTGCAGTGACACCATTCAGAGCACCATCACGGTCAGCTCCCTTCCCGGGCCCGATATCAGCTGTCCATCCACTGTCTGTGCCTTCGATACGGCCACGTATTCGACCTCCACATCTGGTTGTAATTACAACTGGTTTGCCACGGGCGGAACCATATTAGGCCCCTCTAACCAACAGAGTGTCAACGTGGTATGGGGTGCCGGACAACTCGGTTACCTGGGACTGTATGTCAGCGGTTGCACCGGCCTTTGCAGCGACACCACCTGGATCACCATACCCATCCTCCCTTCAACAGGGGTTATTTCAGGTCCGGCCAAGGTCTGCCCGGGAGATTGTGAAACCTTCTCCCTTCCCAAATTCAGCGGAGCCACCTATACCTGGAGCCTCAATTCAGGGAGTTGTGGTATGATCTCAGATTCAAGCTGTTGTGAAGAAATTGAGATTTGCTGGCCCGCCTATATCACCATTTGCACCGATACCCTCACTGTGACCTACTACGACGCCTTCCTGGGGTGTGGTGGAACAGCCACCAAAGTAATACGGGTCAGACCCCAACTCAACATTTTCGGGCTCGAGGAAGGTTGCTCCAATGCCAGCAGCACCTTCAGCGCTTATGCCGGTGTGGTCTGTAACTGGAACGTCTATCCTGTCGGCCCTGTCCTTTCACCCTCTCCGGCACCTTCTTTATCAGTGAACTGGAATGGATCTACAGGGACCTTCATGATCACTGCTGTTCCCATAAACCCCAACCAGGTATGCAACGACTCCGCCTATACCTTCATCAAGGTGATCAACCCTCCTGCCGCTCCCGTCGTTACGGGAGACACGGTGGTTTGTCCGGGTTCGACCTTCCAGTATTGTGCCACAGGTACCGGGACCATTCACTGGAATATAACCGGTGGCACTCCCTCCACCGGCATGGGAAGCTGCCTTACCGTCACCTGGAGCAACACCCCTCCTTTTGCAGTTAATGCATATATCCAGATGCCTTCATCCCCCTATTGCAGTTCTGATACGGCTACACTCAATATTACGGTACCGGTGAGCAACGCCAATCCTCAGATCCTGGGTCCTCACACCGTATGTGCCAACGCCACTAATAACTTCAACGCTCCAACTCCCTTTCCGGCAGGTGCCCTTTACACCTGGAGCCTGACACCGGCCAACTCCGGCACCATACTGAGCGGCCAGGGAAGCAACGCCATACAGGTGGAGTGGGGCAACAACGCCCCTCAGACCGTAGTGCTCCAGCTTGATGTAGATGTTTGCGGCAGCATCCTGTCCGACACCTTTCACATCACCCTGAAAACACCCCCCGTGCCGGTGATCACCCAGACGGGCAACCTCTGCCCGGGATCCAGCGCCCAGCTGAATGCTACGGGCGGATCTTTTACAGCCTACCAATGGACCGGACCGGGAGGATTCACTGCCTCGGTCAATCCGGTCACCATCACCCAGAACGGACTTTACCAACTCACGGTGACCGATGCAGGAGGCTGTACCGGTCTTACCCAGTTCACTGCATTCTACGTCGGTGTTCCTGTAGCCAGCATCAGTTCCCAGAACCCTTTGCAATACTGTATCGGATCATCGTTCTCAGTGAACCTCTGTGCACTGGGTAACCCCAACTACACCTACACCTGGTCCAATGCAGCCACCACCCAGTGTAACACAGTCACCACCGCTGGGTCCTTCCTGGTCACGGTGACGGATGCTTCCAACGGTTGTTTTGCCATCTCCAACGTGCTGACCGTGTCGGTCGACAGTTGTGTCCCCGACACGGGACAGGTTTGTTTTCCCAATGGTTCTGTAAGTTTCACCCATTCCTCCTGTAACCCCAAGGTGTTCACCAACACCAGCGTCAATGCAGGGTCCTTCACATGGAACTTTGGTGATTTCAGCGGGTCTAATGCTGCGAGCCCCACTCATACATACAACCAGGCCGGGTTCTTCCTGGTGACCCTCTGGGGTAAGGTGGCCGATGTCACAGGAACCGACTCCTGTGTGATGCAGGACACGGCATTGATCGAGGTCCCGCTGTTGTCGCGTTACAACTTTACCCAGGGTTGTTTCGGAGACCCGGTCTGCTTCACCGACCTTAGCGTATTTACCGCGGGAAATAACATCACCTCCTGGAGCTGGAATTTCGGTGATGCCAACGGATCATCCCTCCAAAATCCTTGTCATACTTACTCTAACCCTGGAACTTACTTCGTCACCCTCACCATCTCCAATCCCAACTGCACCACCTCCTGGACCGACACCGTGGTAATCACACCCAAACCGACGGCAGCCTTCGGCTTCAGCAACGTGAACTGCGCCAAAGCCCCCATCGCATTTACCGACAACTCCATATTTGGAATCAACTACTGGAACTGGGATTTCGGTAATGGCGGCACCTCTCTAAACCAGAATCCATCGCAATCATACCAAAATGCAGGAACATACCCCGTCACTCTTATTGTTCACGATACGGCAGGCTGTTACGATACCCTGACGCAGAATGTCACTGTATATGCCCCTATTGGATCAGGGACCATCACCGCTTACCCTGACACCATCGTTTGTGCCGGCACCCCGGTGACCCTGGTTGCTCCCGCTTGTACCGGATGTTCCTTCCAGTGGAATACAGGGTCCATCAATGACACCATCGTGGTCACGGCTACCGGCATATATTCCGTTGCCATCACCGACTCCAACGGATGTATCTACAATACCTCTATAAAGATCATCGTGAACCAGCCACCCCTGGCGATGATCACCTCCACCAAAGACGAGCTGTGCCTGGGTGAATATACACTGGTAACGGTACCTTTCAATCCCGACTGGCTGTATACCTGGATCAGCAATGACCCCAACGTGAATGGCAGCACCTCCTCCTCCGTGTTCACCCAGCCGGCCAGTCCGGGCGTATATACCTACCAGGTTTTCATTCTTGATACCGTCACCGGCTGCAGTGACACCACCCTGCTCAAGGTCATCCCTGTCCACCAGCCACCGGTGCCGCCCATCATAAGCTCCATTGGTGTTTCAACAGTGTGCCAGGGCGATTCTGTCTGGCTGGTTGTCACCCACCCGGACCCGTCGGTCACTTTCAAATGGAATACGGGTCAAGTCAACGACACCATCTTTGTGACCAAGGACGGCTGTTACACGGCCATGGTCACCGACACCAACGGATGCACCTCACAATCCACTTTCTGTGTCACCGTGCATCCCTTGCCTGAACTCTGTTCCTTTTATGAAGGATGTTTCGACACCTGTGCTCCTTACACCATCCTGGGCCCCCCGGGCAATGCCACCTACCAGTGGGTACTCAACGGAAATCCCATCAGTGGCGCCACAAGTCAGAACTATACAGCCACAACCGGCGGAGCCTACTCACTGATTGTCAGCAACAGTTTCGGATGCGTCGATACCACCGGGGTTCTCAACCTGAATCTTTACCCTTGCAGTGAAGACACTTCCTGTTGTCATATCCAGTTCATCAGCGATTCGATATGGTGTGAGACCGGATGGGAAGGAGAAACCGCCTATCATTTCAGCTTCATTGTTGAAGGATGCGGCCCCTTGTATCTGACTCCCCTCAATTTCGGTCCCATCAGCCTGAATAATCCCTATTACCTTACCGGTGGCATTGACACTATCAGCGGGATGTATTACGATATCACTGATTCGTTGCTGTGCCTGAACTTTGCCATCCATGATTCCGTCAATTGCTGTCCCGACACCACCCTTTGTTTCTGGTTGCCGGAATGTAACCCGCCTGTCGATCCCTGCGACAACCTTACTGCTAACTTTACCTTTACCACGAACGGGCTGAATGCCAGCTTCACCGACCTGAGCACGGCTTCCGGCGGTATGGTCATCCTTGCCTATTCCTGGAATTTCGGTGATCCTGCCTCGGGTCCCAACAACACTTCGGCATGGCAGAACCCTTCGCATACCTTTACTGCCCCGGGATCATACGTGGTTTGCCTTTATGTTATCGGCATGATGCCAGGCACTGGCCTGATTTGCTCGGATGTGATCTGTATGCCAATGATGATCACGGAGATTGGTCAGGATCCCTGCGACAGCGTCTCGGTGGCATTCAATTACTCCGTGAACGGCCTCCTCGGTTCCTTCACCGACCTCAGCGTGTCCAGTCCGCTGGTGATCACCTCCTGGCTTTGGGACTTCGGTGATCCGGCTTCAGGTATCAATAATTCCTCCGGCCTTCAGAATCCTACCCATACCTTCTCAGGACCAGGTAATTACATGATCTGCCTGACTATTACGGCCCTCGATCCTTTGAATCCGGAGACCGTCCAATGTATGGACAAGATCTGCCAGAATATTTTTGTGGAGGGAAACCCAATCGACCCCTGCGACAGCGTGTGGGCTTCCTTCACCTATTCCGCCAACTTACTGACCAGCAGTTTCACGGACCTGACGACCGTACCAACAGGATTCAGCATCACCTCCTGGTCATGGAACTTCGGAGACCAGGCTTCCGGCGCCAACAATTTCTCGAACCTGGCCAACCCTGTGCACCTGTTCAGCGGTAACGGATTTTATCTTGTTTGCCTGACGGTGACGGCCTCCAACGCTGACGGCAGCGCCATTTGCACCGACAGCATTTGTATGGATGTCTTTGTGGAAGGACCTGTGGTGAACCTCTGCGACAGCCTGGTGACCACCTTTACCTTCAACCAGAACGGTGCGAATGTGAACTTCACCGATGTGAGCACGGTGGTACCGCTGGCGATCAGTTCCTGGTCGTGGAACTTCGGAGATCCTGCTTCCGGACCCAATAATTTCTCTGTCCTTCAGAATCCCGTTCATGTATTCTCCGGACCGGGCACCTACGTCGTTTGCCTCACCATCACTGCCACTGATCCGGTGGATCCTGCGGCTGTCTTCTGTGAGGAGACCTTCTGCAGGACCATTACCATCGAGGAACCCCCGTTCAACCCCTGCGACAGCGTGTGGGCTTCCTTCACCTATTCCGCCAACTTACTGACCGGCAGTTTCACGGACCTGACGACGGTACCTACAGGATTCAGCATCACCTCCTGGTCGTGGAACTTCGGTGACCCGGCCTCCGGCGCCAACAATTTCTCGAACCTGGCCAACCCTGTGCACCTGTTCAGCGGTAACGGATTTTATCTTGTTTGCCTGACGGTGACGGCCTCCAACGCTGACGGCAGCGCCATTTGCACCGACAGCATTTGTATGGATGTCTTTGTGGAAGGACCCGTCGTGAACCTCTGCGACAGCCTGGTAGCTTCGTTTACCTTCACCCAGAATGGAACGAACGTCATTTTCAGCAATCTGAGTTCCGCTACACCGCTGGTGATCAGTTCCTGTTACTGGGATTTTGGAGATCCCGCCTCAGGACTTAACAACTTCTCCTTCCTGCAAAGTCCAGTTCACAACTTCAGCGGCCCAGGAATCTACCAGGTATGTCTCACCGTCACAGCCACCGATCCCGAAGACCCTGCTGCCGTTTTCTGCGAAAAGACGATCTGCAGTTACATCACCATCGGGGAACCTCCATTCGATCCCTGTGACAGCCTGACTGCTTCTTTCACCTATTCGGCCAACGGCCTGATCGTAAACTTCAACAATCAGAGCTCCTCCGCCAACAATTTAGTGATCACCACCTGGAACTGGAACTTCGGTGATCCTGCCTCCGGCCCGAACAATACTTCTGTTTTCCCCAACCCATCCCATACCTTCACGGCACCCGGCACTTACCTGGTCTGTCTGATTGTTTCGACATACAACATGGAAGAACCGAATCATCCTTTCTGCAACGACACCCTCTGTATTTCCATTGTGGTGGTCGATAACGTGGTATATTCCTGCGACAGCCTCCATGCGAACTTTTCTGTCCAACCCGGGACCCAGACCAGGACCTTTACCGATCTGAGCACCGCCACAGGCGGACTCACCATCGTGAACTGGTCGTGGAACTTCGGTGATCCTGCTTCCGGTGCCAATAACACTTCCACCCTGCAAAATCCAACCCACACTTTCAGCAGCAGCGGGTTGTTCCAGGTATGTCTCATCATCACGGCCATCAACCCTGTGGACCTGATGTGTTACGATACGCTTTGTGTGATGGTACCCGTCTCGGTGATCATCGTGAATGCAGGACCCGACATCACTATCTATCTCGGTTCTGCTTCCATGCTCTGGGGGACAGTGATGGGAGGTGTTCCGCCTTACACCTTTACCTGGACCCCTTACACCGGTCTCAGTGACCCGTTCATCCAAAACCCTGAGGTATCTCCATCGGCTTCAACGACATACACCCTTGTAGTCACCGACTCCGAAGGGAACAGCGGCAGCGACGAAGTAGTGGTGACGGTGATGCCCATACCCGGTTCGACCATCATCGGTACCGTCTATTATGACAACCTGACCTCGACACCTCTTAGCAATACTGCTGTTGACCTAATGTCGGGGCCGGTCCTCATGCAATCCGACACCACCAACAGTACCGGTAATTATGTGATGAGCGACATACCCAACGGTAACTACCAGCTCCTGAGCAGCTCCACCAAACCCTGGGGCGGGGTCAATGCCACAGATGCCTTGCTGATGCTGCGACATTTTGTTGGAACATCCATACTCACAGGAATCAGGAGAACTGCCGGTGATGTGGATGGGAGTGGATATGTGAACAGTAACGATGCCCTCACTGCCATGAAACGTTTTGTCGGGGTCATCCCCGGGTTCATCACAGGTGACTGGACATTTGAAAAGCCCGAGTACAACATACTGGTATCCACCACCATAGTGAGCAGCTTTAAAGGACTCTGCATGGGCGATGTGAATGGTTCCTATCTGCCCCCTGTGAAGGCAGAACCATCTCTTTCCCTTGAGAAATCCGGCATTGCGATTATTAATGACGATGGCACTGCGATCCTGCCCTTGTCCATGAAGCAGGAAGATAACTACGGGGCCTTGTCTCTGGTGTTGAACTATCCCGAAGATGCCTTTGAAATCCTTGGAGTTGAACCGGAGAATGGAAACGGCCTGCTGGTGTACCATGCTTCTGAAGGACAGCTGAGGATTGCCTGGTGCACCCTGGATGCCGTTCGCAACCTTGAGAAGGAGCCTATACTCAATATCAGGATTAAAGTCAGACAGCCCTTTAATATCCTCACCACAGAATCTGTATTCACCCTGGATGAATCGAGCACTGTGGCAGACAGCGATGCCCGGACCCTGAGTGAAAGAACTTTGTTGATTCCGAGGCTGGCCACCACTGAGAACCGTTTTTATGTGGAACAGAATATCCCCAATCCATTTTCCGGCACCACCTCACTGGCATACTCCCTGCCTGAACCGGGCAAGGTGAAGATCACGCTTACGGATGTGTTTGGAAAACAGTTGAGAGTACTGACCGAAAGAGAACAGGAAGCCGGAGTGCATCATCTTGAACTGGATGGACATACCCTGGCTGAAGGCGTGTACTTCTACCAGGTGTGCTTCACCTCGGCAACCCGCCAGGATGTTGAGACCAGACGCATGGTGGTGGTGCACTGAGATGGTGAACCCGGATAACTTATTGGATCATCAGACGTATTCGATAAGCCATTGGTAAACAGGTATCATTTGAATTTCTCCCTCTTTCAGGGAGACGGTTTCTAAATGATCTCCTGTTAAGATGATGCCTTTCTTCAGGCCGAAAGCCTGCATGGCATGAAGAAGACCATTTATCTCTCTTTCCCTTACCATATCCGATTCGAGAAAATAGCAAACTTGAATCGCTTCCACTACCTGATGATTTTCCCTGATCAGGAAATCACATTCTCTTCCTTCTTTATAATAGTATACTTCTTTTCCCCGCCTCATCAATTCAATAAAAACAAGGTTCTCAAGTATACGTCCCTGCTCTTCTGAAAAATGAAAGCCCAGTTTTCTGACCAGCCCGTGATCGATGGCAAATATTTTCCGGCTGTGATTCATTTGTTTCTTGGCTGAGAAATCAAAACGATTCAGGGAGTAAAACAGATACGAGTCACAAAGGAATCCAATGTAGGACTTGACAGTAGTTGCATTCTGAACGCCGACTGCCGAAGCCAGTTTTTTTGTTGAATACGGCTTGGAAATATTACTTGAAAGCAGGAATACCAACTCCTTCAATTCCTTTTCTGCGGTAATCCTATTCCGCGTCATTACATCCCTGTAAACAATACTCTCAAATAAAGCCTGTAGATAGTAATCATCCTTATACTGAACGTATTGCGGAAAACCGCCCGTGACAAAATACTCATTAAACATTTCTATCAACCTGGCTTTGCCCTTTGTTGAATAAGAGTCGACGAGATAAGAGGAACCATTTTTTAATGATAGGAACTCCATAAAAGAAAATGGGAACAGTTCATATCTGACATACCTGCCGGTAAGATGTGTACCAAGTTCCCTGCTGAGCATTGTGGCATTGGAGCCGGTTATAAACACCTTATTTCCATAATCATGAAGCCTTCTCACAAACCTTTCCCATCCAGGTACATTCTGGATCTCATCAAACCAAAATGTTTTTTTCTCACCGAACAGCGTCGAAAAGGTCTCTAAAAGCAGTTGAAAATGTTCGAGTCTGAACCCTACTAATCTTTCATCATCGAAATTAAGGTAATAGTCCGGCTCCGTGTGCACCGAACGAAGCTGGTACAATAAGGTTGATTTCCCGCATCTCCTTACACCAGAAACAACAACTATATCCGGTATTCTTATTAACTTCTCCGGAAAATCACGACGTATATATTGATCTTTCCAAGAAAGTGACTTTTGATCAAAGATGATTGACTTTAGTATTTCCTTCATGGAACAAACTTTTTGCAAATATAATATTTACTATTACGAATAGCAAATAATTCTATTTTTTACTATTACCGATAGTATATTTAAGGAATAATTGCCATTACTAATAGCAAATAATGATATCGAGATGAAAGACCCCTTTCAATAATCCCGGTCTTTTTGCTGAGGGTTCTAAAAGCATCTATTGGAAACAAAAAGTATTATTTTTGACAAAACTGTATCGAGGTTTTTTCGACTCCAGGTCATATAAGCACTTTTATCTGTTCTGTCTATGAATAAATTTTTACTATTACTCATTCTGTTCGCATTCTCTTTTTCGGTCAAAGCCCAGGTCCTTACCGTTACCGGAACTGTAACCTCAGCATCCGATAACCAGACCATACCCGGGGCCACTGTTCAGGTGAAAAACCAGACCAACGCCACGGCCACCGACCTTGACGGCAAATACTTACTGAAAGGGGTAAAAGGAACCGATACCCTAGTGTTTTCTTTCATCGGTTATACCAAACAGTTCATCGCTGTAAACGGCAGGACGGTCATCGATGTGACGATGCAGGTGGCCACCGTTGAGCTCAAGGAAGTGGTGGTGACCGCCCTGGGTGTGAACCGTCAAAAAAGGGAGCTTGGTTTCTCCACCGAAAAGATCAGCGGCGAGATCGTCTCCCGTGCCAATACCTCCAATGTGATCAGTGCCATGACCGGGCGTTCGGCCGGGGTGATCGTGTCGAACAACGACGGGGTGGAAGGCGGGAGCACCCGTATCGTCATCAGGGGGAACAACAATATTGCCAATGGTGCCAATAATCAGCCACTGATCGTGATCGACGGCATACCCGTGGAAAACAATCCGGGCCTTACCGACATTGGCAGGGGGGTCGACTGGGGAAACACTGTTAACAATATCAACGCCAATGATATAGAAAGTTACAACATCCTTAAGGGAGGGGCAGCCTCTGCTCTGTACGGGGCCAGGGGAGCCAATGGTGTGATCCTGATCACTACCAAAAGAGGGAAACTGCAATCCGGCATCGGGGTGACGTATAATTTTTCTCAAAAGATCGTAACCCCTTACCGTTACCGGGAGGTGCAGAACAAATACGGAGCCGGCGGGCCTATTTCCCTTACACCACCCACTTTCCCGACCAGTGTGACCGGGGATACCCTGATATATCCGGGTATTTATGAGAATGATAACCTGATCATCAACCAGTTTGGGGAGACCAGTTCCAGTACCACGGAATTTGGTTATTACGGCGGTGCTGTATCCTGGGGACCCGCGATGAATGGGGAGACCATACAATGGTGGGACAAGAGCATGAGGTCCTGGTCACCCCAGCCCGACAACCTGAAGATCCCATTTCGCAACGGTTTTACCACCACCCACAACCTGGCGGCCTCGGGGGGCGGCAAAAACGGGACCTTGCGGGTCTCTATCAACCGGCAGGACCATCGGCCCATCATCTACAACTCCGACTTCAACCAGACCTCGGTGAACCTGGCCGGTAACCTCGCGGTCTCCCAGAAAGTGAAAGTGGATCTCTCCGTCACCTATGTGAATTATCAAAGGTTGAACAGTCCTATCATCGGGGAAGACTACAACTCGGTAAGTAAAGGCTTCCTGTACTCTTACCCGCGCAGCTACCAGGGAGAGGACCTCGTACATTATGCCCTCTCCGACGGATCGAGGAACCCAATGGACGGATTTCCCTATTACTATATCAATCAATTTCTCTGGTGGAACTATTATAATAACAACACCGACCTTACCAGGGATAAGTATTTTGGTTCTTTATCGCTCATTTATGACATCACTCCCTGGCTAAACCTGATGGTGAGGTCGGGAAGGGACTTCAACCTGAGCCAGTATGTCACCAAGAACAAACCCACCGATTTTATCGGGCTGATGAACGGCTATTATTCCAACACTATGGAGAAGGAAGTGGCCGATAACAGTGATTTTCTTTTGACAGCTAAGAAAGAGAACCTCTTCAACACCAAGGTCAACCTGAGTTTCTCAGCCGGGGGAAGCACCTGGCAGAAGAAATATTACTCCCTCAACGGCCGCACCGGTACCTGGTATTATCCCAACCTGTACTCCCTCATCAATTACACTCCCACCACCTACATGGACAGCTCCAGCTCGCAGTTGATCGTGGACCACCAGGGTGATGATCTGGGCGTCGTTGCTGCCAAAGAGCGGATCAGCAACCGAAGGACCAATTCCGTGTACTCCTTCCTTAACCTGGCTTATAAAAACTACCTGTTCCTTGACCTCACCGGCAGGAACGACTGGTCATCCACCCTGCCTCCAGACAACAACAGCTATTTTTATCCCTCTGCCACACTCAGCTTTGTTGCTTCAGATGCCCTGAAACTCCCGGAGTCTTACCCCTGGCTCAACTTCCTGAAGGTCCGCTGCAGTGCGGCACAAACGGCTACCGACACCGACCCCTACCAGACATCTTTCTATTATACCACCAGTTTCTTCGGTGACCAGCAGACCAGCTATTTCCCAAATGTGATCCCTCCCTACCTTTTAAAACCGCAAAGGGTCAATTCCTATGAGACAGGACTGAACCTGAGCCTTATCAACAACAAGATCGAACTGGACTTCACTTATTACTATGCAAGGTCTTTCGACCAAATTCTGACCCTGCCTACTCCAGTTTCATCCGGAGCCAGTTCCATCACCATCAATGAAGGAGTCCTGTCGAACCGCGGATTTGAGATCATGCTCAACACGGTGCCTTACCAGGACCAGAACATCCTGATCAAGTCGGGACTGAATTTCTCACGCAACCGAAATATGGTGGTAAGCCTGGGCAACTACTCCAACATCCTTTATATTGCCGACATCTGGGGACTTAACGGTCCTGCCATGGCCGTAGAGGTCGGAGAAGAATACGGAACCATCGTTGGTTATGATTATGTGTACCACGATAATGGCAAGCCCATCGTCAATGATAAAGGGACGAAATACGAGGTAACCAAGGACCGGGTCCCCATCGGGAATGCTTCACCCGACTTCTTAGCCGGCTGGACCACGGAATTTACCTATAAAAATCTGAAAGTCAGCACCCTCATCGACACAAAGTGGGGTGGAGACATCTATTGCGGGTCCTATGTCATCGGACTGCAGACCGGTCAGAGTCCTGAGACCCTCAAAGAAAGGGAAGGAGGCGGCCTGCCCTATACCGACCCGTCGGGCAGCACCAGTCCGATCGGTATTGTGCTCGACGGGGTATATGCCGACGGCACTCCCAACAACAAGGTAGTCCATTACTATTATAAGTACCTCCCCAATGCCGGCGGATGGGGTCATTTTCTTTCCACTCCCGGCATCCTGGAAAACACCTGGGTGAAGATGAGAGAAATTTCAGTATCGTATACGCTTTCACCGAAGCTCCTGAAGAAACTGAAGATCATGCAGGCCCTGACCCTTTCCCTGACAGGCAGGGACCTGTTTTATATTTATACCACGCTTCCCGATAAAATCAATCCTGAAGGGATACTCGGATCAGGAAATGCCCAGGGATTTGAGTGGGCGTCCTTCCCGGGCTCCCGTTCTTTCACCCTCTCCATCAATGCCAGTTTCTAATTATCAAATAGTCGGAATATGAAAACCCGGTATATCTTCCTCCCCTTTTTACTGATCCTGGTCTTGTTCTCTTCCTGTAGCAAAGATCTTGAAGAAATGAACCAGGACCCCAACGGTTTCACCACTGCCAGTGAGGGGTCCCTCTTCAACGGAGTCATACAGTCGCTGGTGCTCTCCGGCAACGAACAATTTTACATTCAGAATGAGGTGCTGTACAAGCAGATGCAGCTGGCAGCCCTCACCCAGAGTGCCTGGGGCAATGAGTCGATAGGCATTGAAGACATGTGGGCCAACTACTATGGCACCCTCACCGAGATCAGGGAGCTCGAAAGACGCTTCAGCATCTTATCTTCCTCCACTCCCGGGTTGAACAACATGAAAGCCATGGTCATGATTGTGAGGGCTTACAAAACCTTCAAACTGACCGACTATTTTGGTGACATCCCCTTTTCCGAGGCAGGGTATGGATTCCAGAACGTCAACCTGCTGCATCCCAGGTATGACAGACAGAGGGACATCTACCTCTCACTGCTGGCAGATCTCAAATGGGCCGATGAGAACATCGATGAAAGCGATGTGGCCAATCCTTTTGAGACCTTTGCTTCCTTCGATAACCTTTTCGACGGAGACCTGAAACTATGGAGGAAGTTTGCCAATTCCATGAGGTTAAGGTATGCCCTGCGCATGTCAGAGAAAGAACCGGTATTGGCCGGCAATATCATCAAGGAGGTTCTGGACCAGAACAGGCCGGTATTGACGGGGTACAACATCAACCCGGTGCTGGAGAGTGCCTGTCTGTGGCCGGCCCGCATAGGATTCAAGAACACCGCTCTCAACTGGTCGTTCAGGGAACACAAACACCTTCGCATGGGATCCAACATCTGGCATCAGCTATCGGTTAACGACAGCCTGGACGGGAGCGGCATCTTTGACCCCAGGGCCTACATCTTCTTCGAGACCAACAGTGGTGACCAATGGAAGGCTTATCCACAGATTCCGGATGTCACCACACCGGCCTCCGGTGGCATCCCTTACGGAGAACACCGGGATGACATCGTCAACTACTTCCTGAAAGGTGAATGTCTGTATTCTCCCTTCAACTACTTTCTTATCCGCGACGAGAACTATATCCCGATCATCCTGATGACCGGCGCCGAGGTTCACTTTCTGAAGGCCGAGGCTTACTTCAGGGGCATCGGGGTGGCAATGGACAAGACCAAAGGGGAGGAAGAGTACATGAACGGAATCAACGCTTCTGTCGACTGGTGGAAGATGGTGAGCAACAGTTCCCAGCTTCCTTTGTCGGGGCTCAAGTTCCCCGATATGGTGCCCATACCACCTTCCCTGAACGTCTCAAGCATCCTGGAACATTTCGGGATGTGGAATGCCGGCAGTGAAGATCAGAAGCTCCGGTTCATCTATGCGCAGCGATGGCTGGATGCTTTCCGCCAACCCGGGGAAGCCTATGCTGAGGCCCGCAGGACCGGCAAGACTCCGCGTGAAGGGGACCCTATCCATCATTACAGGTTATCCTATCCTCAGTCAGAAGCCATCTATAACACCCAGAACTGGCAGGAGGCCGTCAGCCGCCAGGGAGGGGATGGGTCTTCGGTTAAAATCTGGTGGATTCCCTGACCAAAACATTTTCAAGGAGTTGTATATTTGTATTCCCTAAGAGATTCTAACACAAAATAAATAATGATGAAAACTTACCGCCGCCATTTATGGACCCTGGTCCTTTCACTGCTCCTGCCATTCTTCCTGGCAGCCCAGTCGAACCAGTACCTGCACTTCGACAAAATTGATGATTTTGTGCAGCTTCCCAATGCTTCCCAGTATGTGACCAATGCCGCCGGGCTAACGATGACGGGCTGGTTTTACTGCGATCAGCTGGCCTACGGCCAAGGGATGATGGGATTACGTGGTGCCAGCCAGGGTTTTTATATGATCATCCTGAACAACGGGTCCATCGAATGCCGCTATATCAGTTCGGCAGGGTTCCATGAGTACGTGGCGCCGAATAATACCATTATACCGCAGATCTGGCAGCATTTTGCCTTTGTCTTCGACGGCAGCACCATCAAATTGTACCAGAACGGCATCCTGAAAGGCAGTTCTGCCGCCAGCGGCGCCATCACCAATCCTGCTATCAGCTTTGCCATAGGCAAGAGTATTCTTGCAGGATTCAACTTTGTTTACGGGGGGAGGATCGATGAGATCACCCTGTGGAACAAGGCACTGACGCAAGTAGAGGTTCAGGACATGATCGACAATGAGCTTGCCGGCACCGAACCCGACCTTCAGCTTTATTATAAATTCAACCAGGGTGTGCCTGGTGGTGACAACACCTCCATCACCGATCTGGTTTGCGAGATCGGCAGTGGCACCCGCGACGCCGACCTGATGAATTTCGCCCTGATCGGAGACTCCTCCAATTTTGGGGGCACCCTTAACCCCGGGTTCCAGGCCATCTCCTTCCCCCAGATCGCCAATAAGCTGGTGTCTGACCCTCCTTTTTACATCACGGCTTCAGCAACCTCCGGACTACCGGTCAGTTTCCAGATCATGACCGGCCCTGCCACCATTACCGACAGCCTCATCACCCTTACCGGAGATTCAGGTCAGGTCCTGGTGAAAGCCACACAACCCGGTGGTGGCCCTTATTCCCCTGCCGTCCCGGTGATCAACTCCTTCCATGTGCTGAACCCTGCGACTCATTTGCCTGATATAGAGGTACGCAGTCCGCTGCCCGGCCAGGTGATCGTTCCCACTTTAAGGCCTATTCAGCTGGCTGCCATTTCCACCATTGAGTTTCCCGAACTGTTCTCTGTACAAGGTGTCAGCTTCACCATCGATGGCAACACCATACCAGCCTATGACCACGGCAACGGCCATTACACTGCCTGGTGGACACCCCCGGCTTACGGGCCCTATACCATCCTGATCAACGCCACCAACAACTTCAACCATACCGCCACCCTTCCCGTCAGCATCACCATCACACCGGATACTGCCGACATGGATGTAACGGCCGTGCAGGGTGTCTGGCTCAACTCAGGACTGATCACCGAAACTGTGGAAGCCGACCTGCCTTCCTATGTGGGAGCCTTCAACCAAATCATCGGCACCCTGGAAGTCAGCTGCCCCACCGGAGGATGCGGTGAATGGGACCGCGTTGCCAGCGTCGAAGCCAAAGGCCATGACGGAGTCTGGCATGAGATCATCCGTTATATCACCCCTTTTGGTACCGCCTGTACCCATAATATCGACCTGACCGACTACATGTCGCTACTCCAGGGAAGGATCGCCTTCAGGCTCAACTGTGCCACCCTCGACAATGGTTATATTTATGACTTCACCCTCCATTACAAGGCTGGGTTCCCCAACCATTGTTATAGCTCGGTCTTCAATATATGGAACGATGATTACCCTTTCGGTGACTATGCCAACCTTCAGCCGGTGCAGACCTGTAATTTCTCTTATCCCGACAATACCGTTGCTTCCACACTCAAGCTGGTGTCGACAGGGCACGGATGGGGAGACCTGAATACCTACAATGCTGCTGAGTTCTACGAGGCCACCCATCACATCTGGGTGAACAACCAGGAGACCTTCGAACAGCACAACTGGAAAATCTGCAACCCCAACCCCGACGGCTGCCAGCCCCAGAACGGAACCTGGTATCACCCCAGGGCAGGATGGTGCCCCGGCTCCATCGCCCCCTGGTTTGATTACAACATGACCCCTTATATCTCCACCTCTGCTGTCGAACTGAAATACGTCTTCTATCCCGACTACCTGGACCTCTGTCATCCGAACAATCCCAACTGTGTCACCGGTGTCACCTGCGACGACTGCTCCGACGGGTTCAATCCCTTCCTTGCCGTAGCTTGTAATCTTGTCTGTTTCGCCGACTCCCCCATATTGGAAGGGATTCATGACGATTATTCGGTCACCAATGCCAACATCAGCATTTACCCGAATCCCAGTTCAGGTATCATCACCATAAAGGATATGAAGCCGGGGCTCAGCACCTCCTACCAGGTGCAGATCCTGACCCCGGGTGGCAGGGTGGTGAAAGCCTTCCTTTGGGATGGCCAGGAAAAAGAGCTGGACTTCTCCAACCTATCCAAAGGCATGTACTTTTTTAAGGTCTTGTCATACAAGGGTATGGGCATCAAGAAGTTCATTCTTCAATAAGCCCTGAGATCCCGTATGAAACCAGGAAAACCTCAGCAGCAGAGAAAACCCCAGACCACCCCTACGCCAAAGAAAAGCCAGGCTGCTGCTAAACCTGACCTAATAAGCCGTTTGGACCTCTGGTTTGAGAAAAGCCAGAAGACATGGATGATCCTGATCATGATCATTACCTTTCTTTTAGGTCTTTTGCTGTTTGACATCAGGGTGAGTGATGGCGGTGATGATTCAGCCTATATCCAGAGAGCTTATGAGTTTATCCATGATTTTACTTATCCTGGATTTCAGGGAGCACTCTATCCCATGATCCTGAGCATCTTTGTTCTGGTCTTTGGGGTCAACCTTTTTATTCTTAAGCTGTTATCCCTCTTCTTCTTTGCCGGATTTATCTGGTTCTTTTTCAAGGCTGGGAAAGGCAAGGTTCCTGCCTCCCTTCTGATATGGATTCTACTGCTTTCTGCCCTTAACAGCCGAATTCAGTTCTATTCCAGCCAGACTTATTCGGAGCCCCTCTTCATGCTGCTTCAAGCCTTCCTATTCCTGGTGGTCTACAAATATTTCATAACAGATCAACAGGAAAACCTGAGCTTCTTCAAATCCTATAAAAAATATCTGTTGCTTGGGTTAACCCTGTTTCTCCTCACACTCACCAGGAGTATCGCCTATGCTTCTGTGGGAGCAGTCATCCTTTACTTCCTGGTTAATCGTGACTGGAAATCGATACTCGGAGCCCTGGGTGGATTTCTCGTTTTTATCTTACCCTATACCCTGCTCAAAAAGCTGATCTGGTCAGGGGATTCTGTTCAGTTTTCAGGTCAGATGGAGATGCTGTTGCATAAGGATCCGTATAACTTCTCCAAAGGTACCGAAACGCTGGGCGGGTTCCTCGACCGCCTTACAAGTAATACCTATCATTTCCTGTCTAAGATATTCTTCAGCATCATGGGAGCTTATGATAAATCCTCTGTGTTCCGGACCATACTGATACTGTTGTTAATCATCTTCGCGTTTTACTGGGCTTTTAAAAGAAGCAAATGGTTGCTTTTCTTAGGGCTTTATATTCTATCCATGCTGTTCACGACTTTCTTCCTTCTTCAGAAGATGTGGCAGCAGGAACGGCTTCTTATTGTTTTCTATCCTTTGTTGCTCATCTTTATCCTGGGTGGTTTTTATTATTTCGCCAGGGAAAAGAAATACAGCGGTTTTCAGTTTTTGATCCCCTCCGTGTTATCTTTCTTGTCGCTCATAACCCTGTACAACACGATGGATACACTGAAATACTCGCTTCCCAATATGGAGGAACAGTTACAGGGGAATATCTATAATGGCATCACTCCCGATTATGTCAACTTTATCAAAATCAATGAGTGGGCAGGGAAAAACCTTCCGGGCGATTCTTTGATTGCCAGCCGGAAACCAGAAATTACTTTTATCTATTCAAAGAGAAAAGCATACGGCATCCGTACTCTTCCTTATGTAACCAGAGACTCGGTGCTTAAAGTCCTGGACCCAGCCAAAAAGTACTTCATTCTCGACGGGGTGCATTTTGACAACCTGCCAAATTTTGACGCCAGCTACCCGGAGCTTGCTTCCACCCTCCAGGTCATTTTCAGGACCACCAAAGACGTGATCACGGGGGAACCCAAAAATGAGCACGACTATGGGCTGTACGACATCACAAACATACCGGACGCAACCATAGTCAAGTATGTCAGAGATAACAACATCCAGTGTTTTGAAGATGTCAGGCAATTTCTGCATAAAGCCGATTCCGTGGAAGCCAACGTGACGATCTACGACCCCGACAAAATGCTCATCCCGCTTAAGGAAAACAAGGTAAAATATATCATCCTGGCAAGCTTCCGGGTGAATAAAATGAAAAACGACGGGAGGGTCATCAACACCATTCACCGGTACTGTAAGAACATCACCTTCAAATATCCCACCATGCTGAAGGAGATACAATCCATAGGATCGGATGAAAAATCCTATATCGTGTCCATCGACTGGAAGCAATACAAGTACAAGCTTCCATCTCAAAAACTCTGAGCGAAGACCACTGTTTCATGAACTTTTCAAATAAAAAAAATAAGGTGAGGGCCGCCATGGATGCCCTCGCGCCTGAAAGGATGAGATACATCAGGCGAAGCGGATCCTACTACAGGAACCTGGTCAACTTTTACCGGTATGTCATCCCTGAAAGTCAAAGAGTCCTGGAGATCGGATGTGGCAATGGATACCTGCTCGACAAAGTGAAGCCCTCCTTCGGAGTGGGCATCGACTTGTCGGAAAAGATGACAGCCCTGGCCCGGGAACGCTATCCCCGGCTTCACTTTTACCAGATGGACGTGGAAGACCTACAGCTCACAGAGACCTTCGATTATGTCATCATCTCCGACACCCTGGGTTATCTTGAGGACATACAGCTGGCCTTCCAGCAGATCAAAAAAGTGCTGACCCCTGAAACCAGGGTAGTGATCAATTACCATCATTTTTCCTGGACGCCCCTGCTCAACCTGGCAGAATTTCTCAGGCTCAAAATGCCTCAACCCTTACTGAACTGGCTTACCAAACACGATGTGAAAGGTTTGATGGAAATAGAGGGCTATGACATGATCCGCAGCGGCCGCCGGCTGCTGCTTCCGGTTTACATACCCCTGCTGTCATGGTTCATTAATAAATATGTGGCCTATCTGCTGTTCTTTAACCTGTTCTGCCTCACGGGCTATATGATCGCCCGTCATCCTTCACCCGGCAAAGAAAAACCGGAAGAACTATCGGTGAGTGTCGTCATCCCTGCCCGCAACGAAAAAGGGAACATTGAAGACGCCGTGAAACGCATCCCGGACATGGGCAGGCATACCGAGATCATCTTCGTGGAAGGGAACTCCACGGATGAAACTCCTGTCGAAATAGAAAGAGTATGCAGGGAGTATGGGAATTTGAGAGACATCAAATCCTTCACCCAGACAGGAAGAGGGAAAGGGGATGCCGTCAGGCTGGGTTTCGACAAAGCCACGGGAGACATCCTGATGATCCTCGATGCTGACCTCACCGTACCTCCTGAAGACCTGACCAAATTTTACGAGGCCATCGCTTCGGGCAAAGGTGAGTATGTACAGGGATCCCGTCTGGTCTACCCGCTCGAGAAACAAGCCATGCGGTTTCTCAACCTCATGGGCAACCGGTTTTTCTCGGTGATGTTCACCTGGCTCCTCGGACAACGTATCAAAGACACCCTCTGCGGCACCAAAGTATTGAAAAAGAAAAACTACGAGAAGCTCATCGCGAACAGGTCCTATTTTGGTGATTTTGACCCCTTTGGCGACTTCGACCTGATCTTCGGCGCCTCCAAGCTGAACCTGAAGATGGTTGAGATCCCCATTCGCTACCAGGCAAGACAATACGGCGAGACCAACATCTCCCGCTTCAAACATGGATGGCTGCTGATCAGGATGGTGGTGTATGCGATGAATAAAATCAAATTCCTGAGCTGACCCATGAGTATTCGTCCTGGCTTCACCTGCCTGCTGATCTTCAGCTTTGCTATCGTCATCTTCCGTCCTGTTTACGCACAAGTTCAGCCTCCGCCTGAAAGGACCATCCGCCTGAGTCATTATTCAGCAACCCTGTCCTTTGACCCTGTCACCGGAACCCTGGATGGTCAGGCAGTGTATCGTTTCACTCCTCTGAGAAAATCTGCCGACAGCGTGGTGTTCTATGCCCCAGGCATGGAAATAAGGGAAGTCAGCCTGTTGACACCCAATGAAAAGACCGTTACAACATCTTTTAAAAAGATGGCAGATAACCTTATTGTGTATTTGCCCGGGAATATGGGAGATTACACCGGAAAAGACGGCATCAGCCAGATGCGGATCCTCTACCATGCCAAGGATCCTGCAGAGCTGCACCGCACCGGCTGGGATGATCCCTTTGGAAGGATGAGAAAACAGGTATGGGCCCACAGGCCTTTTGGCTGGATCCCCTTCCTTGACCAGATGACCACCCAGGATATTTATATCACCTTCGATAAACACTACCAGGTAGTCAGCAACGGCGAAAGGATCAGCAAGACACCCTCCGGTGACACCGCCTTTACCTGGCACTACCGCCTTTCTAAACCGCATCCCTTCTATTCTGTCTGCCTGGTGGCTGGCGATTACGAATACCGAAACCTGACCACAAAAAACGGACTGCCGCTCGAATTATGGTACTATCCTGACCTGAAAGACCGCTTCGACCTCACCTATGCCTATCAGAAGGAGATGTTCGACTTTTTCGAGGAAGAAACCGGCATGACTTATCCCTACACCCTTTACAGGAACATACCGGTGGCCGACTATCTTTACGGTGCCATGGAAACAACCACCAGTACCGTATATGCTGATTTCATGCAGGTGGATGCCAGAGGTTTTTTTGGGAGAAACTATATTAATACCAACGCCCATGAACTGGCCCATCAATGGTTCGGAAACTGTATCAACGACCTGACAGTCAATGATCTGTGGTTGACAGAGAGTTTTGCCACTTACTACGCCAAGATCTTTGAAAGGAAATACCTGGGAGAGAATGCTTATGAGTACCAGCGGGACCAGGAGTTCCAGAAGGCGCTGAAGGCAGCGGAAAACAACAGTTATGCCCTGGGCAGCGGGCAGGCCGGAGTGGAACGCTGGTACCAGAAAGGTTCACTGGTCATGGACATGCTGAGAGATGTCCTAGGAGATGAAGCCTTCCTTAGTTCCATTAAACGGTACATGACGACCCATGCTTACCATGAAGCCAAATCAACCGATTTCCTGGATGCCATCTACCAAAGCTGTGGTATGGCGGTCAATTGGTTTTTTGAAGACTGGATCTACCACGGTGGAGAGCCTGAATACCAGGTCAGCTGGAAATCGAATTTCGACTCCCTCGGGCAGGAGGTCGTTGCTCTGACGGTGGAACAGGTGCAGCCCCTCTCCAGACCGGAAGACCTTTTCAGGATGCCTGTTATGCTGGAGGTATATTATGATGACGGAAGTATGGCAAGCAAAAAGGTATGGATAGAAAAACAGTCCCACCTGGTTGAGATTCCTTCCGGAAAAGGCAGAAAAGCCAGCTTCCTGGTATTTGATGCGGGAAGACGTATATTGAAGAAGATGAGATATGAAAGGACATCGGCCATGTTGAAGGCTCAATTGTTACGGGCGAACCATGTGGCCGACCGCCTCGAGGCAGCCAGGGCGCTCCGGTCGTTCTCCCCTGAACAAAAGAGAGATGTGCTTAGACAGAGTTTTTCCAAAGAGACTTTTCATCCCCTGAAATCAGAGATCATCACCCAATTGGCTGAAGACAGCCTTTCCAGGGACCTGATCGGAAAGGCCATCCGTGATAAGGAGGCCATGGTCAGGAGAGCCGTCACTGAATCCATAAAAAAAGTTCCTCAGGAACTGCTGGCTGATTACGAATCCTTGCTGAAGGACTCATCTTACATCACAGTGGAGAATGCCTTCATCAACCTGGTCAGGACCGTGGAGGATGCCTCATATTTGTTGCCGGAACAAAGGAAGACGAAAGTCAACTCCTATCTGGAACTACTTCAGCATGAGACCGGGTGGAGAGGACGCAACCTGAGAACGGCCTGGCTCGGAGTGGCCCTGGAACAGGATCCGTCGAACCAAACCCTGCTCAGGGAACTGATAGATTATACACGGGCATCCTTTGATTTCGAGACCCGTCTCAACGCCCTGAACCAGCTGAAAAAGCTGAACTATCTGGATGAGGAATCAGCAGGTCTGCTGGTAAAAGCATCTCAATACTGGAATTATAAGCTGGCTAACCCTGCCAAAGAGATGATCCAGTATTTCTCCCAACAGGAGAAGTACCGGCATCTGCTGCCCTGACAGCTCGTTTCAGTGTGAATCAGCCTGTTTGCATTCGGTAACTCCGTAAACATAATTTTTGATCACATCCAGGTCCCTGGCGGCTTTGGAACCGGGAAACCCTTCAATGTCCTTGTAAGTGATCAGTTTTTTGTAGAGGGAAAGGTAAGTTCTGGCAAGTGGCATATACGACCAGTGCCATTTTTCCATCTCATAGCCAGTCCTTTTGGTGGTCTTTTTATCGGTATAGACCTGGCAGAAACCGAACTTACCTGCATTCTTTACCAGCCATTGATATTCCTTAAGGCCTTTGCCACTCTCGAAGTAAGAATTCTCCAGACTATTGATATCCAGATCAGTACCCCAATGGTGCCGGGACGTCATCGGCATGGAACTGAATTGCATGATCTTCTTCACCCTTTCCTTATCGACCAATCCGGTGTTGTTGTTCCACTTTCTCTCCCAGATCACCTTCTGCTGTTCAAAATTCCTGGCACCCGACACAATGACCAAACGGATCTTGTCCTTTTCAGCAGCCTTTTGCATCTCGACAAAGGCTTCAAAAGTCTTCTTTTCCAGGTACAGGTCCTTGGTGGAATATTTAGCAGGCACCTTGAGGAAGTTCTTGTCATCCTTATAACGGATCTTCCCGCATAACAGCTTTTTCATGTAGGCAGAATCAATCCTAGGATCCTTCGAAGCAGGCAGCCCGGTGAAAGACAGCATCATCCCTGACAACAAACCTATGAAGAACACAAAAACCAACCCCATCAACAAACGGGGCCCATTCCCTGGCCGGGCCAAACTTTTCTTTATTGTCATATTAAAGGTGACTTTCAGGAATGAACCCTGTAAAGGATAAAAGGTTCAATTCTCATAAAATTGATTAATACACGATGATGAATTTGGAGAAGACCCAGCCTTGCTTGCCATCGAAACGCTGCACTTTGTACCATTTATCACCCCCGATAAATTCAAGGTCTCCATGGTTCAGGGTAGCATATAACTTCCCTTTCTTCGGGTCATCAAATAACACCCTGTATTTACCATTCTCATCGTTAATGATGGTGACTGCCTTTCCCCTGGGTAGCGTATAGGCGAACTGGCCTTCATAAAAATACAGGTTGATGGCTTTACGTGTAATGGCTTCATCATAATTACTGGCGTAGTACTCATCAATCACCCAAACCTCCTCCCCGTTTTTAAATGTTCCCAGCCTTGCCGACTTGGTGGTATGACTGGCCCTCATCAAAACGGATTTTCCGTTGATAGTACCCCTTCGATAATTCTGCGGGCCTGAAACTTTTTGAAGTGCTGTCCCGTCGACTAATGTTGAAAAAGAAAACAGGATCATCAGGCTCAGGATCGGTTTTATGGTGTTCATCGTAACGTGTTTTAACATTGTTTTTAATTGATTTTCGGTGTTTTACAGATAAGGAATGTCTCTCAAACAAAAATAGGAACAATAAAATAATACTCCAAATCTCTTAAAACTCTTGAGGCTCTTGTGCTGGCAATTTTCAATAACTTTGTTCAATAATAAGAATTCGATGACGCATTTGCCGGGACTGATTTCCGATCTGGCTTTGATACTGGTGACAGGGGCTGCCACTACGATCCTGTTCAGAAGGATTCGCCAACCCCTGGTATTGGGGTATATCCTGGCCGGAGTCCTGGTAGGTCCGCATCTTTCGCTTTTCCCGAACGTATCGGACCTCACCAACATAGAGATACTGGCTGATATCGGAGTGATCTTTCTGCTTTTCAGTCTGGGACTTGAGTTCAGTTTCAGAAAACTTCGAAGTGTGGGAGGAGCTGCCTCCGTTACTGCCTTTGTCGAGATCCTTTTCGTTAGCCTGGCGGGGTATCTTCTAGGACTAGCACTGGGATGGAAGGTGATGGACAGTCTTTTTCTTGGCGGCATGCTGGCCAGTTCGTCCACCACCATCATCATCAAGGCTTTCGATGAACTGGGCCTGAAAAAGAAAAGGTACGCCCATGTGGTCTTTGGGGTCCTCATCGTGGAGGATATTGTGGTGATCCTTATGATGGTACTGCTGTCAACCGTGGCGGTCACCAAACAGTTTGAAGGCACCGAGATGTTGCTGACCATTGGCAAACTCCTGTTTTTCATCATTCTCTGGTCGGTGGGGGGCATTTTTATCATTCCTACGCTGTTGAAGAGGGCGAAAAAGATGCTGGATGAGGAGACCCTGCTGATCCTGTCCATCGGACTGTGCCTCGGCATGGTGGTGATCGCGAAAAAGTCGGGGTTTTCAGCTGAGTTAGGGGCATTTATCATGGGTTCTATCCTGGCCGAAACCTTGTACGCCGAGAAGGTGGAACACCTGATCAAGCCGGTGAAGAACATGTTTGGGGCCATCTTTTTTGTTTCGGTGGGGATGATGATCAATCCCTCTGCTCTCCTGGAATACCGATGGCCTATTCTCTGGATCACCCTTCTGGTCATTTTCGGCAAGCTGGTCAGCACTACGGCAGGGGCTCTTTTATCAGGTCAGACGCTGAAGCAATCGGTTCAGGTGGGCATGAGCATGTCGCAGGTGGGTGAGTTTGCCTTCATTGTTGCCAGCCTGGGTATTTCACTCAAAGTGACCAGCGACTTCCTTTTTCCTGTTGTGGTTGGAGTTTCCGCAATCACGACCTTCACGACACCCTATATGATCAAGTTCTCGGAACCTTTTCACCGAATCGTTGAAAGGACCATTCCAGAAAGGTGGAGGACGGCCTTAGCAAAATACAGTGTTAATTCACAGAATATTACAGAGATCAGCGATTGGAGAAGACTACTCAGAGCTTATGTATTTAATGTGGTCCTGTTTTCGGTATTCATCATTGCCATCATCCTTCTCAGCACGGAATATATGATTCCCTGGCTGATAGACTTCCGGTTGAAGGATGTAGTGGCCCTGGCATTCACGCTCATCCTGCTGGCTCCGTTCATCTGGGCCCTGGCTTTCCGGAGGACGGCCCGGCAGTCTTTTGCAAAGATCTGGACCCAAAAATCACAAAGAGGACCTTTGCTGGCATTGGAATATTCAAGGATTGCACTGGCCGTATTTTACCTGGGTTTCCTCTTCGACAGGCTCTACAACCCTTTCATATCAATGATAGGAGCCATCGTTTCTTTTGTTTTGCTTATTTTGCTGGCTCCAAGGATCAGGGCATTTTACGGCAGACTGGAATCGCGGTTCTTGTCCAATTACCATCAGCGTCTGATGGACAGTGAAAAGCCACGACCTCCTCTTTCCCCCTGGGACAGCCACATCACCAGTTTTGTGCTCGATCCTTTATCTCCTTATGTAGGGAAGACTTTACAGGAATCAAGGATCAGGGAGGAATTCGGGGTGAATGTGGTGATGATCAACCGGGGATCGTCAGTCATCAACGTACCCACCCGCGACGAACCTTTGTATCCCGGAGACCTTCTTCATGTGATAGGGACCGACGAACAGCTGGAGGCTTTTCGGTTCTATATGGAGGCACCTGCCGCCAGATCGTATATCACCGATACCCATTGCCAGGTATCTCTGCACCATTTCACGCTTATCCCCAGCTCCCCGCTGGTCGGGACCAGCATTCGCGACTCAAAGATCAGGGAACTGACGCGAGGCCTGGTAGTGGGGGTGGAGAGGAATGGTGAGCGTATCCTTAATCCTGAGTCGGACTTCCTTTTTCAGGAAGCTGACCATGTTTGGATCGTAGGTAACGAAAAAAGGATAGCCGTGCTGATGCAGGGACACTAACTCATATTTCTATTGATGAAAAAATCGGGGTAACGATCAGGTCAGGAGGTTGTTGAAGTGTTCCCAGATCATGACCATGGCGAAGGTATCCAGCTCGCAGTATCGTAAGAGTCCGTCCACGATGACAGATCGTTCTTTATCAGTCATTTGGGTGAATTGCATTTTGGCATAAGCCATCATGGCAGCTCCCCCTCCGGCAATAGCCGTTTCTTCAGCCAGGAGATACTCCACATCTTCATCATAGATCCCGTCCAGCAAAGGAGGGAGCAGCTTGTACGGGTCTTTTATCCTGCCATCCTCCGCTTTTACCCAAATCCAGTTTTCGAGGTTCAGGCTGGATACTTCAAGGCCCTTACCGTAAACCGGCTTACTGTACTTCTCCTGAAGGTATCCGCTGGAATGGAGAACAGCCGGAAGCACTGCCTTTATGGAGATGGAACCCCCGGTAGCCGGATGATAATAGAAGCGTTTTACCAGGTCGTACTGATCGACCATGTCTCTGGGTGGCGTGGGCCATGGATCAGCAAGGCTGCCTGAAGGATGAGCGACCGTTTTTATCCAGGCCATCAGCTCATGCTTGTCAGGGACTTCGGTAGCATCAGCTGACATCAGCTGCTTAATGATGACGGAAAGATAAGTGTTTTCATGGTTATGATACCTGAAGATAGTGCCCTGGTCTTTATCCAGTTCGTTCTTCAATGCCCGGAGAAATTCAAAATTGGGAAACTTGCCCGGTTCCCTGGAAATATACTGGCCTTTATGTTCTATCCGGCCATCCTTATCTACCTGATGATGAGAGAACTGAAACGCAATCCCCTCATAAGGCGACATCCCCTTGTGGAAGGGAATGGCTACCGCCGACGTTTCAAAATCAATAAAATGCAGGGGGTAAGTCCAACTTTTCGCCTCCAGCCTGTATCCCTCTGCATCAAAATATTCATGGTCATCGTTTTCAATCACCTTTTTTATCTGCATCCATTGCCGCTCTGTGGTGCTCATCCCGTTGGCATCGCCGGGTACCGGATGTATTCTTTCTTCCGTGACATCTTTCATGAAGAGGATCCCCTCTTCCAGTAAGGTGGTTTTCTTCAGATATTTCCAGATATCGAAGATCCATGGGAACTCAAAGTCGTGGTCCTGTAACTTCCAGGCATGTTTCCAGCATTCTTTGAAACCGGATATTTTACCGTTCTGTTCTTCTTCTGTTGTTGCCTTGAATTCACATGCCTTGCATTTTGGACCCACCTGAGTTATGATCTTCTTGTCATGGGCATAGCAATCTGCCAGGTTTTCAATATACTGCCCGAAGCTGCCTTCCTGTCCGGCTAAGGTATAGGTACCATTATAAATTCCTTCAGCAATATCATCTACCGGGATTTCTGAAAGAATTCTGGCACCCAGGGCATCCGGGCTTACATCACCTGTTATCCGTACCTTCTTCTGGCCATCAGCGTCCTTCCCCAGGAAGAAATGCTGGTTTAATCCGTCTACACTGGCTTTTGCATCTTTGTCTGCCAGCAACAGCGACGCTTTAACCTGCATACCCGGGCAGGCATGAGTGACCACATATTTCTGGAAAGTCAGATCATAGACATAGGGCAGCCATGCTCCGGAAATTCCGTTTTTGTTTAGAAAATCACCGGGGTCATTTCCCCTGAAAGACTTTGCCTTTACTTCAACGATATGGAAATTATTTCCCTTTTTCACCAGAATGTCTGTCCTGACGAAGAAATGATGGTAGCTGAAGGCAGCTTCATAAATGATGACGTTCTCTCTGAGAAGCAACTCCTGGGTGCGGTGCAAAGCAGTGGCCTCGTTCAGTTCATCGATCTGGACGCCGCCCGGGTAATAACATTTCGCCAGTTCACCCACCTGGAATCCACCTTCGGCGAGCGACTCCAGGAAGCTGTCCTCCGCATTCTGATTTGCATAGAGGGTTTCTTTTCTGGTGTAGAAAAGCTTGGTCTCACAGTCCAGGGCCAAGGCAAAGCGGGATTTGGTCAGATATCGTGATTTCATACATTGGTTACATTTTCCCGATGAAAAAATGAAGCATCACATCAACCTCATTATCAAGATTTTGTGTTTTTGTAACATACAGGCCCTGATCTCTAAAAACACGCTCAAAATCGTCTTTCACTTTTTCTATGTCATTTTCCTCTTTCGCTGATTCCAAATTGTCGTATTTCTGTGGAAATCTGTACTTCTTCTTATTTTGGACTTTGTCTTTAAAACCATCCCGAAATCGATATTGCAACACCATCTCGATCAGAACGATTTCAAACGGATCACTTAACTTTACCTTACTTTTCTGAACCCTATCCCTTCTATCCTTTAAATAGTCAAATTTCTCCCTGAAATGGGTCTTTTCTTTATTATCCTTTTTATCCACTTTCAATTCCCAGGATTGAACCAGACTATAATGCTTTAATTCAATAAGATACCTTAACTCCTCTTTATATTGATCTCCTTCTCCCGGGCTGAAAATCACCATGTCGATGTGGTTGTTACTCCCGATGGGATATTCCAACTCCACCAGGTCCCGGAATTCACTTTTTTGATTCAGGTACTGGAACAACCGATATTGGAATCCCCTTTCATTAGCACCATGCATAGCCATATAAAACAGGTCTTCCGACTGAAGTACATGGTATATGGCCCGGGCCAGTTTATCGAGGATGTCACTGCTCTCCTCAAGTGAAAAAGGAGGATTGAAATCAAGGAATCTAGTCATATTACATTTTTTTAAACACATAGAACAATAGGAGTATTAGTATCCTTTTGGCAGAGTACCGTACATTTTTGTTAATTCTATTGCTATCTCTTGCTCCTATTGTGGTGCTAATTCTTTAATACCCCAGTCTTCTTTTTGTTTCGATGTTCTCTTCCTTACAATAGTCTTCAACCGTACGAATATCGGGATTATTACCAAATAAGATATTCCCCATGAGACACTTCCGGGCAATATTTTCCATCTGCGCGCCTGAGAAATCGTACTGATGAGCCAATACAGCAGCTTCAGTGTCTGACAGGAATGACAGCTTTTCTTTCCAGATATTGGCCCTGACAGCGGGTTCAGGCTTATCAAATTTAATTTTATACAGGAACCGGCGTTCAAAGGCACTGTCAAGGTTGGTCGTCAGGTTGGTGGTGGCAATCATGATGCCATCCATGTCTTCCAGTTCCTGAAGCAGGATATTCTGGATCGCATTGGAGGTCTGATCCACGGACTGGCTGATATTGACACGTTTGCTGAGCAAGGCATCCGCCTCATTAAAAAGCAGGATGGGGGTCTCTTTGCTGTAACGCACCGCTTCCCGGTAATGGTTAAAAAGTTCCTTCAGGTTGCGCTCTGATTGTCCGTACCACATGGACTTCACCTGGCTTGATTCTACCATAAAGATGGGACGCCCGGTGGCCCTGGCTATCTGGAGGGCACTTTCCGTCTTGCCGGTACCGGCAGGTCCGTAAAAAAGAATGTTCATCCCCTGTCTCAGTCCAGATTCCTTTAATCGTGCCTGAATCTTCTGTAAATGATCCGGTTGCAGACTGCTGTACAAGAAATCAATTTGCGCCTGTGTTTCCCTGTTAAAATGGAGCTGCTTCAACGCGATCTTTGAGCTGTCAATGAGATTGGATGTTTCCCTGGCTTCAATCACGAATAAACGGTTATCCTCTCCCAACAGATGCTTTGCACCCAGATCGGTTATGGTCACCCCCTGGAAATCACCCCGGAAAATGGCATCTTCCAGCTTGATCAGTTTCCTGGTTATCAGCTGGCTTTTCCCTTTCAAAACATCGCGCATGAACCGTAAACCATCACCCCTGGATTCGTACAGTGACTCGCAAACGTCAGCCAGAAGGATCACACTCTTCCCTCCGATGTTTTCTGTCACTATCTTCAGAAGGAACACCTTCTCAGTGTCTTTCAGGCGAAGTTGCCTTAACTGCTTCACAAAGTAAAGGTCCTTTCCTGTCTCCAACAGGTCGCTAATATCTGTAAGCATCTCATTGTATGAGATTTCCTGATCCTCTTTTTGCTCAATGACATCGGCAATATCCTGCAGCAATTCAAAGATATCTTTACTGGTTTTGATCACTTTTTTCTTTGGATTTTCCTGGAAGATGGAATCAAAGGTGGCTTTCGGGACATAGTATCCCATCTTGGTCAAATTGAAGTCCCTTTTTACATGTCCTTTGCGACGAAGGAGGTTCAGGTCCACCAGGGCCTGGAGTTCCGGCAGCTGGGCAGCAACCCTGACGGTACTGATCTCAAAGTAATCAGCGATATTTTCAACATCGACTAATGGACGGCGAAAATTCAGAGCGAATACCACTGCGAACAGAACTGCCTGTTTCTCAGTGCATTTAAAGAAGTCAGCCAGTTGCTTAATATGATCATTGTCAGGCAAAGGCTGATCGAAACCATAATGGGACTCTTCGAATGGTACCGCCACCTTATCGATCAGTTCAACGACAGGAAAGGCCAAACACCCCCATTTAACCCTCTCACTTTTACTTTTCATCTTACTTTACATTTAATTATGCCGCAAGATTAGGGCATCAAACTGCACTGTATTTGCATTTCGAAAAGAAATAATGATCAACTTTGATCTTCTCAACAGAAATCACTTTCATCTCCCTTTTTATGCCCAGGAATAAAGAAGCATATATCCGGTACAAGGTGATTAATCGCTGTCTGAAGGAGTTTCGTTATACTTCCATGGAGAAACTGATCAGGGCATGTGAGGAGGCACTCGACATCAGCCCGATCAGCGAAAGGACTATTTATAAGGATATCAGTGACATGAAGAAAGATCAAAGGTTGGGATTCAACGCTCCCATCAAATTTGATCGTTACAGGAGAGGGTATTATTACACCGATCCGAACTATTCGACCGACAATATTCCATTGAGCAATGAGGAGTTACAGGCACTCAGTTTTGCTTCAGGAATCCTTCACCAGTACAAGAACATTCCCTTTTTCGACACCTTTTCAGGTACCGTACAAAAGATAGTGGAAGGCGTCAGGATCAGCAGGATGCAGACCTACGCGCCGGAAGTCAGTTGTATCGACTTTGAAAAGACGCCGGTTGCGAAAGGCGTTGAATATCTTCCCATATTGATCAGATCCATCATTGAGAGACAGGTACTTATGATTCAATACCAGGCTTTTTACCAGGCCACCCCTGCCTCCCACACCATTCACCCTTATTTTCTCAAGGAATACCGGAACCGCTGGTACCTGATTGCGCTGCACGACCGCCGGAAGAGCAGCTGTATTTATGGGCTGGATCGCATACAAAGCATTGATGCTGTGTCGGATATAACTTACATTCCTCCTGAGATCAAATCAGACGAGTACTTCAGAAATACCATCGGGGTGTTTTGTCCACCCGGTGAGCCGCCTCTGATTCAACTCCGCTTCACCAAAGAGCAGGCGCAGTACATTTTGACCCAGCCGATACATGAAAGCCAGCAGGTAACAGAAGAAACGGATCATCATGTGACCATAAGCCTGAAGGTTCATCCCACCATAGAGTTGAAGATGCTGATACTGGGATATGGGGCTGAAGTTGAAGTTTTATATCCTAACGAACTAAAGGACCAGATCATTCAATCGCTGGGAAAAACTTTAGATCAGTACAGATGAGTCAGAGATCCTGGTCGACAGGGGACTCAACCAACTTTCGATCCTTATTATCTTGCGCTGACGATCAGGTAATCAGCAACTTTTCTATGTACCCAGGACCGGAATCGAACCGGTACGAGTGTTACCTCATTGGTTTTTGAGACCAACGCGTCTACCTATTCCGCCACCTGGGCATATATCAGTGTGAGTGTGAGCGAGAGTACGGCAGAAGGGTTGCAAAGATAAAAATTATCGGGGTGGAAGCAGTATTTTTGTAAAAAAATCCCATGAACACCGCGACGGCGGCCCTCATCATTTTCATCCTGACCTATACCGGGATCATCTTCACCCGGCTGCCCAGGATCAACATCGACAGGCCCTCGGCAGCATTCTTCGGGGCAGTGGCCATGGTGGTCTTCGGGGTGCTCCCGTTCCGGGAAGCCGTGGAAGCCGTCGATTACAACACCCTGGCACTGCTTCTGGGAATGATGATCATCATAGCCACCCTTCAGCTCGACGGGTTTTTCTCCCTGATCGCCCACAAGACCATCGCCTGGTCGGGAAACCAGCGGAACCTGCTGAACGTTATCGTCATTGTCACGGCCCTGGCCAGTGCCTTCCTGGTCAATGATGCCGTGGTATTGCTGTTCACCCCGGTTATTATCCAGATATGCCGCTCCTCACGCCTGGACCCTGTTCCTTACCTGGTTGCTGAGATCCTGGCATCGAATGCCGGAAGCGTGATGACCATCACCGGCAATCCCCAGAATATGCTGATCGGCATGAATTCAGGCATCGATTATACCGAGTTTCTTATCAGGCTGTTACCGGTGACCCTGCTGAGCCTGCCGGTCATTGTGATCATCGTCAGGTTGTTCTTTCCTTCCACCTTCAGAGACAAGATCTCCATTATGTCGGATGGGAGCGAGTACAAGTACAACTATTCCTCCATGCGTTGGTCGGTGCCCATCTTTGGATTGGTGGTGGTGCTGTTTTTCATCAACCGCTTCATCGGGTTTTCCATCCCCTTGATCGCCCTCCTGGGAGCCTCTCTCATCCTCATTTTCGGCAAGATCAAACCCTCGAAAGTCATTCAGAAGGTCGATTGGGTATTGTTGTTGTTTTTCGGTTCCCTGTTTATCGTGGTGAAAGCAATAGAAAAAGAAGGTCTTCTGAGCTCTCTGACTCAAAACACTCTTTTCCATCCGGATGTATGGGGCATCACTCAACTGCATCTGAGCAGCCTGGTCCTTTCGCAGTTGGTGAGCAATGTTCCCTATACCCTCATCATGCTGCCCGTGATGAAGGCCGCTCAAAGCGACATCCTGTGGCTTGCCCTGGCTTCTGCCTCGACATTGGCCGGCAATGCCACCCTCATCGGCGCCATGGCGAACCTCATCGTGGCGGAATCATCTGAAAAAGAAGGGATCCGAATACGGTTTCTGAAGTTCCTTTGGCCTGGGCTGGCGGTTACGCTGATTACGCTTGCACTTTCTGTTGCCGTTCTTGCAGTACAGTGAACATTGGATCCAAGCCAGGGATGATCGTCTTGATATATTGAAAATTTTTTCTACCTTTGCACCCCTTCATTTTCAAATCAAAAGTCATGGCTTCGGAAGTTAAAATATTCTCAGGCAGGTCAACCCGGTACCTGGCCCAGAAAATAGCTGATGCACAGGGTGTTAAACTTGGTGAGGTCGTTGTAACCAATTTTGCTGACGGAGAGTTCCAGCCTTCTTTTGAGGAGAATATCAGGGGTGATGATGTCTTTATCATACAATCCACCTTTGCTCCTGCCGACAACCTGATGGAGCTGCTGTTGCTCATCGACGGGGCCCGCAGGGCATCTGCAAGAAGGATCGTCGCCGTGATCCCGTATTTCGGGTTGGCCCGCCAGGACAGGAAAGACAAGCCGAGAGTGCCCATTGCCTCCAAGCTGGCTGCCAACCTGCTCACCGCAGCCGGTGTCGACCGCATCATCACCCTCGACCTTCACGCTGACCAGATCCAGGGTTTCTTCGATATCCCTGTCGACCACCTTTTCGCCTCTTCCATCTTCATCCCCTATATCAAGCAACTGGGCCTCCCCAACCTCACTTTTGCCTCTCCCGATACAGGCGGAACACGAAGAGCAGCCGTGTATGCCAAGATCCTGAATACCGGATTCGTGATCTGTTATAAGCAAAGGGCTAAACCCAATGAGGTGGACAAAATGTACATCATTGGGGATGTGAAAGGAAAAGATGTCGTTCTGCTGGATGATATCATCGACACGGCCGGCACCATCACAATGGCTGCCGACATCATCATGGACTCAGGCGCCAACAGTGTCAGAGCCTTCTGCACCCATCCCATCTTCTCCAAAAACGCAGTGGAGCGGATCGAGAAATCGCGTTTCACCGAAGTCATTGTTTCAGACACTATTCCCCTGAAAGTGGAAAGTCCTAAGATCAATGTGTTGTCGACGGCGAGCCTTATCGCCGACGTGATCAACAGGGTACATAATTATGAGTCCATCAGTTCGTTGTTCAGGTTTTAAACAGAAAGAGCAGGACGGAAAAAATATTACAAAAGAGTAAAGGACCATTAATAACAACCTATAAATCAAATCATTATGAAATCAGTATCTATGAGCGGTTCTCCCAGAGAGAGCGTAGGGAAAAAAGATGCTAAGAGGCTCCGCAGGGAAGGTAAAGTTCCCTGTGTGCTTTACGGCGGAGAAAAACAACATAAATTCTATATGGATGAAGATGCCTTCAAGCATCTCATTTTCACCCCGGAGGTTCTTTTAGTGGATCTCCAGCTGGAAGGAAAATCCTATAAGGCCAGTTTACAGGATGTCCAGTACCACCCTGTGACCGACCTTATTCTTCATGTGGACTTCATGGAGATCATCCCCGGAAAACCCATCACCATTGGTGTTCCTGTTAAGATCACGGGTAGTTCCAAGGGAGTTCTAAAGGGGGGAAAACTGGTCCAAAAGTTCAGGAAACTGAAAGTCAAAGCACTGGCTGAACATCTTCCTGATCATATCGATGTGGATATCACCGAGCTTGAGATTGCACAATCCATCAAGGTCCAGGACATGAAAATGGATCATATCCAGTTCCTGGACAACCCTGCGATGGTGATCGTCACGGTCTCCTCTACCCGTGCTGTTGCTGAAGAAACGCCCGGTGCACCGGCCAAGTAAAAGTATTCATTAGCTTACATTGACGAGAGGATGAACAAGTTCCTTATCGTCGGCTTGGGAAATATTGGCGATGAATACGCCAATACTAGGCACAACATCGGCTTCCTGGTGCTGGATGCTCTGGCACAGGAGGCCGCTGTCACTTTTACCTCCGACCGTTATGCTTCTGTTGCAAGGTTCCGTCTGAAAGGCAGGACCTTTGTCCTGGTGAAACCTTCGACCTACATGAATCTTTCCGGGAAGGCCGTGAAGTACTGGATGGTGAAGGAGGAGGTTGAACTCTCTGAATTGCTGGTAGTTTCTGATGATGTGGACCTTCCTTTGGGGACCTTCCGGATCAAACCAAAAGGTTCGGGAGGATCACACAACGGGTTGAATCACATCATTGAACTATTGGGGACTTCTGATTTTCCGCGGTTCAGGGTTGGCATCGGAAGCGACTTTGCCAAAGGATTCCAGGTGGATTTTGTCCTGGGCCGCTGGACCAGGAACGAGGAGGAGGAGCTGTTGCCGAGGATCCGTCTGGCAGCTGAGGCCATTAAGAGCTTCGGACTGGCAGGGTTGAACCTGACGATGACGGCGTATAATAATAAGTAGCAGTTGGCAGACCCCCACAACGGATCATAGCGCTAAAGGAAACTAACATTGTACTCTTCTCATAATCAACGAGATTCCTTTCTGTTTGGCGAAAGTGCTACATTGTTAATAATCAGTAATATATTAACTCTATCGACAAATTATACCTCGTAGAGGTTATTTACCTGTAGCAAAGAGTCAGCCGGTTGAATATTTCCCTTCCCCGTTTTAATCTCAATCGAAGAAACAACCTTTGTGGGGAGGGGCATGGGGAGGGTAAGTCAGACCGGACCTTCCCACCCCCTGCCCCCTCCCTGGTAACAACATGTTCCATCGTTACTGAAGGACCGGGAGGGGGATGCTTCTGCGCTGTTTGCTCATCTACAGATAGATAACCCCTATGGGGTATTCATTTGGATTATGGATGATTGATTCTGCTAAATGAGTAGGGATGGCGCATAATCGTATAACAGTTCTCCCTTAAAGCTTTTAAGTTAATGAACTAAAAACATTGATATCCTCTGAATCAGTGATATAATTTTCTGTCAGATGAAAGTCAGTCGGCAGTCAGCATCAGCAGTGGATAGTCGGCCAGTTCTGATCTCTGAGTTCTCGGTTCGCAATTTGACATTGACTACAATGCTCTTACGGGCTGGTAGTTGCTTTTGAGGCGAGAGGCAATGATGGCGGAGATCTCGCCGATGCCGAAACGGTCCTGCTTCATGCTGTCTCTTTCCCTGATGGTGACCGTGTCATCCTGGAGGGTCTGGTGATCGATGGTGATACAGTAAGGTGTTCCGATGGCATCCTGACGGCGGTACCGGCGACCGATGGCATCTTTTTCATCATATTGGCATAGATAGTCGAACATGAGGTTGTCCATCACCTCCCTGGCCTTCTCAGGCAGGCCGTCTTTTTTTACCAGCGGAAGTACGGCGGCTTTTATGGGAGCAAGTATGGGAGGGATCTTCATCACCACCCTTTCGGAGCCATCCTCCAGCTTTTCTTCGGTATACGCATTGCTGAGAACTGCAAGGAAGGTACGGTCCAGTCCTATGGAAGTCTCAACCACATATGGAACATAGCCTTCATTAAGCTCCGGATCAAAATACTGAAGTTTCTTACCTGAATATTTCTGGTGGCTGCTCAGGTCAAAGTCGGTACGGGAGTGAATCCCTTCCAGCTCCTTGAATCCGATGGGAAACTCAAATTCTATGTCGCAGGCGGCATTGGCATAATGGGCCAGCTTGTCGTGGTCGTGGTAACGGTATTTGTTGGCCGGTATGCCCAGTGACAGGTGCCAGCGCATCCTTTCCTCCTTCCAGTATTCGTACCATTTCATTTCCTCACCGGGTCTGACAAAGAACTGCATCTCCATCTGTTCAAACTCTCTCATCCTGAAGATGAACTGCCTGGCCACGATCTCATTGCGGAAAGCCTTACCTATCTGGGCGATGCCAAAGGGGATCTTCATCCTGCCGGTCTTGTATACATTCAGGAAGTTCACAAAGATGCCCTGAGCGGTTTCCGGCCTCAGGTAGATGGTATTGGCTTCATCTGACAGGGATCCCATCTGGGTGGAGAACATCAGGTTGAATTGACGTACCTCGGTCCAGTTGCGTGAACCAGATACGGGGCACACGATCTCACAGTCTTCGATCACCTTTTTTACTTCGTCAAAATCATTCCTCTCCAGGGCACCAAAAAATCGTTTCTTCACCTCAGAGATCTTCTGTGTGTATTCAAGAACCTTCGGACTGGTATTGCGGTACTGTTCCTCATTGAAGGCCTCACCGAACCGTTTGGAAGCCTTTTCGACCTCTTTCTCTATCTTATCTTCGATCTTTGCCAGGTAGTCCTCGACCAGAACATCGGCACGATACCTCTTTTTTGAGTCCTTGTTGTCGATCATGGGGTCGTTGAAAGCATCTACATGGCCGGAGGCTTTCCATGTAGTGGGATGCATGAAGATGGCCGCATCCAGACCCACAATATTCTCGTGGTACTGTACCATGGCTTTCCACCAATAGTCCTTGATGTTGTTCTTCAGCTCCACCCCATACTGGCCATAATCGTAGACTGCACTCATACCGTCGTAGATCTCGCTGGAAGGAAAAACGAAGCCGTATTCTTTAGCATGCGCAATGATTTTCCTGAAAAGTTCCTCGTTGTTCGCCATATTTTATGGTTTTGGGGGGCAAAGGTACATAAAAGAGTAAAGAAAAAGCTGTTTTGGCTTTGCAACATCACGATTGAGAGCTGTTGTTTTATTAACCAAATCAATCTATTTTTATCGCTATAATCCAAATCACACCCATATCATTTCTTTTATGAGAATTCCATCATTATGTGTGGTTGCATTTCTTACCCTGGTCTTAGGAGGCAGTCTTGTCGTAGCTCAGACCAACAGGGCGCTGTTGGTGGGCATCAACAATTACGCCCCGGCCAATGCCTCCGACAATACCAGGGGATCCACCTGGGTCAACCTGGATGGCTGCCTGAACGACGTGCGTGCGGTCCATTCGGTCCTGTTGCAGAGATACGGATTCAGACCTGAGCTTATCGACACCCTGATGGACCGGCAGGCCAGCAGGGCGGCGATCCTTAATAAGCTTAAAGAACTTGGAGAAAAGAGCCAGAAAGGGGATGTGGTGGTGTTCTTCTATTCAGGCCACGGCAGCTGGGTAAAAAACTCCCTTTCCCAGGAAAAGGATAAAAAAGACGAAGCCATCGTTCCTTTTGATGCCTACCTGGGAACTCCCTATATCCGGGACAAGGAGCTCACTCCGCTGCTCAACGCCATCTGTGATAAGGGTGCTTTGCTCACGGTCATCCTCGACTGTTGTCACAGTGGTTCCATGACCCGGGGGCTTCCTTTGTCGGACCCGCCCAAATACAGGTACCTGCCGATGGATTCCATTGATATGAAGGATCCTAGCGATACTCCGATGAAACCTTTTGAGAAGGGAGCTCTGGTATTTTCAGCAGTCATCTCCCGATGAATCGGCCGAGAACATCTTCCTCAAGGCAGCAGCTTACTTAAGGAACTGGGGCAAGTCACAGATACCGGTGATGGAATGTCTTCCCGAACGCATGAAGAAGAACTTGTTTGGTACGGCAGTGCCTTTGGGAAACCGAGGCAACCTGATCATGGTGACCAAAATCATCGGGGATACTGTTGTTGAGCTGGGTGCAGGTTTCGCCACCGGACTCACCCCTCACTCCCTGTTAACAAAACGGGGCGACATCACCGGTGCCCGGATTTGGGTGAATAAAGTCAAGTCGCTGATGCGCTCTGAAGGGGGCGTTGCCCGTGCTGACAAGAAGAAGGTCAAGGCCGGGGACTTTTTTGAGGTGGTGGAATGGGGAGTTCCTGACCGGCCAAATCTCTGCGTATATGCCCCTCCTGCAGAAAAGAGCTTCGAGGAGCTGACTGCCTTTGGAAAGAAGTTTGAGTCCTGGGTCAGGGAAAATAACTTCATCTATATCACCGATCCTTCCGTCGAATCACCGTGGTACACCCTGTATTACACCTCTGAAGGCTGGAAAATGAAAGACATTGCCTCCCGTTTCCCCGACCTGATGTTGGGTAAGGTCCCTGATTTTAAGAAATTAAAGCAGGTCATTAACAAGGAAGGCAAGGTCTTTTTTTACCTTCAGCTTCCTCCTGTCAGGGAGTTGCCCGGGATGCTTGATATAGGAAAAGGCAGACAGGTGAATGCCGTGGAGTTTACCAATGAGGCGGGATCCCAGTATACCCTGGCAGGAAGATTTGTGAATGGTCAGCTGTCTTATGCCTGGTTGATTCCAGGTGTTACCTGGAGTGACAGCACCTGGACCAGCACCCTGCCTGTTGCCACCGACTGGGTTAGTGTTTCACCAGACTCCGTAAAGCAGAAGGCCGAAGTGCTTACCATGCTGGCTGCCAAGCTGGGAAAGATCAGGGGATGGCTCACTTTGCAGGCGCCTGCTGATGGTGGTAACTTTCCCTTTTATTTTGGATTAAGGAATAATGTCACCGGTGAAATTATCACCGAGAAAATTGCCGAACAACCGAGCCTGGCAGGAATGAAAGGTCTTCCTGAAAATGAGAAAATCAGTCCGGGAATTAATATCCTGAAAGAAGACGAGGAATATGGCCTGGTGCTCTTTACGGACCCCAATAAATATGACCGTTGGAACCGGGCAAAAAAGTGGGTGTATGTTTTTGCCATCGATCACGATGGTAAAACTATCCTCCTCTACCCATTATATTCCAACATGGGTGATGATCCGATGCCTTACGGTGCTGATTACAGGGACTACTGGATTCTGGGACCCAATCCGGCTTTTTCAGTGGGTACACCCTTTGGTTATGACACCTATTTCATGCTTGCCTGTGATGAAAATATCCTCAGCCCCAAGAGTGTCTTTGAATCAGATGGAGTACGCACCCGGGGAAAGGGTGGCGGAGGTTCCGCCTTGCGCAGTCTGCTCATAAACACCGGATCTGCACAAAGAGGGTTTAACCCGTCGACTCCATCAGAATGGCAGATCCAAAAGGTGACGGTCAGAAGTGTTGAAAAAAATTGATCTCCGTTCACGGTCCAGGAACTCGTTTGACTAACATAATACCTTTAATCATGAATGAAAACCAACTCACCAAGACCACCCATTATCTGAACGTACTATGCAACGAAATTCAGGACCGTTCCGTGGGAAGTGCCGGAAACAGGCAGGCAACCGAGTTTATCAAGACCTTGTTTGCTGCATCCGGATGGAAGGTGGAAGAGACCCCCTTGTTCGTCATGAATTGGATCACCACCGGGGCTTCGTTGCGCTGCGGGCACATTAACTTTGAGGTCTTTTCGTCACCTTATTCGCTGGGTTGCTCGGTGGAAGGAGTATTGAAGGCTGTCGACACCCTGGAGAAGCTTCAAAACGCCAGGTTAACAGATCACATCGTGTTGTTGCATGGAGCTATCGCCTCCGAGCAGATCATGCCGAAGAACTTCGTGTTTTACAATCCGGATGAACACAGGCAGATCGTTGCCGTCCTCGAACGAGAAAAACCCGCAGCCATCGTTTGTGCCACAGAGCGTCATGCTGCGACAGCCGGCGGAGTGTATCCATTCCCTCTTTTCGAGGACGGAGATTTCGACATTCCCTCTGTATTCATGAAAGATACAGAAGGGGAAAAGCTGCTCCGCTGTGAAGGCAGCATGATTCAGCTGGTGTCCGGTGCCCGTCGCATTTCAGAGACCGCTTTTAATATCGTTGCCAGGATTAACGAAACCATGAAAGACCGGATCGTGATCACTGCCCATATTGACGCCAAAAAAGGGACTCCCGGGGCCATCGACAACGCCACCGGCGTGACGGTCTTGTTATTGCTGTCGGACCTCCTTAAAGATTACAGGGGCAAATACTGTCTGGAAATGGTGGCTTTTAATGGGGAAGATTACTACGCAGTTCCCGGCCAGATGACATACATCGCACAAAATGAAGGGAAATTAGGCGACATCAGGCTGAACATAAACATCGACGGCGCCGGTTACCTGGAAGGTCCTTCCTGTTTTGCACCATTTGGGTTACCTGAGGATTTTCACAAGACCATGCAAAGACTGATAGCGCAACAGGAGGATATGGTCATCGGACAGCCATGGGTCCAGGGTGACCACAGCATTTTTGTTCAGTTCGGGTGCCCTGCCATTGCAGTGAGCTCAAACTGGTTAATAGAGAACATCGGCCAACAGGATATTACCCATACCCCGAAAGACCATTTGGGAATAGTAAGAAAAGAACGGATTCTGGAGATTGCAGGATTCATTACCCATCTTATAAATCAATTATAGCATACGGCTATATTTGATATTCAAAATCTCCTGGGAGATCATAAAAAGGACGCGAGATTCAATGTCTGGTCCCTTTTACCCCTTCTTATCTCTCATTGCTTTCAGTTCAAAATTGAGATATTCTCTTTCCCAATTTTTTCTCCAGTGCTCCTCAGCCTGAACATGACCAGCAACGGCATTTATGGAACAAGGAAAGGGAAAACGAATCAAAATATTTCAGCTACGCAAAGTGACAGAGCAATCACATACTCAGATCACAAAATCTCTTAAGTACTTATTTTAAATGTTTTACATTCACCACATCTAATAACTACTTTTGCCTATTCAATTAAATCAAACTCATGAAATTTTCAATTGTCTTCATTTCCGTTCTTATTTCGCTTTTCTTATTTATAGAACCTCGATCGATAGCAGGCCCCGGAGATACCACGGTGGTGCACACTTTTCGATTCGACACCAACCTCAGGCAGGGAATCTTTCAGTTTCCAAATGATCCCAACAAGACCTATGAAAAAATCCTCATGCTATACTCCATGAGATGCAAGAACGGATTGATTTCCACCCAGACCAACCCGAACCAGGGTTGTGGTGAATGGGACTATAATTGTTTCACTTATATAGTGGATTCCACTCAGACCGATTCCCTCCGATCTTATCACAACTCACATGATATCAGCAACTTCAACGGAAGCTCCTTCCCTTATACGCTTTCACCTGTATATACTTACACTCAATATCAGCAACAACAACTCATCATCAACCAGGTCATCTCTGAAAACACTGCGGTGGCAGGGAATGGCACTTTATTGTTGAATCACCCTTTTCATACCTCTTCCTCTACCTGTCGTTCTCAGTATCTTTTCACAGCATCTGAACTGGGACTGGCAGGATTGGTTGCCGGACCTGTTACCAGTCTCCGCTTCGACCTTGCCAACCTGGGGAACTCCTTTGAGAACTTGAGAATCAGGATTAAACACACGATCCAGGATTCTTTAAACCCGGACTTGCCGGAGACGGACAGCCTCACTGAGGTTTACTTCCTGAACACTTATCTTCTTTCAACAGGATGGCATCAGTTTGACTTTTATCAGCCCTTCAACTGGGATGGGCTGTCGAATATTCTCGTCGACATCAGTTTCACCAACAATACACCGGGTATTGATAATGACCTACTCGGGCATGATGCAGGGGGAATCTTCTCTCTTTCCTCATCGCCTGATGACTCCTACATGAAGCTCTCAGGAGGCATGCAGGTAATACAGGTGAATCCTTCCTTCTTTGATTCCATCACCGATAAAATATCTATTGCTTTCTGGTGCAAAGGGGATCCCGATAAACTCCCTGATAACACTACCCTTCTTGAGGGAGTCGACCAGTACAACAACCGCCAGGTGAACATCCACATGCCCTGGAGCGACTCCAGAATATACTGGGATTGCGGAGGTGATGCCGGGGGTTATGATCGTATCGACCAGGCAGCCACGGTGGAGGAAATAGAGGGAAAATGGAATTTCTGGACGTTCACTAAGAATGCTCAGACAGGAGTGATGCGCATTTATAAAAACGGTGCTCTTTGGGCTGGAGACACCGGAAAGACCAGGTCCATCAACCTGCGCAATTTTCTTATCGGCAGGGCCGTCAACGGTAGCATCCCTTATTACGGATCATTAGATGAGATGAGTATCTGGAATACGGATCTGGATTCCGCTGCCATAGCTTCTATCATGTTCAGGGATATCACCTCATCTCATCCTTTATTCACTTCATTACAAGCCTATTATAAGATGAATGAAGGATCCGGAACCAGCATTACCGATTCAGGTCCTTATGGGCATCATTCTGTGATGATCAACCCAGGATGGCGACAGTACAGGGGAGCAGAACGATTTCGCAACTTTGCTGCCTCCACCGAAAGACCCAATATTACTTTCGTCAGTGGATTATATAACACCACCCTTAACGTCATTCCTGTACTGGATTCCAATCTGAATGTGGCTACCTCTGTCATTTTTTATATGGTTTCGAATAACAACCTGTATGTTGTCGATACAAGCTATATATATCCCGCAACATACGCCTATATCCTTGATCCTGATGGAATTAAAGTGGATTCTGTTTTTATCGATGCCCAGGACAGCATTCTGGTAAGCCAGCTGGTCTATTACCAGCGGAGGCCGATGCGTGTGGAGCTGATCAATTTTATCACACCTTATGGCAAAGGCTTAAATATAAATGGATTACAGGGAAAGACCTGGATCTTTGATGTGACCGATTATGCTCCTATTATGAAGGGGCCGAGGTTTATGGCCATGTCTGACGGAGTCTACCAGGAAGACAATGATATCACTTTCGTCTTTTATGAAGGGACCCCGGAGAGGCCGGTCAAGAAGCTGCAACAGATCTGGCCCAGTGGTTCATGGGTCAGTCCGTCCTATAATGACATTTACGATGACCGGTATTTCGAGGCGCGATATGTGCCGACTGAAGCCAACACCTCCCAGTATAAGGTCCGTTCAGCCATCAGCGGACATGGCCAGGAGGGTGAATTTATTCCCAGGATCCATACAATAACAGTCAATGATGTAAACAATTTCCCTCATCAGGTTTGGAAGGCCTGTGCCGACAATCCGATCTATCCGCAGGGGGGGACATGGGTCTATGCCAGGGCCGGCTGGTGTCCCGGCGCTGTCGTTGATACCAGGGAGATCGAGATCACTTCTCTGGTTACTCCCGGACAACCGGTCAAGTTGGATTACAGCCTGCCTTACAGCATGAATCCCGGCTCGTCCAACTACAGGGTCAACAACCAGTTGGTTTCTTACGGGGCTCCCAACTTCGATCTGAATGCCGTCCTGGATTATATTCAGTCACCTTCCAGCCGCACCGAAGATGCCAGGTTCAATCCCATCTGCAATAAACCGGTGATCTCCATCAGCAATGGCGGTACCGACACGCTGACATCTGTAAAGATCACCTACGGCCGGACCGGGGGTGATTTTTCAGAGTACCAGTGGCAGGGAAAACTGGGCTTTCTGCAAAGCACGAAAGTGACCCTGCCCATGCCAGACTGGACCAGCAGCACCAGTGACCAATTCCAGGTTTTCCTTTCCGAGCCTAACGCGAGTGCAGATCAATATCCTTTCAACGATTCCGCGGTTTCATACTTTGCCTTACCCCCCACCTATCCCAATCATTTTGTCGTGGAGTTCAAAACCAACACCCGATATTGGGAAAACTATTATCTCCTGACCAACAGTAATGGTGACACTGTCCTATTCAAAAATTCCTTGACCGCCAACACTACTTATAAGGACACTGTTGATCTGCCGGATGATTGTTATACTTTGTTCCTTAAAGATACGGGTGGTGACGGACTGAGTTTCTGGGCAAACACTGCCCAAGGGACTGGTTATCTGAGGTTCAAGGGCATGGACAACAGCATACTGAAGAATTTTGGATCTGATTTTGGTGACAATATTTACCTTCAGTTCATGGTCAATTATTACCTGTCGGTTCCTGAGGTAGAGGTGAAGACAGGGCAATGTATCCTATATCCTAATCCTGCCAATGATTTTGTACGTGCTGAGTTAAATTTTCCGGCAAATTCTATGGCTCGTATTACCCTCACCGACCTCACGGGAAAGATGGTCAGGAAGGAGACCCTGAGGATTACACAACAACCTGAAATTGTTGACCTTGAAGTGCAGACCCTGAAGAATGGTATGTATTTTATGAATATCCGGGCAGGAGACTATAATGAGACTAAGAAGCTGGTGATCAGCCGTTAATAGAATTATGACAGCCTCTGTTTCAATAGATGCAGGCAATGACACATCAAGGCGGAACCAAAAATGAAATGGGCCCCCTTCATGATTAGATGCAAAAAATCCTGAAAGTGGAAAAATTCACACCTTTATTTTTTTACTTCAGTTCCCTCTCTCCTGCCAAACTCATAAAGGACCAGGTTTTGCTTGAATCTGTCTTCTCCCTGCAGCCAATATTCCTTTTTTAATTGGGAAAGTATTGCCTCTCCCTTAAAGGTCGACAAAGAGGTGGCATCCAGAAACAAAACTTTTTGGTACTCATTGATTTCAATTCCATCCAGGTCATTGACGGGAAAGATATTCATGGAGGAGAGATCCTGACTTCCCTTATGATAGAATTCATGATCCTGCACACTGCTAAAAAACTCAGGGTCATAATAATACATGAAATTAAGAATGTAGAAATGCGGACTGATGACCAGGGCTGTTTCCCCGTCCTTCAGACTTTGCACCTTCTCCACAACCTCCTTAACCGGGCTCTTTACCTCTTCTTTAATCCTGAAAGTCAGGGCAAACAGAAGAACCAGGACTGCTGACAGAATATACTTATAAAGCCTGGCAGTGAATAAGTAATCCACACAGAAGGCCAGTAGCAGATAGAAGGCCACAGAGCAATAGACCAGGTACCTGTCCTGAAAGATAGATATCTTATAGGAGACCAAAAACGTTAAAATGAAGGGTAGGCCAAACCATACAAGAATCAATATGACGACCGCTGATGTACTTTTCCTGTCCTTACCAACAAGAAATTTAATCAGGGCAGCCAGTAGTATTATTAACGAAAGAACGGCAGTTACAGGTTTGTTGGAGAACTTCCAGATCAGGTTATACACGCTCACCAGGCCATCAGGAGGGTCGAAACAGGTACCCTGAGAAGCGAGTACCCTGAAACTATGAATAAAAGACATCAGGTTAGGCAGAAACAAAAGAAAGAGAGCCATCAGGCTGAGAACATAGGCTCTCCACAAGCGATGCCTGATGCCGGGTAGTGTGAATATCAGGAGTGTCTGGACCAGAATGACAAAAAACGAGATATAATGGGAATACAGAAGCAACAGGTTGACTATCGAAAGATAAATCAGGTACTTACGTTCTTTCCTGCCTGTAATTAAATTCAAAAAGATATACATAGAAAGGCAGGCAAGAAGCGTAAACAAGGCGTAAACCCTTGCTTCATGGGCCAGGTGCAGGTTAAGGACAGAAAATGTATATACCAGGGCCGCGGTGATGCCCACACGGAAATTCACAAAAGTATAGCCGGTACGGTAGACGAAAAACGCGGCCACAGAACTGAAGATTACCGGAAGTAACCTCACCGAGACCACATCATTCCCAAAGATCCTTATCCAGAAATGAAGGACCATCTCAAACAAGGGCGGATTGTTGGTGCCTTCCAGGAATCTGTTGATGGAAGGAAGGTCCATCTGAGCATGATAGATGGTAAACGGCTCATCCCCTGACACCGGGGTGATCGTCAGTCCGGCCAGTTTCAGGATGAGGTTCATCAGGACCAACAGGATGGGGATATGCCATCCCAACAGTTTTTCCTGGTCTTTCTCACTTAAGAACATATCAATCCTATTAGTCTATTAAAGATTCATTTACTGACCACCAATTTTCGAGTGTTATGGTATGATAAAGATTGAATATCAATCAGGTATGTACCTGACTTCAGAGAAGTGAGGGCAACAGGAAAGGCAACATTCCTTTTAGATTCTGAATAGTTTCTTAACACCTCATTCCCTGCTAAGTCAAAAATGCGAACCAGTGTTTCTCCTAAAACGGGAATCGTGACCGAAATCCAATCGTTAGCAGGATTAGGATATATTTGAATTTCAGGACCAAGACGTTGCTGTTGATGGACGGATGCCGAAGGATCCAGGAGATAGGTACCCAGGTACAGGCCCCTGCCGTGAGTGGCAGCCACCACTTTTTTATCTGAATCGCGGATCTGGAGCATGTCGACCCTCACATGGGCAAGGCCATCGATAGCCGGCGACCAGAACACCTGCGATGAATTGAGGTTGCTGGTCGACCAGACCCCGAGTTCAGTGGCCAGAAGCGCCTGGCTGCTGTTCTGAGGGTGATAGATGGCCCATCGTACGGGCATATCCGGCAGGTTTCCTTCCACCGTTTGCCACGACAGTCCTCCATTGTATGTTTGCCATACCGAGCTGACACCATAATTGGAGAAAGTCACCAGAAGCGTATCGTCGGAATGGCCCACCGCCACGCAAGAGATGGCGGCAGCCGGGAATGAAGGACTTCCGATCTCCGTGACCTGAGGCGTATTTTGTGCCTGGCTGACCTTATAGAGTTTCCCTGACATGGTGCCAAGAAAAACCTTGATATTACTGAGGGTGGAGTTCGGTGAGACTTTAACATGCGTAAAGGGAACTGTGGTGCCAGTCCCCAGATTCAGAAACTGTCCCATGGAAGCTCCTCCCATATCCTCTATGCGTAACAGCTGATCCTGGGCTCCTGCACCAAACATGGGTCCTGCATTGGCATACAGGGTGTTCATGCGATAGTCGAAGTCAGCGGGGTTCACGAAATAACCGCTGGAGTAGTCACTCACCCAGGCCAGTATGCTTCCTGCATTAAAGACCACATACTGGTTATAGTACATGGAAGAGATGAAGAGGTTGGGATCATCTTTATCGTAGAAACAATAGGCACCGTCGCCGCCGCTGACCATATCGTCGAGAGCGATGGGGTCGCCTGTGTACCAAAGACATCCGTTGTCCTGCAGACCCCCTACTATGTCATTGGAACCCGTGATCGGGCTGAGGGCACAACTGTAAAACTGAAGGGTAGAGAGACTCTTCGATCTTTCCATGAAGTAAGGCGTCGCATTTTGTGCGGTGGCTGTATAGAAGACCCCACCGTCGCAACCGAAGATCATTTCTGAGGCATTCCATGGACTGTAGGCTATGTTGTGCTGGTCGGCGTGGACATAGTCAGGACCTCCTCCGGCGTACATCTGTGACCAGTCGGTCAGTTTTTCCCACGACTGTCCGGCATTTTCGCTGCGATTCAGGTCGAGGCCTCCCAGCCATACCGTGTTGGCGTCGGAGGGGTCCACTTCTATGGTCAGGGCATGCCAGGCGATGGTCGCCCAGGTATTGCCGTTGAAGTCGGGCGGGATGTTCCCTTCCGTCCAGCTGGCACCCTGGTTGACGGACTTCAGGAAATATCTTCCATGGTAGACCTCCCAGTCGCTGATGTAGCCGGCAGCAATGACAGCATATACGACGTTGGCGTTGGAAGGGGCACAGGCCACCATCACCCTTCCGGGCAGGTAGTAGTCGGGATTGCCGGGAATGGTGAGGTAGTAGTTGTTGTAAACCGCCCATGAGCCTGAGGTGCCAGCATCGGAAAACAAGATGGTGGCACCTCCGTTCCCGTCCAGGTTCCGTTGCGTACCGATGAAGATACGTCCGCTGGCGCTGATATCGATATCACAAACTGCCCAGGGCACGGTCTGGCCGGTGATATTTGGCAACACCTGCGTCCAGGTAAGTCCTCCGTCGGCAGAACGGTAAAGACCATCGGAGGGGATGCTTTGGTGATCCACACCCTCATATTTTCCAGATACCACTCCAGCATAGATCACGCTGGAACCCCCTTCATTCCTGACTCTGATGTCGGTGACAAAGGCAAAACCAGAGGTAGAGGGAAGGAGGGTCCAGGTAAGTCCACCGTCGGTTGATTTGAATATTCCTACTCCCTTACCACAGGACTCACGGTAGGTGATGATAGCTGTGGAAGCCTCTCCGGTGCCTGCATACATGATCTGGGTATTGTTAGGGTCAAATTCGATGCAGCTGACTGCCAGCCCGTCCCAGAAATCGTCCACCACATTCCAAGGAGAGGTAACAGAGGTGATATTGTTGTTATACCACAAACCTCCGGTAGCCGCAGCAGCCCAGACTTTCTTATGCTGAAGGTCATTCGGGTCCCAGGCCACAGCCTTCATCCTTCCTCCCATGTCGGAGGGCACATTGGTCCATTGGACCAAAGGATCCAGGGTTGTGGACTTTTGAGCGGATAAAGCCTTCGAATATTCCCAGGCATCGACCAGCCGCTCCACAGGGACCTCGCCGGTAGCCGGATCCATGGTCAGGTAAAAATCCTGCAAAGCCATGGCTTCCGGCATATCTACTTCCTCTTTCTCATGGTCCCCGTAAGACGTTTCCTTGTCCTGCTTAATGAATCTCTTACTATCAACGTTCATGGCAGAAGTAAGAAATTTCTCAAAATCTCTCCTGTGATCGGAGGGGTGTTTCAGTAAAAGCAATGCGATGATCATTGCCGCCAACAATGAACATCCTGTTATCAAAGGCCAATTATGCTTCATCTGTCCCTATTTGATTCATTATTAACTATTTGTATAATAAAAGACCCATCCTATCTGAACAGTATGGCTCCTGTGAGCAGGCCTGTGGCAGCACCCATTCCCCCGAAAATCCAACGGTTCAGTCCCCTCATCTTTTGCTGGTGCAGGAGCTTTTTCTGGCTTTCCTCCAGCTTCAGGTTGGCAGTCGCCAGTGCCTCCTTAGCCTTTTCCAGGTCGTTGTTCACCTGCGTCAGGGCCGACCGGTTGCTTTTGATCATATCCTGCATCTCTCCCGACATCATATCATATTTGGTCCTGATCTCCCGGCTGAACTGATCTGCCTCTTGGAGGGCATTCTCGTAGGTGGCAATCAGATTCTTCTGGTTGTCAGGCGATTGATTCAGGATATACTCCCTGGATTTCTCATAAAGCCCAAACCGGTAGTTATTGATGATCACAGCGGAATCGCATTGAATGATCACCTGCTGGCCAAAATGAAGCAGCATCGGTTTTCCTCCGGCCTTGCAATTGGGATCACCAAAGTACAAAGGTGACTGAGCAAGGGAAAGAAAGGGCAGAGGAAATAAAATGAATAGGCAAAGGTAGGTTATATTCCTCATTAATAATATTTTAGAATTACTTTAAGGTTTTCAGTTCCTTTTGCAGGAGTTGAAGCTTCTGCTGGTCGTCCTGGATCTTTGACCGGATTTCATTAATCTGTTTTCCTGATGCTGTTTTTCTAATTTCATTGGAACGACTGATTGCGTTCACTTCCCTGTCCAATGCCGCAGCCTTCAATCCGGTCCGGCCCAGGCTGACGATAACTGAATCGAGGCTGTTTGTCGCTTTATCCAGACAGACACTCACCGTGTCGAGCTTCACTTGTGCTTCTTCAAGTTTATTGATGACACTTTGGTCAGGCTTCCTGATAAGCATAACCAGGGTTATCATATTAAAAACAATCAATATGAGGATGATCGTCAACAATAGCCTGGCTTGTTTGTTTGATTTCAAGGTTGTGATTTTGAGAATAAAGGTAGTTTTTTTACCAAAATAGAGGGTTTTTTCCTAACTTTGCAAACCGATAAATCGGGCGGAAAACTGATGAAACGATTGAATTCCAGCACCTTGAGACGATATTTTTTACTCCTTTTCACTGTTATTTGTTTTATCCTGACCGGACCAGTCACCCTTTCTGCCACCGAAGAGCAGGCACACGGGCCTGAAGCTGCCAAGGAGTTCAATGCCGGAGAGATGATCGTTGACCATATCATCGATCACCATGAATGGCATATCCTGGATTTCAAAGGCACGCATGTCAGCATTCCTTTACCCGTGATCCTTTGGTACAATGGCCGGCTCGATGTTTTCAGTTCAGCCCGTTTTCATCAGGCCACCGAAGCATACAAGGGTTATAAAATTGAGACCGAAGGAGAAAATAAGAACAAGATTGTCAGGACGGTAGGCGACACCCTCGAGACCGATACCACGGCCGCTCTTCCCCTTGATTTTTCTATCACCAAAAACGTGCTGGCTCTCTTTTTCAGCGTCATCCTTTTGCTGGTGATCTTTCTTTCGGTTTCAAAAAGTTACCGGAAAAGGGGCAACCAGGCACCCAAAGGATTACAGTCGCTGCTGGAGCCCGTTATCCTGTTCATCCGTGACGACGTTGCCATCCCTTCCATCGGTGAAAGAAGATACGCCAGGTATATGCCTTACCTGCTCACCCTGTTCTTCTTTATCTTTTTCAGCAACCTGATGGGGTTGATACCCATCTTCCCTGGAGGGGCCAATCTTACGGGAAACATCGCCGTTACCCTGGTGATGGCTGTCTTCACTTTCATCATCACCACCTTTAGCGGTAACAAGTCCTATTGGACTCATATAGTGAATACTCCGGGCGTTCCCTGGTGGCTTAAAATACCTTTTCCCCTGATGCCTTTTGTGGAGCTCATCGGGGTCTTCACCAAGCCCATTGTATTGATGATCCGTCTCTTTGCGAACATGATGGCCGGGCACATCGTCATGCTGGGCTTCATCAGCCTTATTTTCATATTCGGAAGCATGAACCAGGCACTGGGGTACGGGGTTTCTGTCGTCTCCGTAGCCTTTGCCATTTTCATGAACCTTCTTGAACTCCTGGTTGCCTTTATCCAGGCATTCGTATTTACCTTATTATCAGCTTTATATTTTGGGATGGCTTCAGAAGACCATGGTCACGAAGCCGTGGAAGCCTCCGCTCATCACTGATTACTAACCTTAAACCATATCAAATGACCCTTTTAACCATTTTATTACAAGTTGCCACCGACCTGTCGGCTATTGCCAAGATGGGTGCCGGCATTGGAGCAGGGATCGCAGCCATCGGCGCTGGTATCGGTATTGGTAACATCGGCCGCGGTGCCGTTGAGTCCATTGCCCGTCAGCCGGAAGCCGTGGGTGATATCCGTACCAATATGATCATTGCAGCCGCTCTGATCGAAGGGGTAGCCTTTTTTGCTATCGTGGTCTGCCTGCTCGCCGTATTTATTTAGTGATGGGTCATTCTTAGCCGGGATCGGCGTTTGGCCTGGTCCCGCTAAGAATGAACTCCATTGAGAACAACAAATTGAAAATTTACTAAGCCTTTGTCATTATGGAACTTGTAAGTCCGGGTATTGGCCTGATCTTCTGGATGAGCTTATCCTTCGGAGTGGTTTTGTGGGTTTTAGGCCGTTTTGCCTGGAAACCCATCATGAAAGCCCTCCACGAGAGGGAACAAACCATCGATACTGCTTTACATGCAGCCGAGAAAGCCAGACAAGAGATGAAAGAGCTGAAGTTCAGCAATGAGATGTTGCTGAAAGAAGCCAAGGAAGAGAGGGATGCCCTGATGCGGGATGCCCGTAAGCTGAGAGAAAGCATGCTGGAGGAAGCCAAAACCAAAGCCAGGGAAGAGGCCGACAGGATCATAGAGAACGCCAGGGCCAGCATCGAATATGAAAAGATGGCTGCCATGACCGATCTGAAAAACCAACTGGCCCAGCTGTCCATAGAAATCGCTGAGAAGCTTCTCAGGGAAGAGTTATCCGGGGGGCACAAGCAGGAAGATTATCTGAAAAAACTGCTTAACGACGTCAAGTTCAACTAATCGGATATGAAGAACACCAGGATTGGCAGCAGGTATGCAAAGGCTTTCTTTGAACTGGCACTGGAACAGGGTTTCCTTGAGCAGGCCAGGGAAGACATGCTTTTAGTCCTACAGGTATACCAGACCTCTAAGGAATTTAAGCTGCTGATGAACAACCCGGTAGTGCCGGCAGCTAAGAAAGCCTCCGTCGTCAAAAGCATCTTTTCAGGCAAACTGCATGAAGGAAGCCAGCTTTTCCTCAACATCCTCACCCACAAAAGGAGAGAGATGCATGTGGATGCCATCGCTGAGGAGTTTCTTCGTTTGTATAAAGAACACAAAAACATTAAGACCGCACAACTGCAAACCGCGGTTCCCGCTGATGAAACCACTCGCTCAGCCGTGATCCGCCTGGTCAAAGATCGCTTTCACTGTGAGGTGGAGCTCCTGGAAGAAGTCAATCCCAACCTGATTGGAGGATTTATCCTGAAAGTTGATGACTTCCAATATGATACGAGTATAAGGTCGGAACTGAACCTTTTGAAAAAAGAGTTCCGCGAAAATGTATATAAGAAAGGAATTTAATAATACTGTTGAGTATGGCAGAAATTAAACCTGCTGAAGTATCGGCCATTTTGAGGCAGCAACTCTCTGGCTTTCGTACCGAGAAAGAACTGGAAGAAACCGGGACTGTTTTACAGGTCGGCGACGGCATCGCACGTGTATATGGCCTCACCAACGCCGAATCAGGTGAGATGGTGGAGTTTGAAAAAGGCGGTGTGAAAGGCATCGTGCTGAACCTGGAGGAAGACAATGTGGGTATTGTGCTTCTGGGTGGGTCGGTGCATATCAAGGAAGGCGACATCGTGAAGCGTACAGGACTCATCGCCAGCATCAAGGCAGGCGAAGGGATGCTCGGCAGGGTCATCAACACCCTGGGCGAGCCCCTCGACGGAAAGGGCCCAGTTTCCGGAACCCTTTTCGAGATGCCATTGGAAAGGAAAGCCCCCGGCGTCATCTACCGGCAGCCGGTGAACGAGCCCCTGCAGACCGGTATCAAGGCCATCGATGCCATGATCCCTATCGGAAGAGGACAGAGGGAGCTGATCATTGGTGACCGCCAGACCGGGAAATCTGCCATCGCTCTCGACACCATCATTAATCAAAAGTCATTTTTTGACGCCGGCAAACCGGTATACTGCATCTATGTAGCTGTAGGACAGAAAGGTTCCACGGTGGCCAACTTTGTGAAGACGCTGGAACAATACGGCGCCATGGATTATACCATCGTGGTCACCGCTACCGCTTCAGACCCCGCAGCCATGCAGTTTTACGCTCCCTTTGCCGGGGCAGCCATCGGAGAATATTTCAGGGATACGGGACGTCCGGCTCTGGTCATCTACGACGACCTCTCCAAACAAGCCGTGGCCTACCGTGAAGTGTCGCTCCTGCTTCGCAGGCCTCCCGGACGTGAAGCCTATCCGGGTGACGTGTTCTACCTTCATTCCCGGCTGCTTGAAAGAGCCGCCAGGATCATCTCCTCCGATGCCATCGCCAAACAGATGAACGACCTTCCGGAGTCTATCAGTGGTATGGTCAAAGGTGGTGGCTCCCTCACCGCCCTTCCCATTATTGAGACTCAGGCCGGTGACGTGTCGGCCTATATCCCCACCAACGTGATCTCTATCACTGACGGACAGATCTTCCTGGAGACGCCCCTCTTCAACGCAGGGATCAGACCTGCCATCAACGTAGGTATTTCAGTATCCCGCGTCGGTGGTAACGCCCAAATCAAGACCATGAAAAAAGTGGCCGGTACCCTTAAACTCGACCAGGCCCAATACCGTGAGCTGGAAGCCTTCTCCAAATTCGGATCCGACCTGGATGCCGCTACCAAAGCGGTCCTGGAGAAAGGTGCCCGTAACGTGGAAATCCTTAAACAACCCCAGTATTCACCACTGGCCGTTGACAAGCAGATTGCCATTATCTACTGCGGAACCAAAGGTTTGCTTCAAAAAATTCCCATCACACAGGTCCGGAACTTTGAAGAAGAATTCCTCCACCACCTGGAAGAAAACCACAGGCAGGATGTGCTGGACCCTCTCATGTCAGGATCTCTCAGTGATGAGATAACTAAAAAACTGGAAGAAGTCGCCAGGAACATCTCTAAGAAATATGAGGCTGCCAATAAGTAATCTCCTCAAAACCAAAGATCATCCTCAGATAACCATTATTAACAGGAAAAACTCCAGGGAATGCCCAGCCTAAAAGAAGTAAGGATACGGATTGCATCGGTGAAATCGACCCAACAGATCACCAGTGCTATGAAGATGGTGGCTGCCAGCAAATTACGCCGGGCACAAAACGCCATCCTCAACCTGCGTCCCTATGCCACCAAACTGCGGGAAATGATGGGAAGCCTGTCGGCCGATGCCACCGACACCGGTTTTGCAGCCCTCACCGAACAGAGAAAACCTGAGAATATCCTGCTGGTGGTGGTATCTTCCAACAGAGGACTTTGTGGTGCATTTAACACCAATGTGATCAAAGCCACCCTCGACCTGATGAATGTAAAATATGCCGGTCAGCATCAAAATGGTAATGTGCAGCTTCTCCTCATCGGGAAAAAAGCAGGAGATTTCTTTTCCAAAAGGAAATACCCTGTGGCAGGGACCCATCATGAGCTCTTCGATGGACTGAGTTCTGAAAAAGCAATACCCGTTGCCGAAAGAGTGATGCAGGACTTTACCTCCAAAAAATATGACAGGGTCGAGGTGATCTATAACCAGTTTAAAAATGCCGCGGTTCAGCGACTCGTTGTTGAACCTTTCCTTCCGCTGGTTCCGGAAAGCACTGTTGCAAATGCTTCAGGGAGTGCTGATTACATCTATGAACCCACACAGGAGGAGATCCTCAGCGACCTGATTCCCAGGTCCCTCAAGATACAGTTTTACAAAACACTTCTGGATTCCTTTGCCTCAGAACACGGGGCCAGGATGACGGCCATGCACAAGGCCACAGATAATGCTACCGAGCTTCTTAAAGAACTGAAACTCACCTACAACAAGGTGCGCCAGGCTACCATCACCAACGAGATCCTTGAGATCGTCTCCGGCGCAGAAGCCCTTAAAGGATAAACCCTCCTTCTGATATTTTTACATGGAAACATACCTTGCCGGGTGTGTTTGGAATCTGCTTTTTCCGTATCTTCGTATCCTGAAAAATGATACAACCATGATACATAAAAATGTAGAAAAAGCGATCAATGAGCAGATCATCGTAGAAGGCTACTCTTCCCAGCTTTACCTGGCCATGGCTTCCTGGTGTGAAGCCAATGGATTCGCCGGTGCCGCCAAGTTCCTGTTCCTTCATGCCGACGAAGAGAGAATGCATATGCTCAAGTTCATCCATTACCTGAACGACAGGGGCGGACATGCATTGGTACCTGCATTAAAGGCACCACCAAAGGATTACAAGGATATTCTCAGCCTCTTCAACGACATCATGAAACATGAAGAGTACGTGACCGACTGCATCAATAATCTGGTGGATATCTCAACCAAAGAGAAAGACTTCAACACAGCCAACTTCCTGCAATGGTATGTGATGGAACAGGTGGAAGAAGAAAGTCTGTTCAGGAATATCCTTGATAAATTCAAGCTGTTAGGCAAGGAGAAATCCATGTACTACCTCATCGATAAGGAACTGGATGCCATGGGAACAGCTCCCGCCACGGCACCATAAATTTCCCTGCTTTTACCTCTTACTTTTACTTATCTCCTTCACCAACAGGTCATACCATTCCTGACCGTATTTCCTGATGAGGGGTTCCTTCAGAAAAACATATAAAGGAACCTCTTCGTTGCGTCCTTTGACCAGAGCGGGCTGGCAGACGTGCCATTCATGGTAGTTGACCGCTTCCGAAAGATTATATTTCCTTATCCTGACAGGATACAGGTGACAGGACACCGGTTTCCTCAACGGGAACTCACCCTCCTCCCAGGCCTTTTCCATGGCACACCTGGCGATTTCACCTTCAAAATAGGCATAGGCACATTCTTTCCCCTCCAGCAGGGGTGTCACCGGGTTCCCTGCCGGGTCAAGGTCACTGATGCCAAACAACTCAATCCAGTCAAGGGCCTCTGAGGTCAGATAATATTTCAGATTCTCCAGGTTCCCTGCAATGATCTCCACCTCCTCCGGTTCCAGCGGAGCCCCGGCATCTCCTTCCACACAGCATGCTCCCAGGCAGTGCTGCAGATCACAACAAAACCTGACCGTCTTCAGATAATCGGAAATGAGTGTATCGTTAATCACTATCATGTTAATCAATTTTTATCCTTAATCCACTGGAATGAGCCCCAAACTCAGGAGCATACAGGCATTGGGCCTGACATACACCCTCAGAGAATTCTCCCTTCATCGAAGCCACCAGTGTGTATTCAAAGATACGGGTTCCTTTGGGAAGATAGGGCAAAAAGAAATTTGTGGCCGCATCACGGGTGCTCTGGATATAACCCAGTCCTTCCTGGTAATGGTACCCGGTCATCACGTCGACAGGCTCCAGGCCGGCAGCACGCAAATCCTTCAGATGAACATACTCCAGGTCCCTGTCATTGCTCAGGGTGATCCTCACCGTGATCTTGTCACCGACCTTCATGCGACAGCCTTCTGTAACAGGTTCCAGCTGAGGGCCTGACGGACTGTCCCGCCTGATGAATAACTTACGATCCACCTTTAACGGACTTTCCGCCCGGGTGATCTTGTCGAGGTCCTCAAAATACTGCCAGTACAAAGCACCCCAGGCGACTCCCGGCTCTGTAGTTGTCACTTCAACCTTTCCCATCTCCGGCTGAATCTTTTCACTGCTCCAGGAAGTCCGGAAATACCCTGTCCCGGCCTCAAGCTGTATGGCCGGATCGGCTCCGGGCGTAACCCTTTCCTTCCCCACCATGATCTCGACTTTATTCTCTGTCCCCAGCTGATCCACTCCCCGGAGTAGGAGAGCGTAACATGCATCAGCCGTGGCAGTTGTGGTTTTCCAGTTGTTGGTCTGCTTTTGTTTCAGCAACCAGGTCTTCATCCCTTCCACCGAGGCAATATCCCCTGCCACCTCATCAAAAGCTTCTATCAATAATGCCTGGGACTGAATTGCATTATGATACCAGTAATATCCACCGCTCATGTCTTTCCAGTACATACCCAGCTCTTTATTATTCAATGATCTCTCATTGAGTGACCGTATCATTTCCTTTGCCGTCTTTTCATCCCCAGTTCTGAACAGAGCCAGTGACAGCATGGCTTGTAAATAAGGATTCTGCGAGGTCCAGTACTTCCGGGCCTGCTTGACGAAATAATCCCAGGTCTCCTTGTAATTGGCATCCAAAGGGAATTGCCTCATATAGAAACTACGGGCGTACAGGTACTGTATATTGTTTTGATTCAAATGATTATCATCAAGATTCTTCGAGGCATACTTGAGCAGGTTCTTATATTCTTCTTTCATTTGTTCGTCCATGTAACCTACTCCCCTCCGGACCATCATTTTATAATCCTGGTCATCCTCAAACTTCAGTACACCAATCCTTTGCAGGTGTCCCATCCCGGTCATGATATATTGGGTGATATACCGGTCGTCGGGCAGACCCTGGAACCAGGGCCAACCGCCGCTGACGGATTGTAATCCTCTCAGTTGGTCCAACGCACGAGCAGTCTCATCCGACATCCTGTTCACTTCAAAAAGTAAGGCTATGCGCTGTTTCCTCTCGCTCTCATCCCGGGCATCCATCAACCAGGGGGTTTCTTCAAGGACCAGGTTCTTCAGGTCCTGGTTCTTTTCAAGGTTGGATAATAAAGCAGAGGGAGTCAATTTTGACCAAGTGTCGAAGACCCTTTTTATAGAAGGATTGGATCGGGCGATGAAAGACGCCAGACTGTTGGCGTAAAACCTGCTGAAAATCCTTTCGCTGCATTCCACATCATCTTCCATCAGGTAAGGAAGCGCCTGGATGGCATACCAGATGGGATTGGAGGCAAACTCCAGGGAGAGCTTATGATGGGTAAGGGTCTTCGATGGTGCTGCCGATTGTTTCTCAAGTTTCTGAAGATCAAAGGAGAAGGTCCCTTTGCCCCGAATAGGAAGGGGTAAGGTCTCCGTCACCAACATGCGGTTACTCAGCACTGGGATCATCGACTCCTCGGCATCGGTGAAATCTCCGGCACGGGCTTCGACTCTCCAGATCAAGGCAGCATAGGTATGAGGCACATGAAGGTTCCAGCTGACCTCCTGGCTTTGCCTTGCCGGAAGGGAGAATGCCGCAGGTCCCGTCAAACCCAGCTCAGCTCCCAGCGGCTTCATGGTCAGAGCGTCGAAAAGCAATAAGGATGCGGATCCTTTAAGTATCTGGTCTGTCATGGAAGATATCTTCACACTGAAGGTCAGGGTGTCACCTTCCCTGACAAAACGAGGGGGATTGGGAAACACCATGAGCTCCTTGCTGGTGACAGCCTCCTTTTCGAAGATGACAGACCGCAAGTCCTTGGTATGCGCCAGGCCCAGCATCTTCCAGCGGGTCAGGGACTCAGGCACCGTAAACCTGACGATCACATCCCCCTTCTCATCCGTCTCCAGGGCCGGGAAGAAAAAGGCCGTTTCCTTCAAGTCTCTCCTGACGGCGGGTATGACTTCCGGAACAGGTTCTTCAACGACGGGTACCGTAAACTTAACCTTGTTCTCCAACTCCTCCGGTGGTGGCAGATCGCTTTCACCAACTTTATCATAGGCTATCGTCGCGTCAGCCATGACCATCATATTCTCCTCTCCCTTACCCGACTTCATCAATGCTGGATACCTGTATCCTCCGCCTCCACCTCCCAGCAGGTCCTCCTTGATCAGGCGGTCGTAACTCTGATACCAGGGAGTGACAGCAGAATATTCACGGTGGAAGGCCGACTCGTTTGACTGCTCCATCCCAAATGCAACGGCCGTCTGCCAATTGGGAAAGTTCCACCACGAACCATACAGGTCCATGGACCATTTGTGTGGCGTGAAGGCATCCAGGGAGGCATCATACATGGAAAGCACCAACTCGGCAGCTATCTGTTCTTTTTTATTGCCGGTAAGATGCAGCTTCCATTCTTCCTTTTGTCCCGGACTCAGGTGGTCCCGGAAGGTCTCATAGCTGACCTTCAGTTCCTTATTGGTGAAAGGCACCCTGATCTTACCTGAACTTTCATAGCAACGGTTGCTGTGTACCAGTAAGGCCTGGACCATGAGATTCCCCCTGTCTGTCTCTTTGATGATCAATGGGACTCTTACAATTTCATCGCTGATATCCAGCCATTTACGATCAACCTCCTGATTGTTATGAAGTACCTGGAGCATCAGCCTGGCCTTTTTATAACGGGTACCAAACATCAACATGACGGAATCACCCGGCTCCACAGGTCCTTCCGGCAGCACGCTCCACAAACAGGCATTATATCCTAACTTCTTTTCTTTCAGCGAGTACACAGAGAAATACCTGGTGTACCGGACCGTTTCACCAAAAGAGTCTTTTGAAACAACTTCCAGCACATATTCCCCCGGGACCCACTTTCCCAAATCCTTCATCCTGACCAAGGTATCCTTTGGCGTCTGATATTTCATATCCATCACTTTCTCAGCCCTTTCTCTCAGGTCCGCCTCATTTTCATTTTTCCAGAGGTCCTCCGGGAATTGATTTCTGAACGCATCCTTTTTCATGAGAAAAGTGTCAGGACAATCCCACTTCATCGGTCTGAAAATCCGGTCGAAAGGTTTCAACCGATATACAGTCCATGTGCCGCTTGAAGACAGGAATTTTCCTGAAAGGTTGGTGGTCTTCAGTTTTACATCGACCGGCACATCCTTATTCACCTCATCCCGGAGGTTGGTCTCCAGGTTCAGGCAATGGTAAGCCACAGGCACATTGTCCGTGACGCTGCGGGTCTCACCGTTAATATCTGTTACATCGACGCTGACTTCATAATGGAATACCGGCTGATATTTCTTATCGATCTGCAGATCAGGAATCGCCTTAAAATCAATGGTAAAACGCCCCATGGCATCGGTCTGAAAATCACCTGTGGCGATCTGTGTTTCCTCAGATATGGGGAACCAGTACCCAAAGTCACGAAAATAAGGAAAGTCGGTCCTTCGGACCACACGAAAGGTCCCCTTGGCAGCATCCACGGGGTTTCCTGCATAAGTCTCTGCTTTGCCTTTCACTCTTACCTGGGCGTTCAAACGGTAATTGCCCTCCGGCTGCTCGAGAGTCACCTCAAACCTCGGACGTTTGTATTCCTCCACCGATACCACGACACTGCCCGATTCGTTGGAAATATTGATCCGTCCGGTCATCCCTCCCGGAGCCGTGAAACTGCCATTGAAGGAACCATACTGGTTGCTTTTCAGATTCAGTTCGGTGATCTTCTTTCCATTGGCATTATAACATCCCACCGTGGTCACAACTCCTTCCCTCACATGGTACTCTTTTCCCTGCCCTTCTATCATGATCCCTTTGAAATAAATAGTCTGTCCGGGACGGTAGATGGCCCTGTCGGTGAAAATATAAGTCAGTTGTTTATCTCCGCCAGCCCCGCCGGATTGGCCGTTCAGATAGAAGTAGCTGTCGGTGATATACCGGTCATTGCCCTTTTTAAGTGATAAATAGAAAGATTTATAACCTCTTTCATCCGGAAAATTGATCAGGACACCCCCTTCCTTGTCCGTAACAAAGGTCCTCCAGACCTTTTCCACCCGCTTACGGGCACCCTGGTCGAATTCATTGGTCCAGGCTTCCACGGTAACACCTTGTAAAGGTTTGCCATCGCTGCGATCTAGCACAAAGATCTGATCATTCCTCTTATCCGTCTTCTGCTCCACCAGCGAAAGGTTGGAAACCCATACAGAACTCCAGTACACTGCTTTCTTCCCGAAATCAAATACAGGATCACTGCAAAGCAGCAGGATGTAGTAGCCTGTCCCCAGGGCTGGAAAAGGGATCTGGATCTTGTGTGGCTGAAGGTCTCCGTCAGAAGGGAGATCGAAACTACCTGACTGGATGGGATTTACATTTAAATAGGATTGCAGTGTTTTTTTCATGTCTCCCGCCTGTCGCAAGTTTCTCTCTTCAGAGGGATCAAAGGGTACCATCTTCCAGTACAATTTATCGGTATTCCTGAACTCCAACAATCCCAAAAATGGTTTTCCGGGCACCAGGACATTATCCGTAGTCAATGACAATTCAGGATTGGTGAGACGGTCGAGCAACACCTGGCAATGAGCGGCCCCCTGAGCCTCAGGGAATTTTGCCAGCACCTGCCGGCAGAGGTCGGCTGCTTTCTTTCGCTCCCATTTGTACTGAACTGATTTTAAGGGTTCGTACCTTTCACCCAGGGATTCCAGGAAGGATGCCTTCTGATACTGGACGTAAGAAGTGAATGGACAAGACTCAAACCGGCGGCTCAAATCATCGAGTGCAGCCAGGTACAGGCTGTCCACTCCAGGGAACACGGCCTGCTCCCTGACAAACTGTATCCTTTTCAGGTCGGCATCTATCAAGGCCGTCGGGTCGCTATCTTTCCTGTGAAAGGCCAGCAGGTCCTGGAACAGCTTCATGGCCTGGTATTTCATGGAGGAAGCATACTGAGCATCAAGCTGCAATTCAATAAAATCCTGGAACGGAGACAGATACGCAGGATCGCTTATCTCAAAATCATGAGCTGGCCTGGTCAGGTAGGTCTCGTCGCTGGTAAACCGGTCCAGGGCCCTGTGGACAATAAAATCATACAGGGTAGGCCTGAAAATCTTGGAGTTCTTCTCCTGGTCAAGAATGGCATTATAATCTTTCAGTTGCAGATGCTGCAGCCTTTCAGGCTGTTCCAGTGCCACCAGGTGATGTTCTATAACCTTGGAACCCAGTGTTTTCAAATCCCAGGTCTTCATGTCTTCCCCGGGCTCTTCTGTTGTTACCGTTCTGTTGAGCCATTCATACCGGTGCGACTCGTAATACCCCCAGTAAAGTTCTGCCAGTATGGAATGATACAATGAGGAAGCAGGAAAAGGGGCCTGTTTACTTACCTGAGTAAGCAAAGCAATGGCTTCTTCCTCCGATGATTCGGATAATTCTTTGGAAAGCAGGACCTTGTAGATGACTGCCTTCACCATCTGGGGTTGGTTCCCCGACTGTTTGGCGGTGCTGATGATCTGTTCCACCACCTCGAGTGCCGATTGAGGAAGCCCCTTCTCAATGAAGGCCTCCACTTTGATCCATTCTTTAGAGTATTCAGGATCGTTCTGACTTGTCTGAGCAAAGGAAACACAGGAATAGAAAACCAATGAGAGAAGTATGGGACATACATTCATTCCCAACCTTTTGGCAGGTGATAGGTTCATGAGAGGATGCTGTTATAAAAGAATTATGTGGGGAGTGAAGTTAGTCAATTTTGGCTTCGATACGGTTTGCCAGGTTGGAATAACTGATCAGTTCCATTTTAACGGAACCCACCACAACGGCTGACTCTCCCAAAATGGGCAGACGGTTGGCATCATCCGTCACCCATAAGGTCATCGGATAGGGATTACTGAAAACATTACCCGTGGCCACCATGGGTTTGAACTTTAAACAACGGAACTTACCAAGGCTGGTTTTGACCGTTTCTTTTCCGTAGTATTGAATGACAGACACATACACGGAGTCATCCAGGAAAAAAGGAACGGAAAAGTTCTGCCCGACCTTAGCCTTTGAAAAATCAAGGGTTCGTGCGTAATACACAGCAGAGATCACGTCATTGATATCACCCGGTATTTTGGTCTTGGCATTTCGGCTGGAAGCAACTTCCAGGCCATAGTAAAACCTAACGTCATCGTCTTTCACATAACCACCCTCACGGGTCCTCCTGATGAAATAATAGGGTGAGAAGCTCTCTGTGTCAAAATAGGTTTCAAAACGGTCCCTCACCTTGAAGAACCAGTCAAAAGCACGGCGCGATTTCCCTTCTCCCACCACATGGTACACCGGCCTGTTGTTCATCGACTTGATCTCGTTGTTCACCTCCAGGGTTGCATACCCGGCCGTTACTTTCCCTGTGAGCAGGGCATCATAAAACACGCGAAATTCCAGTTTCTCTCCTTTTATAAAGGCTGTGTTTTTCACTTTTCTGGACGGCTGACTGAAGGATTGCAGAAGAAAACCTACAACAATGACACCTGTGATCCACCCGAGCTTTTTCATTTTAGTTCAATTTTTACAAGCTAAATCAAAAAACAGGCCAAAGAAAGATACATTAGCTATCTTTGAATGTCAGAAGACCTTACACCCTTATGATGAAAGCGACTCAGGACTATTACCGGGCCATCATCCTTATCCTCATTACCGCTCTTTTTATCAAGGTCGTCTATGTGCTTTTCGGTTGTTATTATCAAAATCAAAGAAATAAGTCCCTGAACGGGAATTCTGAATGTAAAATAACGGAGTTATTTATAAGAAATGATGCCTTCTGGTATGAAAAAATTGCCACCCATGGCCATGAGAAGATCACGCCCGATCAATTGGGAAGTTGTGAAGGAGGCACCATGGTTCAGTCCTATTACGAGTTCATGCCATTATATCCGTTTTTCATCAGATATAACATGTTGCTGTTCAACGCCTCCTTTAATATCATTGCGATGATTTACAGCCTGGTATTCTCCCTGGCTGCCTTCCTTCTATTTTACCATTTTGCACTCGTTTACACGATGGATCGTCGTATCTCCCTGTGGTCCACCCTCTTGCTTATGACTTTTCCTTTTCACTATTATTTCTCCATGTTCTATACGGAAAGTCTCTACCTGCTGCTGTTGCTGGGCGCATTCCTTTTTGTCCAACAAAAAAGGATGTTTCTTGCCGGTTTACTGGCGGCCCTGCTGGTACTGGTCAGGCCCAACGGTTTGTTCATGCTGGTCCCGTTGATGCTGTATTATATTGAAAGACATGTCGGCTGGAACTTTTCTGGCTGGTCCCTGGCGACCCTGAAGAGAAACCAGTCCCTGCTTTATTTTCTGCTTGCTCCCCTTGCGCTATTGCTTTACTGCATTTACCTGCACTACATGACCGGTGATTTCTTCGCGTATATCACTGCCAGAAGGGGCTGGTGCCTTTATTCCACTTTCCCCTGGGAACCTTTGATGCACATGAAGTCTGCTGCCGATTATTTCAAGTCGGCCTATCTTTTCCTTTTCCTGGCTCTGTCCATCCTGCTTTACCGAAAGATCCCGCTGAGCATGCAGGCGCTTATCTGGATCAACATCCTGCTGCCCCTCACCTCTAACCTGATCACTTTGCCTCGATTCATCTCCTGTATCTTTGTATTTTCTTTGCTTTTTGGTGAATGGATGACCCGGATCAAGGCTCCGTTAAGAGTCACCCTGGTCGCTGCCCTCTTTTTGCTCCAGATTTTCACCTTCACCTTCTGGCTTGACAGCCATGAGTTCAGTTATTAATGATCATCAAAGTCCAACTAAAATTCTTTTTACATGACAACTACAGAAGAAAAGGATTCCGTCTGTTGCCCTCCTTTCGACCCGGTACCCTGGGATGACAAGGAAATTCAGTGGTCCGGAAAGCTGTTCCTAAAAGACCATGTTTGTACACTTTTTTACATGCCCCTGAATTTCGGCAGTAAAATGAAAAGACTGGATGCAAAGATCAGGAATAGTCAGGCTACCGTTCCGGATTACCTCTGCCTTTCCGACCACACCTCCCGGTGGAATATGGATATCTATCTGTCGGTGGATAAGGAAATTCCCGGAGAAAACCATGTCTCTTTGACAGGCAAATTCTACAGCAGGGTCTATGAAGGCTCCTTCAGGGATACCGGAAAATGGATGACAGATTACAAGGAAAAGGCTAAAGGCAGGGGATATAAGGCGTCGAAATATTACATGTGGTACACCACTTGCCCCAAATGCGCTAAAAAATATGGGAAAAACTATGTGGTGATCCTGTCCCGGATTGAATAAAGAAATCCGTCTACCAGGATCACCACATCCTGTGAGTGTCTTTACGGTATGTAAGAACCATTGACATCACCGAAACATATCCCTTTGATATTGAGAACATTCATCTCATCCTGATTGATGGTGACCGTCTGGGGTCTGAATAGCCAGTCACCTGAAGGGAAGCTGCTTATCATACCGACAAAGCGCTTGGTAATTAAAAGACCGTCGGCGGCATTGACGATATTGTTGGCAGTGACGTCGGCGGCAAGGGTCCTGAGAGGGGAAAGGGTGATCATACCGGTAAAATGCTGCAGGATCAAGGATGCATCCAACGCATTGACACCACCCCAGGGAAGGGTTGTTTCCACCTTCACCGTGTACGTTCCGGCGGCAATTCCCGTAAACTGGTAATACCCCTGTGCGTTGGTTACGCACTGGGCAACCACAGTTTCTCCTTGTTTAAGGGAAACATTCAACCCTCCTAGGGTGGTGCTGGCACTATTGTCGTATGTGATATAGCCTCCTACACCGGTGCATCCTCCTGCCTGGACCGACCCGTTGAGGAACTGGGCAGGTACAGGGCTTCCGTTCAGGTCGGTGACCTGGCAGGCTCCTTCAACACCCAGATTCCAGACAAGATCTGCAGTACCCGGCGCAGCAATGAAACGAATTTCCAGGAGCGTTCCTCCGGGCATCGTCAGAGGGTACACGCTGAACCAGGCAACCAGGATATTCTGGTCTGTAGCATTCACCTGGAAAAAACCCGGGGGCAGCAGGGTATTAACGTTCTGATACCCGACATAGACCAATTGCTGAGAATTGTACTGCAGATTCAGTGAGATCGATGATATTTCTGTCAGTTCGCTGATCTGGACGGGGACAGTCACCATTCCCGGACAAGATTCCACTTCAGGGATGCTCACCACCACGGGATTTCCCAAGACCACCAGTACCGATGTTTCAGCCGTATTCTCACACCCCACATTATCCGTCACAGTAACGGTGTATGTCGTGAATGTTTCAGGACTGACAACGATGGAGGGTCCTGTCATCCCATTGCTCCATTCGAAGGTGAAAGGAGGGTTGACACCCTGGGCCTCGGCGGTCAATGTTGCTGAAGCACCTAGCTGAATGGTCTGATAGGTGGGCACGTTCAGCGTTGGCTTCGGCATGACGATGATCTCAAAGACCATAGGAATGCCCGGGCAATTGTTCGCATGCGGGGTCGCCGTGATCACAGCATGAACCGGATTACTACTGTTATTGACAGCTGTAAAAGCAGGAAGATTGCCCGATCCTGAGGAGGGCAATCCAATGGAGATGTCGCTGTTAGTCCAGGTGAAAGTGGTCCCGGTCTGATTACCTGTAAACTCTTGCACTGAAACGCTGGAACCAGGACAAACATTATAGTCAGGCGATTGTAAAGCCGTTGGTGACGGATAAACGGTAAGTGTCACATTGACTACGTTTCCAGGGCAATTATTTGCAACCGGTGTGATGCTGAGGGTGCTTGTGATAACATTGGAGGTCAGGTTCACGGGCACGAAGGAGGGCAGATTTCCATTTCCTGAAGCAGGCAAACCGATACCCGGATTACTGTTAGTCCAGGTTGCCGTTGATCCGGGGATGTTGCTGTTAAAAATGACAGGGGAGGTGGCTACATTGTTACAGGCAGACATGCTGTACACGGGATTCAGAGTTGGTGTAGGATTCACCTTGATGGTGAAAGTAACAGGATTCCCTGAACATCCGTTGGAGGCGGGCGTCACCGTGATCGTGCCAATGATTGCGTTCAGGGTGCTGTTAACGGCAAGAAAAGGTTGTATGCTTCCGTTTCCTCCGAGATCAAGTCCAATGGCCGTGTTGCTGTTGCTCCAGGTAAATGTGGTTCCCGGGAAAGAACTGTTGAAATTGATGGCCGTAGTCATGGTCTTGTTACAATAGGTCTTGTTGGAGACCGGATACATAGTTGGGCTTGGTTTCACGGTAATGGTGAATATCATCGGAGCACCAATACAACCGCTCACCACAGGCTTCACCGTGATGGTTGCGGTTATATTGTTGTAACTTGTGTTGTGTGCCGTGAATGACGGAATATTGCCTGTCCCGCTTGCCGGCAAGCCTATATTGGGGTTGCTGTTCGTCCACGTGCCATTGAAAATGGCTCCCGAACCAATGAAGTCAATGGCCGGGACCTGAGAATTATTACAGGCCGTTACATTGGGCGACTGAAATAACACCGGGACAACAACCACCTCTATCCTCAATGAATCCATGACCATCTCATCTTCATCGGAAAGGGTCAGGACATACCAGGAGGTTGCTAATGGAACAAATTGAACCTCTGATTGTTGTGAGGTAAAACCTTCAGGATTGGAGGTCCAGGAATACTGGTAATTGCCACTGCCTCCTGAAACATAGGCATGCATGATGGCAGAATCCCCCTGACACACCGTCTGATTATCGACTACGATGGAGTCGATCTTAAGAGGATCTTCCAAGGTGGTGTTACGGAGTAAAACATCATTTTGGCTGGCTTGTGCATGTAAAAAAGTGATGCACAACAAAATAGATACGAAAACATGTCTGATCATAGTAGCAATTTTATATATTTATATAATTAATATGTATAATTTTATTAAGTCAGCAACAAATACTAAGACGGCCCGGTCATCAAATAGTTGCCGGGCCTGAAAAAAAATAATTTGATGTAAGAATCCCCTAAACGACGATATTGATAATCTTTCCCGGAACGACGATTATCTTCTTAACACCCTGTGGTCCAATCCATTTTGAAGATTCCGGGGATAAAAGAACAGCCTCTTCAATTTCCTTTACCGTGGATCCAACAGGCATGTCCAGTTTGAATCTCATCTTTCCATTAAAGGAAACCGGGTAGGAAAAAGTATTCTCAGCGGTAAAAACCGGATCATAAACAGGGAAAGGAGCCTGACTGATACTGGGAGGATTGCCGGATAATTCCCAAAGTTCCTCCGCTATATGAGGGGCAAATGGTGATATCAGAATGAGGAGAGGCTGAAGGACCGCTTTTTTATTGCACTTCAGGTCAGTGAGTTCATTCACACAAATCATGAAGGTACTCACCACTGTATTCAGCGACAGGCGTTCGATATCCTCTTCGACTTTTCTTATGGTCTTGTGAAGCACCTTCAGTTCGGCAGGACTGGGTTCCTGCGCGGAAATAAAGAACTCATTCTCCTGGTTATGAAACAGTTTCCAGAGTTTCCGGATAAAACGGAACACGCCTTCGATGCCATGGGTATCCCAGGGTTTTGACTGCTCCAGCGGGCCCAGGAACATCTCATAAAGACGAAAGGTATCAGCCCCGTACTTATAGATCAGTTCATCCGGGTTTACCGTATTGTGAAGGGATTTGGACATCTTCTCCACTTCGTGTCCACATAAACAGGTGCCATTCTCAAGAATAAATTCTGCTGTTGCATAATCCGGACGCCAGGCCCTGAAACCTTCCAGGTCAAGACGGTCATTCACATCCACCAGGCGGACATCCACATTAATGGAGACGGTATCATAGCTATCTTTCAGGTTCCTGGAAACGAATACATTCTGTCCCTTCAACTGGTAGACGATGCTGGACCTGCCTTGTATCATCCCCTGGTTGACCAGTTTTTTATAAGGTTCCTCCCTGACGGTCAAACCCATGTCATAAAGAAATTTATTCCAGAAACGGCTGTAGATCAGGTGACCCGTTGCATGTTCTGCTCCACCGATATATAAGTCAATATCCTGCCAGTAATTCACGGCCTCTTTCGAAAAATAGGCATTCTCGTTGGCAGGGTCCATATACCGGAGGTAATATCCTGATGAACCGGCAAAACCAGGCATTGTATTGGTTTCCAGCGGATATCCTTCTTTTGAGACCCAGTTTTTAGCCCTGGCCAGGGGTGGTTCTCCTGTTTTCGCAGGCTGATAGGAATCAATCTCTGGCAACAACAAGGGCAAGTCCTCATCGGGAAGCATATAGGGCATCCCGTTCCTGTAATAGACCGGGAAGGGTTCCCCCCAGTATCGCTGTCTGCTGAAGATGGCATCCCTCAAACGGTAGTTGACCGTCCCTTTCCCCAGTTCCTTTTCTTCCATTTTCCTGATGGCAGCGTTAATGGCTTCCTTCACATCCATTCCATTGAGAAAACCAGAGTTCATCAGGGTCCCTTCCTTGGCATCGTAAGAGGTTTCGGTTATATCTCCTCCGGAAACCACCTGAATGATGGGGAGTTCAAAGTGCCGGGCAAAAGCGTAGTCACGGCTGTCATGAGCAGGTACAGCCATAATGGCTCCTGTGCCGTAACCCGCCAGCACATAATCAGCTACCCAGACAGGGATTCGCTCTCTGCTCAGCGGATTCTCTGCATAAGACCCGGTGAACACCCCGGTGATCTTCTTCACCTCAGCCATTCGCTCTCTTTCGGAACGGTTTTTTGCCCAATTCACGTATTCTCCAACAGCTTCTTTTCTTTCCGGGGTGGCCAGTATCTCAATCCATTCATGTTCCGGTGCCAGCACCATAAAGGTAGCTCCGAAAATGGTGTCCGGACGGGTGGTGAAAATCTCTAGATCAAGGTTATCATGACCATGAACCGGGAAATGAACAGAGGCACCTTCCGATCGTCCGATCCAGTTCTTTTGCATCTCTTTCAGCGACTCAGACCAATCCACCTGGTCAAGACCCTTTAGCAACCGTTCCGCATAAGCAGTGATGCGCAACAACCACTGTTTCATCAGTCTTCTCTCAACAGGATGCCCACCTCTGACCGAATACCCTTCCTTCACCTCATCATTGGCAAGGACGGTACCCAGCTCGGGACACCAGTTTACAAGGGTGTCGGACAAATACGCCAGTCGGTAGTTCATCAGGACTCCCTGACGGGCCACTTCATCCATGGCCTTCCAGTCCGCAGCAGTCAGGGTCAGTATTTCTGTACATGCAGCATCCAGTCCGCCGGTACCTTCCCGGTTCAGATGTTCTACCAGGGCAGAAACAGGTTCCGCTTTCCCGTTTACATTGTTGTACCACGAATTGAACAACTGCTTGAAGGTCCACTGTGTCCACTTGTAATATTTTGGATCACAGGTCCTTACTTCACGGTCCCAGTCATAGGAAAACCCCATCATATCGAGTTGCTCCCTGTAGCGAGCTATGTTCTTCTCGGTGGTAAGAGCGGGATGCTGCCCGGTTTGAATGGCGTATTGTTCCGCAGGAAGCCCATACGCATCATACCCCATGGGATGAAGAACATTAAATCCCTTATGTCTTTTATACCGCGCAAAAATATCTGAGGCAATGTATCCCAGTGGGTGTCCGACATGTAACCCTGCCCCCGAGGGGTAAGGGAACATATCAAGAACGTAGAACTTGGGCCTTGAGTGATCTATTCCAACGGAAAATGTCTTGTGCTCCTGCCAGTATTTCCTCCATTTCTTCTCAACCTCAATAAAATCATAGTCCATTTTCCTAACAATTACTCCAACAAATTCAGGGATGGTTGGATGGTTAATATCCAGAGACTTTCAGGCTGCGAAGTTAGGAAAAGTCGCAGAAATTGTAAGCCCAGCCAGTTTTTTTATATCTTTGGCGGTCCTAAAACCATGGGCTACAGAGAAGATCGATACAACAGAAGGAGGCTTCAAACCTCTTACATTACGACCGTGTTCAGCATCACCCTGGTGTTGTTCATGCTCGGATTGTTGGGCATTCTCCTTTACCATGCCCAGAAGATATCTGATTATGTCAAGGAGAACATAGGGTTCACGGTGATTATCCATGACAATGTGAAGGAAGCGGATATCCAGAAACTTCAGGAGGAATTCGGAGGGTCGTCTTACGTAAATGCCATTACGTTTATTTCAAAGGAAGAAGCCGCCCAACAACTGATGAAAGACCTGGGTGAGGATTTTGTGGGCTTCCTTGGATTTAATCCTTTGCTGCCTTCCCTGGAACTGAAACTCAAAGCTGAATATGCCAATGCCGACAGCCTGAGGATCATTGAGAAGAAAATCCTTGCCATGAAAGGGGTCAAGGAGGTGGTGTATCAAAAATCACTCGTCGAAAAGGTCAACGAAAACCTGAAGAAAGTGAGCTTTGTGATCCTGGGGTTCAGCGCTCTCTTGTTGATCGTATCTATTGCACTGATTAACAATACTATACGTTTAGCGATTTATTCCAGGAGGTTTTTAATCAAAACCATGCAATTGGTCGGAGCTACGGAATTTTTTATCCGAAAGCCCTTCCTTATCCGTGGAATGCTGCATGGGATATATGGGGCTGTCGCTGCCCTGGTTCTGTTGGTGATCACCATGTATTTTGCCCAGAGACAACTCCCGGAACTGGTACAGTTGCAGGATCTGAAGCTTTATTCTATCCTGTTTGGTTTTATTACGCTCCTGGGTATCATCATATCATTTATTTCCACTTATTTTGCAGTGAGAAAATTCCTGAGGCTTAGAACAGAATTACTTTATTAATTTTCACCGAAAATGGATGTAAAGAAAAAAACAACCGTAGCTCCTCCACCTCCCAAGTCCAAGGCACCTGTTCCTGAAAAGAAGGTCGAATTTGCACTCGGTAAAGAGAATTATTTTTTGGTATTCCTGGGGTTGGGGCTGATCCTGATCGGGTTTCTCCTCATGATTGGCGGTAATTCGGATGATCCAAAGGTTTTCAGTGACCAGATCTACAGTTTTCGCCGGCTTACCCTGGCTCCGTTGCTGATACTGGCTGGTTATATCGTGGAGATCTTTGCCATCATGAAAAAACCCAAGACCCGTTCTGAAGAATGAGTTTGCTGGAGGCAATCCTGATTGCCATTGTTGAAGGAATCACCGAATTCCTGCCGATATCTTCAACCGGTCACATGGTCCTTACCCAGCACCTGCTGGGTGTTCAAAGCACCGATTTTGTTAAAGCTTTTATTGTCAACATTCAGTTCGGAGCCATCCTTTCGGTCATCGTTCTTTATTGGAAGCGCTTTTTTCAAAGTTGGAGCTTTTACAAGAAACTGGCCGTGGCCTGTCTGCCACTGATAATTGCATTTCTGATTGAAAAACAGATAGATACCATGCTTGAGAATGTGTGGGTTGTAGCCACCTCCCTGTTACTGGGAGGTATCGTTCTGTTATTTGTCGATAAATGGTTTCACGTCAGGGAAGAAGAGGAGTCACCCCTCACCTACCAGTCAGCATTTTTGATCGGTCTCTTTCAGATCATTTCGGTCATACCTGGTGTCTCCAGGTCGGCCGCCACTATTGTGGGCGGTATGAGCCGCAAACTCAGCAGAAAATCAGCGGCCGAGTTTTCATTTTTTCTTGCGGTGCCTACCATGTTCGCGGCTTCAGCCTTCAAGCTGATGAAAAATTATCATGACATACACACACAAGATATTCAGTTGCTGCTCATCGGTAATATTGTGTCATTCCTGGTAGCCATGCTGGCCATACGCACCTTCATCCATTTTCTGACCCGGCATGGGTTTCGTTTGTTCGGCTGGTATCGCATCCTGTTGGGACTGCTGATCCTGGGATTGCTCGCCAGCGGTCAATCGTTAAACATTCTTTGATGAAGGATTCTTTACAGGAAGGGCAGATCCTTCTGATTGACAAACCTTATGGCTGGACGTCATTCGACGTGGTAAACAAGATCAAGATCCTGCTCCGTTATGAGTTGGGGCTGCCGAAAATTAAGATAGGACATGCCGGCACCCTCGATCCCCTGGCAACGGGACTTCTTATAGTTTGTACCGGCAAATTCACCAAAAGGATCGAGGAGTTTCAGGATCAGGAAAAAGAATATACGGGCACCTTTTACCTTGGAAAGACTACTCCTTCCCATGACATGGAGCACGAACCTGATGAAGACTTTCCGGTGGATCATCTTACTGAGGAGGTGATCATTGATACCGCAAGCCGGTTTCTGGGTTTCATTGAACAGGTCCCTCCCGTATTTTCTGCCATCAAGGTCGAAGGCCGCAGGGCATACAAATTTGCACGTAAGAAGCAGGATCTCAGGTTGGAACCAAGGTTGATACAGATCCGGGCTTTTGATATCACGGCTGTCAGGATGCCCCAGGTAGACTTCAGGGTGATATGCAGCAAAGGAACCTATATCAGGGCCCTGGCCAGGGATTATGGTAAGGCACTGCGCAGTGGTGCCTACCTTCAACGGTTGTGCAGGACCCGCATAGGGGACTTTCAGCTTTCAGAGGCAGTGACTATAGATGCCCTGCCGCAACGATTTGGTATTCAGCCTTAAATCTGGTCAATTTCCTCCCTGACACCCTGGTTGGTTTTTCATCGAAAAATTTCATATCTTTGCAAACTTTTTTAACGTGATTGCGTTGAATAAGAGATTTAAAGCGTAATGGACCCTGTGTGCCGGATCACCTAAGAAGGTGTTCAATGGCGCATGGTTATTGAGTTTTAGAATATTGACAAAATAAAAATATATAAAATGAAACTTTCCCAGTTTCGTTACCATCTTCCTCCTGACCTTATTCCAGACCGACCACCCGATAACAGGGATGAATCAAGGCTCATGGTCCTACACAGGAGAACTCAGACCATAGAACACAGGACTTTTAAAGACATTTTGGATTACAGTGGCGAAGGAGATGTTTTTATCATCAACAACACCAAAGTATTTCCGGCCAGGTTGTACGGGGAAAAGGAAAAGACAGGGGCGAAAATTGAAGTGTTTCTTCTCCGTGAGCTCAACAGGGAAAGCCGTTTATGGGATGTCCTGGTTGACCCTGCCCGCAAGATCAGGATAGGCAATAAACTGTATTTTGGCGATGATGATGCCCTGGTTGCCGAGGTGATTGATAACACCACCTCCCGTGGAAGGACCCTCAGGTTTCTTTTCGACGGGCCTTATGAAGAATTTAAAAAGACAATCGAGAAACTGGGAAAAACCCCTTTACCCAAAATCCATAACCGGGCCATTGAACCGGAGGACAAAGAAAGATATCAGACCATTTATGCCAAACATGAAGGCGCTGTTGTCGCTCCTACTGCCGGACTTCATTTTAGCCGTGAACTTATGAAACGCCTTGAACTTAAAGGTGTTACATTCGCCGAGGTGACCCTTCACGCCGGATTGGGCAATTTCAGGTCCATTGATGTGGAAGACCTCACCAAGCATAAAATGGACTCTGAAGAGGTGGTCATTGAACAACACCAGGCCGATATCGTAAACAAAGCCAAAGAAAACCGTAAACAAGTCGTGGCAGTCGGCACCACTACCATGAAAGCCATTGAGACTTCGGTATCTATCCAGGGCTATCTCAAACCTTTTAAAGGATGGTCCAACAAGTTCATTTTCCCTCCTTATGAATTCAGCATCGCTTCCTCCATGGTCACCAACTTCCATCCGCCGATGACACCCATGCTGATGCAGGTTGCTGCCTTCGCTGACTTTGATTTTCTCATGAGGGCTTACCAGGAAGCTATCGATCAGAAATACAAGTTCTTCACTTTTGGTGATGCCATGCTAATTCTGTAGACCCCTTGAAAGTATCTTTTCTTGTAGTTGCCGGCGGGACCGGGGCCAGGATGCATTCCGCCACCCCGAAACAATTTCTTTTACTTGCCTCCAGGCCCATCCTGATGCATACCTTAGAAGCCTGCCACCGGGCTGTCCCTGAGGCAGATATCTCACTTGTACTTCCCGAACAGGAAATAAAAAGCTGGGAAACACTCTGCAAGGAATATTCCTTTCCCATCAGGCACCAGGTGGTACCAGGAGGCAGCACCCGATTTGCTTCGGTAAAAAACGGACTTCAATCGATCCGGACCCAGGGGCTTGTAGCTATCCATGACGGCGTCAGACCTTTCATCAGCATTGAAATGATGCAGCGTCTGGTCAGGTTAGCAATAAACAAAGGAAGCGCCGTGCCCTGTTGCAGGATCAATGAGTCACTTCGCCACCATTCAGGCAAAGAGCATCATGTCGTCGACCGGAAGTCGTTTGTCACCATACAGACTCCACAGGTTTTCAGGATAGAAGAGATCAGGCAGGCCTATCTGCAACCCTACCGTTCAACCTTTACTGATGATGCCAGCGTGGCAGAATCCATCGGAATAAAAGTACATCTTGCCGAAGGTGACCGGCTGAACATCAAAATAACCCATCCGGAGGATCTTCTAATAGCAGAAGCACTTTTGAAACGGTGACCAACACCTCTCAACTTCGTCTCTCCCCTTTCCAGGAATAACCTATCATCCAGGATAGACTCCCCACTATCAACACATAAAAGGGATACAGCAACTGCATGATCCAGAAATGGATACCCGAAATTTTATGAAGGGTAAGAGATTTCATTTTCCCGAGCAGGCAGTAGTCAAACGCGCCTTTTAAAAACACAGCTCCTCCCAATACCGGTATCCATGAAATTTCCACCAGGCTGGTGAGGAGCATTATGGCCAGTGACAGTTGGGCAAAAAACATCAGATAGCTGACAACCAGCGAGAAGGGATCTTTATAGTATCTGGTTTTGGAGGCCCATCGTATCCTCTGCCAGAATAAATCCTTACAGCTGGTTGAAGGTGCCACAGACACATTCGCATCAGGATGAGCGGCAAAGGTGATACTTTCCCCACCGAATCTGCTTTTAAATTCGTGTATCAAAAAGACATCATCACCTGAAGCCAGGTGTGAAAAGGACTGATATCCGCCGCATTCGGAAAAAGAATCCTTGTGAAACATCAGGTTGGCGCCGTTTCCGAGGAAGGACCTTCGATAGCCTGATGCTCCGGCTCCCGCGGCCACCAGGCCCATGAGTTCCATATCCTGAAAAAGAAAAAGCCAGCCTTTCTGCGGCTTGAAAGCAACGGGTCCCAGCACCATCCTTACCTTCGGTAGGGATGAATACAGGCTCATGGTCCTGACCCATTGATCTCCAACAGAACAGTCGCCATCGGTACATAAAATCCATTCCTTTTCAGCTCTTTTTATCCCTGTTTCCAGTGCCTTCTTTTTCCCGCCTGTTTCCGCTAAAACAATAAGTTCAGTGACAAAACCTTTTCCCCGCATGTTGATCCAGTCCCTGATTAGCTGGCCAGTACCGTCCTCTGAAGCGTCATCAATAAAAATGATCTGAAGGGCATCACCAGGATAATCGATCTTTTCAAACGAAGACATCAATTCCGGAAGGCCCTGCTCCTCATTGCGGCAGGCTATGATCAGGCTGACACCCGGAAGAATAGTCCCTGTATTTGAATTGGGTTGTGGCAACTTTTTCCATCCATTCAATAAGACCACTATTAAAATGACATAGAATATAACAGGCAAAGAAGCCAAAATAAGGATGATCAGCGTGGCAGACACTTTATGAGCTTGGTTAAGAGGGTTGAGTTACTTCCATTAATTTGTACTTTTGGTGCCCATATACACTGATATGGGGAAAGAGCAAAACAAGGAGAGGATCATCCTGGGTATAGATCCCGGCACCAATATCATGGGATATGGCCTGATTTGCCAACAACAGAAGAAAGCGGTAGTTCTGACGATGGGCGTCTTAAAATTAGGCAAATTACCCGACCACACCTCCAAGCTGAAACGGATTTTTGAGTTCATTGTTGAGCTGATCAGGGAGTATCATCCCGGGGAGGTGGCGCTGGAGGCTCCTTTTTACGGGAAAAATGTACAATCCATGCTGAAACTGGGCCGTGCACAGGGTGTTGCCATGGCGGCCGCTGTGGCCCACGATCTTCCGGTATTTGAGTATTCTCCGAGGAAGATCAAGCAATCCATTACAGGGAAAGGTTCTGCCTCTAAAGAACAGGTGGCCCAGATGCTGCTTCGCCTGCTCGAATTAAAGGAAATGCCTGATTATCTCGATGCTACTGACGCCCTGGCTGCAGCCATGTGTCACTATTTCCAGAAAGACCCTCAGCAAGAACAAGGAACCCGGTACACGGGTTGGAAAGCATTCCTGTCGCAACATCCTGATCGACAGGGTTAAATCAGAGGCAGCTCTGAATTTTCTGAACCATCTGCTGGAAGTTTGCAGGACTTAACTTCAGTTTTTCCTTCGTGAAATCCAGGTCAGATATATGATTCATTGGGACCAGATGTATGTGAGCGTGAGGAACTTCAAGACCAACCACGGCAACACCAACTTTCTCACAGGGTATGGCCTTTTTCAGGGCTTCGGCAACGGTCCTGGCAAAATCCCAGCAAGCCTGATATAGTTCTGGCTCCAGGTCGAAGATATAATCCACTTCCTTTTTAGGAATCACCAGTATATGACCCACTGCGATAGGATTGATATCGAGAAAGGCAAGACAGTGGTCGGTTTCAGCTATCCGGTAACAAGGGATCTCTCCTGTTACAATACGCGAAAAGATACTTGGCATAAGGGTAAGATATTAATCTCTGATGATCTCCAGAATTTCAAAAACGATGAGGCCGGCAGGAATATGGATCTCCACTTTCTCTCCCACCGTTTTACCAAGCAGTCCCTTGGCGATGGGTGAATTCACTGATATCTTACCTGATTTGATATCTGATTCATTCTCAGGCACCAGCGTATATTTCATTTCTGCATTGGTCTTCAGGTTTTTAACTCTCACCGTGGATAAAATCAGCACCTTGCTGGTATCCAACCGTGATTCATCAATGATGCGAGCGTTACTGATGATTTCCTGAAGTCTGGATATTTTCAATTCCAGCATTCCCTGGGCATTCTTAGCTGCGTCATACTCAGCATTTTCAGAAAGGTCTCCCTTATCTCTGGCTTCCGCAATTGCTTGTGAAACCAGAGGCCTTTCCACATTGACCAAATGATCCAGCTCATCTTTCAGCTTTTGAAGGCCTTCTTCTGTATAATATCTCATCTGGGTCATAAACCTTCTTTTTAACTTGGTATAAAAAATCAGAAGACCCTCCTCAAAGGGTCTTCTAAAGACAAAAATAAGTCTAATTTTTTAAAAAAGCAAATCCTACAGGTTGATCCTTGCTCCGATGCAATGTGTTCCGGAGAAGGGATCGGTAGCCCGATAGGAATAATCCACGGAGAAAGTTGAACCTTTTTCCTTGTTCAGTGGCACCTCCACGGTAATACCGGCACTGGGTCCGGTATAGGCAGAGGTCCGGTCTGCTTTTTTAAATATTCCATCCTCATAGGTATAACCAGCTCTCAGCATAAGGTAAGAGTGGAAACCATATTCAGCACCGAGTGTAAACTGGTCTTTTGAAAAAGAATTGGAAGTGAAGTTACCGGCAACTGTCAGTCGGTGTATCTCGGTAAAGTTAAAATCATAAGCGCCGCCGATGTTCAGCAGTGCGGGGAGTTCAAAGGCCTGGGACCGATGTTCGATGGTTGACTGAGTTTCCATACCGGGAATGTAACCCCTGAAAGAAAGTCCATCGCCCTTGAACTTCATGGTAGGGCCGACGTTTTTGAGAGAAATACCAAATTTGATTTCCTCCTTATCACCTGTAACATATTGAATACCTGCATCCAAAGCAATACCCTGGGCAGAAACGTCGGCAATAGCTTCATTGATGATCTTAACGTTCAGACCGCCATAGATACTGTTTGAAAATGCCTTTGCATAAGACAATCCGATGTTGAGGTAACTGGGGGAGAAGGTACCGATACTTCCCAGGGAAGGATCGGGGTTTTGGATGGTGGTTTTCTCGATTTCACCAAAACGCATGGAGTTGATGGCCAGTCCGAGCACCCCTGACTCACCCACTTTTTGTGTAAATCCGAAAGCGTTGAGTGTAATCCCTGAGCCCTGGAACCAGTTGGTATGGGCAAAGATGAACTCCGATTTTTGAGTAAAGGCGGTACCGGCCACATTACCGAAGATGGCTTCAAGGCCGTGTACGCTGGCACTATTGGCGCTACCCCATCCGGTACTCCGTGCCCACGGGTTGATGAGCAGTTCGCTGGCACCCGCTGAACCTGACCGGTCCTTGTTACCTGCAAAAACGGTGACAGATGGTATCATGAGTGCAACTCCCAACGCGAGAGCAAGCATATAGTTGACTTTATTTTTCATCGTCCCTGATATATTGAAGTGTTCAAACATAGTTCATTAATATTATTAGCAACAGGATCAGAATGCATTCAAGTCAACCGGACGTTGTACACCGAACCATTTAATCACTTTCTCTCCAATACCCGGAGCATCAACGTGGATCAGGTAGATACCACTGGCCACAGGGATTCCTGCATAGTTTTTCACATCCCAGTCCACGGAGGTAAGCACGGCATCCTTGGTGATCTGTTTAACCAGGGTTCCACCCACGGTGTAGATGGAGATGGTACATTTCTCCGGAAGGTTGGTGATCCTCACACGGCTGTCTAACTGGTCAGACTCGTAGTTGGAAAAAGCATAGTAAGGATTGGGGACCACATTGATCAGGTCAAGGGCAGTTTTTGCCGTTTCGTTGTTCTGGGTGACGGTGGCGATATCTTCGGTGGTGAAGGAATACATAGGCCAGTCGTTGTTTTTGCTGATAGTAGCAGTCTCATCTGAGGTGGCGAAATACCTTGCGTAAGGTTTGGCGACCCTGATCCTGATGGTGGCATCGTTGTTGAGCCATTCTTTGCCTGTCACAGCCATGGGAAGGTTTACCCACATGGCATTAGCATAAGCATAGATCCTGTAATTTTCATCGGGGATCAGTTCACGTGCCCATTTGCCAAAATCGTAGGCAGGTCCGTCGAGGTTGGGATATCCGGGTTCCACCTCTTTGGTATGTGACATCACATAAAGATAATGTTTCCCGCCGAAAAGTACCTGGCCCAGGTTGGTGAACACATGCGGACTGTTGAAAGGATCAGCCGGGTCCAGATCGGTAGGATTCCAGAGCATGTCTCTTCCATTTTCTGAGACCAGCCAGGAATCTTCGCCGAACATCAGGTTCAACCTTTCACCGGTCTCAAGGTCGTAAGCATATCCGGGGAACCAGCCCATACCTTTTGCATTGATGAAGTTGGGAGAATTGGGATCATTACTGGCACCCAGGGTAGTATCGGCAGGATTGCCGTTTTTGTCAACTGACGGTGCTCCCCTGATATTGAATTTGGCCACTCCTTGTTGTGAAAGAGTTTGGTCGGGACACATTTCAATGACGGGGCAACGCGTCCATTTAGACTTATCCTTGGTGATGACCACATTGACAGAGGACAACTGTGCCATCCTGAATTTGAGTTTCGAAGGTCTTGAATACCCGGCGCCCGAGGATTCATCCTGAGTGTTCAGCGAGACCAGGTTATAGGGGCACCAGGTCCTTTCCACGGTTTTCTCAAAGTCCTCATTGGGATCGTATGCAGTACCTGGCATATCCCAGTCGTTGAACTGGGGATTACTGGCATCGTCCAGGTTTCCGGAACGTATCCAGTTCCAGGGTCCGGGGTTATCGACGTCAGGGATACCGGAAAGCCAGATCTTGGAACTGTCGGCAAAGGTGATTGAAGATTCGAGGTACCCGTTGTTTTCCATGCCGGCATCACCCGGACTCCCAGTCTGTGTCACCTGGACCGAGAGCCCCAGGTCCATACTTGCCTTGGTTAGTGTATCAATCAGAGTAATCGTAGTGGGTGTGCCATTGATGATGGTATCCTTGGTAATGGTCACGGTTTGCATGGGTTGTACCTGTATCAGGAGTTGTTCATTTGGAACGGAGATATCCTGATCTGACAGAATGAAGAGTGTATCCGGATCCAGATTAAAAATATCGAGTCTCCAGCGGGCTTTGTTTATACCATTCAAGGGATCCGGGATCAGCCTGAGTTCATATCTGGCTTTTTTTACGCTGAGGGGATCCACTACCTTAACATTGATCGGGCCTTTCCCATTTTTATAGGTAGGATTTTCCACAATAAATGGCGGAGCAGTGATATCCATCAGCTTATCAATCGATTCCTTGGTCCATTCCAACGACATGCCTCCGTTACCCTGTCCTTCCACGCGGGTGATCCTGGGTCCGTTGCCATAAGCACTGAGGATGTTGGTACCCATACCTTCAGGGCTTGTAATATGAGGAATACCCGTAATCACATCCGGTTGTTTACGGCCGATGAGATAGCTATTTTTCTGACCTTTCAGACCATTGGGGTTGTTAGCGTCCTGAGTATAGGTGAGATAATTGTTATAACCATAGGCTACAGCCACGAAGTAGTATTGCTTATGGTTCACCAGTCTCTTGTCTCCTGTGGCGAACTGGTCCTCGGTAATCCGGAAGGAGTGTTTCAGGCCGGCATCGGAACCTTCCACCATGCGAATGGGTACGTTGGCCTGAAGATCCTGGTTATATTCATAATTGATGATGTTGGCCACACCATTTTTAATATCACATTGTGCCACCTGGCGGGCGACATCAAGGTCGGTCAGGTCGGTCACCGTTGCATTAGCCAGCTGGAAAATCTGATATCCTTCAAACTTGTACAGTGAGTCCCAACGCAGTACCGGAGGTACATAGCTCGTATCACCGTTAATAACGACAAGACTGTCAGGAGTGATGATGTTGGCATCCACTTCCTGGTAGTCCTCGAACTCGTTGTTTGAGTTTTTCTTGTTTTTGAGATACAGGAGGATTTCCCTGTCGAGTTCCTGTACGATCAGCCTGGGATGGTCCGGACCCTCGAGGACCTTGAAGCAGTTCTCAAAAAGTTTCTGGCATTTATCATCCACGGTCTGGAGCAGTTTCACTGAAGCCCACGGTCCTCCAGCATTAGCTCTGGCCCAGGGAATACCCACGGTAATATAGTTGACGGCACCTGCTTTCAGGGTGAAGGGTCCGGCTGACTGCATAAACCTCCTGTCATAAGGAGGGTTCCCTTCGTTCGCTTCGGTCCAGGCAGGGCCAGTACCACCGGCACCGGTGGAATAGTCAGGAGGCTGTATCCCTTTGGTACCCCAGTTGCAGGGGTCGGAAAGCTCGGGGAACATGAAGTCACAGGCAGGTCCAGTGGCACCTGAGTTGGGGTGGGCATTGCCTCCGTACATCATCTTGATACCATCCTTCCAGATACCTCTCAACATATTGTAGTATTCAGAAGCTTTTTCCGGGTCACAGGTAGGTCCTGATCCGCAATTGGAATGGTACACGAACCTCCTCATACCAAATCTTTCATTGTTGGCGATAGAGTCACCAAAATTCACCCCGTTGATAGCCATCTGGTCGAGTTCGTATCCTGAATTGAGGATGGAGCAGTCACCGGTGAATTTGGGATTGTCGCGGGGGGTCCCGTCATTGTTGAAGTCGTCGTCCATATAAGGGCCCTGGAAAAAGTCGACACCAACGGCTGGAGGCTGGACACCATATTCATCTTCCTTCCCGGAACCATCCACGGCATCACCGTTATAACAGTAGCCCAGACCACGCTTCACGTCACAGCCGACATAATCATCCCAGGCGTCACCCAGGTCGGTGTCAACCCACTGGCTGAAATAGGTGGCAGAAAGTTCATACAACGAACGGTTGATGATCTCGTAGGTATAGAATGTCATGCTGTTAACCTCATCGTTGGTCGAGAATCCGAAAGCCTGGGCACGAATCTCAAAACCAATGGGGCTACCCTGAGTTTCTGAGTGGATGTTTCCTTTGTCATTGAAGATCCAGAACACGGTCTCGTCTCCTTTCAGCACCCAGTCCTGCTTTCTTCCGCCATGGCTGATGTCTTCAATACTTTCGGGTGTCATGATGGTCTCATTGGATTTACAGGGAACAGACTCATCACCGGAAAGGACATAATAGGGATAGTCACCATCGTTCTCAGGATCGTAAACGCCGTTACCCACCGAGCTTCCGGGAGCAGGGTTATCGAAATACGGAGCAAGGTAAGGGCTCTGACCCAGAGCTTCATCACCGTTTCCCGGCCATTTAAGGATGGCTTCCGGGATCTGGTACTCGGGATAAGAAGCCTTGTCGTTCCACCAATCGCGGAATTCCTCTACCTGGGCCTTGGTAATTTTAAAATGCTTGTCATAGGCAGAACAAACCTCCGCCGAGATGTTGGCATTCCCGTCGATGGTCAAAGGTCCGGGCCAATAGTCATTGCCTGAACCCCTGTATCGCTGGGCTGCCAGTTTCAGCTGGCCGTTTTCGTCGAGTCCCCCGATCCAGAGAGAAGCAGAGAACATGGAGGTTTTCGGTGTGTTGCCCGGTATAAAGTACTTGGCAACGCCCTGCAGGTCCCACCACATATCACCGCCGGTATTGATACGGCACCTGACATTATTCACATCCAGGTCGGTAAATGCTGCGCCTGCCGCACAACCTGCCAGTGTAGCCTTAGGAAGGGTTTTGGTGCTTTTGGAAATGTTCTTGTAAGCAAAAGCATTCAGTCCCAGGGATAACCCAAGCAAGGTAATAAACAAAATTCGAACAGTACGTTTCATATTTGACAGTGTAATTTATTTTGCTTAGAAATTGACGGAAACACCAATACGTATCCTCCTGGGGAGGCTGTAGTTACCGGGGCTGTTTTCACGGATCCGGTAGAGATCGATAAAGGATTGAGAATCCGTTTTGATGGCGATTTCAGGTTGTGCCTCAGCTGATGCCAGATAACCATCATCATCAGGGTTACCTGTAGCACGGTAAACTGACATGATATTCTTGGCATCCAAAACATTGAGGATTTCGAAGTAGACATTCAGGAAAACATCTTTTTTCTTACTGATGGCCAAGTCAATATCCTTGTCGATACGGGCATCCATCCTGAACTGCCAGGGCAGACGTGAACCGTTGACAGAGCCGATCATGATGGCATTGCCTCCCAGGAAGCCGGCCCTGGAGGAGCGGCTGTAAGGGGTTCCTGAACCACCATTGAAGGTAATACTGACTCCGGTATTTTCGAGGAGGTTATAGGTTTTTACCTTGTCTTTCCCTTTCACCTTGCGGGTAATCCTCGGTCCGTTGTATTTCGGGCCGCCTTCATAACGGTAGTCGAAAACCAGGTTGATGGCATGACGCCTGTCGTAGTTCACAGGGAAAGTAGACCTGAGGTTCCTCAGTTTGGGCTCATTGGAAAGCACCAGGGTTTTTGCTGATTCATCATCGGAACCGGTACCGTCGGCAAACTGAAGCGTATAGGAAGCCCTGACACGGGCATTGCCGGTACGGCGAAGATCGTAAGTAACGATAAGACCTTTGACAGTACCAAAGTCGATGTTATTATAAGAATAATAGGGCTTGGGGTAAGCACCTGCAAAGAAGTAGGCTTGAATCTGATCCCTCATTTCCCTGTAGAAGGTCGAAAGATTGAGTGAAGAGGTGGGGGATAACTTCTGCTGGAAACCGACCTCATAGTCAATGGTTTTGGACGATTTCAGGTTGGGGTTGTTGATGAAGGTGCTTCCGATGGTTTCAAGGAAAAGATAATCAGTAGGATCGAAGCGGACAAAAGAAATGGGTCTCTGTGTCAGCACATCATAGTGTGCGAAGAAAAGTGCGGCGTCGGAAATAGGGAAGGAGAAAGAGATACGTGGAAGCAAATTGGTCTGGGGCTCATAATCCTTGAATGCGGTGGCCTTGATCTCCTTATCACCCGGGTTGAGCAGGTATGGCGGGTTGTTGGTCCCCAGTCCGTAAGCTTCGGGGTCTGATACTTCCGTTCCATCGGCATTGTACCACTGGCTGCCATCCCTGTACCCTTTAATGGCTGTAGGACTGGTGGCATTGTCAACATAGACCACATAATCAGCTCCCATATTCGAGGGGTGGGTTCCAAGGTTGGTCACTTCCTTTACGGTTTTGGCTTCGTAAAGAAGGTACGGATCTTTGAGCACCATCTGGTTGGCGTCGAAACGGTCGACACGCACTCCGACGTTGAAGATCAGGTCATTGAAAGCGAATTTATCCTGGATGTATCCAGCCATGTAAATTGGTTCAAAGGCTCCTATCTCTCTTTTATAGTTGCCAAATTCATCCTTGGCAGTATAGAAGTCGGCAAAACTGGGTTTGTTTTTCAGCCTGTTGCCCTTATAGTCATAACCATAATAAGCCACGAGTAATTTTCCCTGGTTGAAGAGCTCATCGGCACTGAACATGTCAACAGAGTAAGTACTGGGATCGTAGCTGTCGACATCGATCCAGTCGGAGCCATAAGGATTGAGGCCAAGTTTCACCCTGAGGTTATAATCGAAGAAGCTTTGCTTGCTCAGGTCGATCAGGTCGGCATAGTTGATGGTATCCTGGAATACTCCGTCGACCATCACGGAATCAGGCCTGGTTTTGTCACCTGCCTGGCTGATATGGCTGTTGACCAGACCGGTTCTCGGGTCGATAAGCCTCCAGAAACCGACAGGAGCATAGGCATAATATCGGTCATTCCTTTGTTCATATTGAATACCAAATTGGATGGCATGGTTTCCGATGTCGGCCGAGGCATTGAGGTTCAGACCAACCTGGGAGTTGTCGGAAACGCTGTAACCATTGTATTGTGCACCCGGAGCAGCCCAGAGGTCATAAAGGGCATCAGGCTGTTCTCCGTTGAGGAGGGCACCACCATTTTGATACTGGTCGGGCCTCTCGAGGTGGTCTTGCACCTGGTTGCGGAAAAGATCACGATAATAGGTAGTATAGGCAGCTACTTCGGGATTCAGGGTGCCGGGAGTGAACCAATACAGGGTATCGCTGTAACCCGACTGTTCCCAGACATTTTCGTCGAGGTTGTACTGATAAGCTTTTGTACGGTTTGATTTGAATTTCCCGACATAGCCATAATTGAATAGGTTGTCCTTATGATTTTCATCCTGAACTACCTGGTTAAACTTTGTATAGTCGATCTGGAACGTATAGTACACATTTTTGATGAGTGACTTGCTGTCTTTCTCTGTAGGAAAACGTTGGGTAAAACGGGTGAACACCCTCCAGGTGGAGTTGATCACCTGGGCGTTGTTATCCCAGTTCAGCAGGGAGCCTGAGAAATCGTAAGCATTATACTTGTTATAGTTCAAAGAACCTCCAACGGTGAGGTTGATGGTTTTGGTGGTCTTGACATCGATCTTTCCTGAAAAATTGATATCAAGGTTCTTGGTATTAAGGGTGTGTTTGATCACCTCCAGGTCGCTTTTCCTAAGGAAGTCAGCGTTTTTATAAGTACCGCCGGAGCTGAGACCTGCAGGACGTAAAGGGTTATTGGCCAGGTAATCATACATTTCGTCGTTGACTTTGTAAAGGTCGATGGCAGAAGGACGGCCGTCAATATTGTACGAAAGGTCTGCAGCGAGGAAGTACCCGAGAATGGCAGAGGCATTGTTCAAAGAATCTTTGCGCTTTTTGATCAGGGGTCCCTGGAGATTGACACCCAACCTGTTGTAACCATAGTTATCGAGAAACTGGGAGGTTTCAAGTTCGACACCGCCGCCGAAAGTTCTGGATGGTCCCCTGGTGGTAACACTGATGACACCGCCAGTGGCATCCCCGTATTGAGCGGGCAGACCTCCGGTGATCACCGTCACCTCTTCAATAGCGGCCTGAGGGAGGCTGTTGGAACCACGCACCTTCATACCGTCGATGTACATGACCGTACCTTCAGTACGGGATCCCCTGACACTACCCCTTTCCCCGTCGGATGAGAAGACCCCTCCTACCGTGGTGGCCACAGCATCTGCTGAACGGGTGGGCATCTTGGCAATTTCTTCGGAAGTCATGGTTCCTCCCGTAGAGGTCTTGTCCTTGGAGATCAGAGGCACTTTATAATCAATTTTCTCAAAAGTAGCAAGGGCAATTGAAGTGGACTCCATCTCCACATCGAGAAAGGTGATCTTATCGGCATTGATGATCACCCCTGAGATCATAAGAGGCTTATAACCCACGTAAGTGGCTTTTACATCATATTTTCCAGGAGTAATGGGTTTGATCGTGTAATTTCCGTCAATATCCGTCGTTGTACCTCCAATCTGGGTACCACCAGCCTCCACGATAATGTTGGCGAACGGAATCGGTTCTTTAGAGCCTTTATCCTTGATCTTTCCCTTCAGTGTCCCTGATTGTGAAAACACCAAAGCATTGGCAAACAACAAGATCCCGACAGTAAATAGTAATTTTCGCAACATACAGTATGTTTTATGTGTTAATGTAGATTTCAGCCTGAAAAAAGCGGGTAAAGGTAAAAATTATTTTTGTTAAAACTCCAAAAAAAATAGACGAAAGCCGCTTCTTTAGAGATATTACCAATTACAGCCGATCAACTGTAACGCTTGTTTAAAATCTCGGCATAAATGACAGCCCTTCTCCATTCATATTGATGTGTCGCTGATACTTCACTGTCTTCCTCCTGCAGGATTGTATTCTCTTGTGGAGACGCAACAACAGGAGCATCAGCATACTCTCCTCCTTTATACATTTTAAGCTCCTCATCCAGAAAGGGTTCCGGATCCTTTCTGCTCTCCAACGGTTGTTGATGCCTGGTCCAGGGATAGGTTCCCTCAGGTTCAGGTTTCACCTCACCGCTATCTTTTTCTGAAAATACTTCCTCAAACCAGTCACCCATCTTTTTGGAAGGCTGTTCTTCTCCCTCCGGAACCGTTGCCTGTTCCGGTTTGCTCATCTTCCTCGATTTTTTGTAAAAAGAATAGATCACATAGGCGATGGTGAGCAGTATTACGACAATGTTTCCTGATTCTCCTGCATGAATGACTGGTATCATGATTTTCGAATATTGTAAGTCCTGCATACGAAGATACATCAAATTTGTGAATAACTCCATTTTTATCTCCAAAACTCCTGGCTTAGAAATTTCTACTTTTGAAAAAGAATGAAGTCGATTTCTTTTTTATCTAAATACTTATATATAAAGATTTTAAGATGTGAGCCCATGAAGAAATTACACCGTCAAACCACCATATATATTATAGGGCTGCTGTCGCTCAGTTTTTCCATAACATCTTGCAATAAAGATGTTTATGAGGACCCTGTCGTTCCTGCTCCTTCCCTGAAGTGGAGCCTTGCAGGGAATATACCCACCGGCCTGAACCTGAGTTCGGTCGGCTTCAGCGATTCTATCGACGGGATGGTGGCGGGAGATTCCGGAGTAATAGGCATCACCCACGATGGTGGTCTTCAATGGGAGTTTTCCTATCCATTCCCAGGCTATCAACTGAACAAAGTTGTTCCGGTAAACAAAGATTCCGCCTGGGTTGCGGGCAGCCAGGGACTGCTTGCTTACACCACCGATGGCGGATTGGTTTGGACGACACTTCCACTTGGTTCGCAGGCGACTTTCAACGACCTCGTTTTCAGTGGGCAAAAGGGTTGGATCGCAGGCAGCCTCGAAGCGGACACCAGTGCGGCCCTTTGGTCAACGGTTGACGGAGGTCTGACATGGACCTCCCAGCACAGCCAGTCTGCTGACAACCTGTTCGGAGTTTATTCCCGTTATCCGCGAGCCTGGGCAGCGGGACTCAACGGCAGGATCATCCGCACGGAGGACGGTGGAACACTTTGGGAAGCCGTACCGGCGCCCACCACCAATCATCTTAAAAAAATTAGTTTTTACAGCGACCTGAGTGGGTTTGCCATAGGTGAGAACGGCACCCTCCTTCGTTCCCTGGACGGCGGGGGCAGCTGGTCCGACCAGAACTCAGGTACCTTCATGAACCTGAATGACATACAGTTTATCGACAGCCAGTCAGGGTGGATCGTGGGCAATAAAGGGAAAATTCTGAAAACCGGTGACGGGGGCCTCAGCTGGATTCCGGAAAATTCGGGCACCACGGCCCATCTCAACGATCTCTTCTTCCTGGACGCCACCCGTGCCTATGCTCTCGGGATCACCCCAGGATCACAGGCCATCCTTCTCATCTACAAATAAGTAGAATGATAGATCCCTCCACCATACAACTGATCCTTGAAACAGCCCGCATCGAAGAGGTGGTCGGAGAATTTGTTTATCTGAAGAAAAGAGGCGTGAACCTGATCGGCCTGTGCCCCTTCCACAACGAAAAAACCCCGTCATTTACAGTCTCTCCGGCAAAAAACCTCTTCAAATGCTTTGGCTGCGGCAAAGGTGGCAACTCCCTGAAATTCATCATGGAGCATGAAAAGTTCACCTATACCGAGGCCATTCGCTTCCTCGCCGCCAAATACCATATCGAGATCGAGGAGAAAGAAATGACACCCGAAGAGCGGGAAGCCCAGAATGAGAAGGAAAGCCTGATGGCAGTGACCGCCTTTGCCTCACAATTTTTCACCGACCAGCTTCACCATTCAGAAAAAGGACAAGCCATAGGGCTAACGTACTTTAAAGAAAGGGGGTTCCAGACTGAGATTATCCGGAAATTCCAACTGGGTTATGATCCGGATGAAAAAGATACCTTCTCGAAACATGCACTGAATCAAGGATATCAACTTCCTCTTCTGGAAAAATCAGGATTGACCCTGGTGAGGGAACAGGAGACCATCGACCGGTTCAGGGGCAGGGTCATCTTTCCTATTCATTCCCTCTCAGGCAGGGTGATCGCTTTCGGTGGCAGGATCCTTAGCAGCGAGTCGTCCAAGGCCAAGTACATCAACTCCCCTGAAAGCGACATTTATCACAAGAGCGCCAGCCTCTACGGCATCTACTTCGCCCGCAATGCCATCCTTGCCAAAGATGAATGTTACCTGGTAGAGGGTTATACCGATGTGATCTCAATGCATCAGGCTGGAATTGAAAACGTGGTCGCCTCATCAGGTACTTCCCTCACCACCGATCAAATCAAACTGATCAAAAGGTTTACCAATAAGATCACCATCCTTTACGACGGGGATGAGGCCGGGATCAAGGCTTCCTTCAGGGGCATCGACATGATTCTGGAAGAAGGCCTGCAGGTGAAGATTGTGCTGTTCCCCCAAGGGGAGGATCCCGATTCTTTTGTGAGAAAGCACCGCCAGGTGGAAGTGATTGAATTTCTCCAGGACCAGGCCAAAAATTTTATTCTGTTCAAAACCAGCCTGTTGCTGAAAGAGGCAGCCAGTGACCCTATCAAGAGGTCGCAGCTGGTCAGGGAGATCGTTCAGTCGGTAGCTCTCATTCCCGATCCCATCTCCCGCAACATCTATCTAAAAGAATGTGCTGACCTGATGAATATTACGGAGCAGACCCTGGTGAATGAACTGAACAGGATCCTCCGTAAGAACTTCAATAAAAGAAACCTGGAACAGCTTGGCGGACCATTGGAAGATATTCCGGAAGTCCCTGTCCAGACTGAGACCCAGCACAAGATAGAGTTCTCCGAAAGTGAATTCCAGGAAAAAGACATCATACGGCTGTTGTTGAACTACGGACGCGAAGAAATTACCATTCACGGCGGTGACCCCGATAACGCTTTTGTGTCTGTCGTCGTTGCCCCTTTTATCATCCATGAGCTGGTTCATGACGAGATCACCTTCACCAATCCCCTGTACCAGGAAATCTTCAATGAGTTCTTTTTAAAAGGAAAGGAAGGAGAAATCCCTGATGAACAGTACTTTATCCAGCATTCTTCCGATGCCGTCGCCCAGCTCGTCATCGACCTGGTCAGCAGTCCGTATACCTTGAGCAGTAACTGGATGGACAAGAAAAAGATCGCCGTCCAGACGGAGAAACAGGTGCTGCCCGATGCGGTCACCTCCTCCGTATTGTCTTTCAAACTCAGGAGGGTGGAAAAAACGATATCCGAGAATCAGAAATTATTGAAGAAAGAACTGCCGGAGGATGAGTCCCAACAATTGCTTAAAGATCAGCAGGTACTCACCCAGATCAAAAAGGTGATCTCTGAAAAACTGGGCCGTATTATCACCCGGTAGGAAAACGATCTCTACCGCAGCTTCTGTTTAAACATTGCCTCGCGGTTCATAAAAGCGTACCACTGATTCAGAAGTACCTTTAAATCATTATAATACGCCGCACCGGGTTCGGTGCCGGTCCACTCCTTAAGGCTGGCTTTCCATTCCAGACTGATCTTGTTGCCCGACTGAGTACAGGCCATACTCAGGCTTCCTGCTGTATTTGTGATGACATACTTTTCAAGCGGGTTGACCAGATTCCATCCTTCAGGCAGTTCCAGCTCCGACTGAGACCATTCCACCAGGGGATAGGGTATTTGAGCGGTGTTCAGCCTGGTGGCGGGAAGCTCCCCTGTATGCCAGGAAAACACACCGTTTGCAGGTTGAGGCCATTTCAAAAAGCAGTAGCCTCCGTTGACCCGGCAGGCATTCTTTTTCTCGATGCTCAGGTCCAGGCTGCCGGTACCGGGCAGAATCTCCACTATCTTGCATTCCTTCAGATCTTTGGATGTTAGCCCTCCCCTGATCGCTTTATTGGCCTTGCCGGGGTTTTTCAGTAAAGAAAGATAAGGATGGGGCAGACCCTTCTGCAGGAGCTTCCCGCTCCCTGTCAAGGTATTCGTCGTGTCGAGCGTCAGCTTGCATTCGAGTTTGACTTCATTCGGCTGCCCGTCAGAAAACCTGTAACGGATGGGCTTTCCTTCAGGCAAGGTGAAACAGGTTCTTGATTGGTCCATAAGAAGGTTCTGGTCATTCATCGTATGGAATGACAGGAGCAGCGTATCGGCATCTTTCAGGTATACGCCAACCAGGAAGTGTTCCCACTGGAACATTCCGGGTAGCTGTGCCACATGGTTGCCGGGCACCATGGCCACGATGCCGGCCTTAATATGCATCAGATCGAGCAGGGTGGTAAAAAGCACAGCTTTTTCCAGCTCCGTGGCATAGGCAGAAAGGAAGACCTCCTCAACCGTCCGCGCCCTGAAACCAACCGTTGCAGCCTGTAAGGGAAGGAGCTGGACCTCATTGACGATCTTATCCTGAAGGGTCAGCACCCAATCCAGATCACTTTGTTTTTTCTCCTTCCACTGCCTGGCCCAACGGGTCATTTCGTCGTTTCCCTCATAGCGGAAAGCACTTTGCTGAAACCACCGGCTGGTCATTTCCTGAATATTGCGAACCGTTGAAAACGCAAGAGAGGGAAGAAAGGACCCTTCAGGAGGTTGCAGGGTTTCAGGGTGATAGGCCGGCAGCCTCGTAAAATGCCACGACCAGGTCTTTGTGGTCCCTGAAGTGCTAATCTCAGGATCCCCTTTCCATTGATTCAATGTATAGTTCAAATTCATGCCAGCCGGAACCGCCACCTGGAGGTCAAGGACCTCCACGGGATCAGGTTCACAGAGTTTTTCGAATCCCATGAAGGCCGGAAGAAAGTCCTTCTTACTGGTGATGGTATAATCGAGATAAATTGTTGCTCCAATTTCCAGAGCGGTATGGGTGATGACCATTTCGATCAGACGGTTATAGGCCGGAGCGTTGGCGGCAGCCCTTGGCAACACCTGGTTAAAAGCATTCGGAGGGGTGACCACTTTTTTTCCGTCAGCCATAACAGTATAACATTCATTGATCTTCAGATCCTGATATTGCGGATCATAAACGACAAATGTCTCACCATAAAGCCGGTGGAAGGAAAGATGACTCAGCAGCCGGATCTCTTTTCTTACCTGGTATTCCATCGTGCCATCTGTCTTCAGGGTGTATTTTTTCTGTACTCTTTTGAAGAGGGCATCAGATGGTGTCTCCCCTGCATGCAACAGCATGGGTGAAACCAAGACCAATAATATGATGAAGGGAAGGGCCTTTTTTAATATGCGGGTTATATACAACTTCATGATCAGGAAATTAGGGATGGATGACCGAGAGTATTATCTTTTCTTCCGCGACCTGGTTCTGGTTGATGACCACCTGGCGGTAATCGGGCCAGTCGGCAGGATCATAGACCCTTTTACCAAGGGAAAGGTCCTGCTTCATGAGCAGGGTCTGGTTGTCGAGCGAACAGGACATAGAATAGGAACTCACCTTGCCTTTGACTTCCTGGGGTTCCGGTTTAAAAAGAAGACGACAGGGTTGTGGCAGCCTGATGGTCTCTGTCAGTTCCACTTTTCGCGAGCAGCGGTCCCTGAATGGATACTTCCTTTCTTTAATAGAGGTATTGGCCGACAGGTGTGCCTGGGCTCCTTTAAAAAGGTTGGAGGCCGTTACCGGGGTGAAGATGATCTCTGAAGGAGTCACTGTGGCATACCGGGGTATGTTATATTCCAGCATGATAGTGACCGGACCATCGAGATATCTGAGAGGTTCTCCGTATTCGAGGCGGGTAATGGTTGCCAGGGGAGAGACCTGGAGCAGTTCTTTCTCCAGTTGAACCCTCCACAAGGCTTTAAAATTCCCGGTAAATATCCTTCTGACGGCTGCATCCGACTGTCCTTCAGCTATTAAGATGAAACCACCGCGAAGGGTGCCGTCAGGCAGCACTTCGGAATGACCGTCTATTTTGAGATAATGAAATTCCGGAGGGGACAATGGTGTTTCTTCCAGACCGGCGCCTTCAGGAACGCCCATCAGGTAATTCTGTTGTTGTTCGGCGCTCGACCAGAGTTCCCTGAGAAACGGCACCCAGGTGGGATCGAGCAGCTGGTAGTTCCCGTCTTTCCTTTTCACCACGGTCACGCAATGGTTGAACTGGTCGGCCGGGATACGGTCGATGCGGCTGCCCGCCATGGTCATGGCCGGGTAAGATTTAAACCCGGCAGCCCTCAGCATGGTGATGAGCATGCCGGCCTTATCTTTACATACACCGCAGCGGTCGGTGAAGGTCATGTCGCCTTTGTGCAGGGTAAAGCCTTCTCCTTCTCCCATGGAGATTCCCGAATACCGGATCTCATCAGCGCACCAGTGGGTGAGCAGCGAAATGGAATCGGTCTCGTTCCTGGCATCTCGCAGGATCTCGTCCACCTTTGCCTTGATCTCCGGCGTAAAGTCAAAACTGCCGAAATCTTCATTCACGCCGTAAAACCACAACGACTTTGACTGCCAGTCGGGACTGGTCGATAACAGCAGCTTCAGTTCCACATCCGATTTGGCCACCATTCCTGATTCTACTTTCATCGGCAATCTCTTGGCGGATGTAAATGTATATATCTGATTATCTAGCACTTCCTCTCTCTTCAGATCAAGGTTGCCTCCATATACTTCGTACTGCAAGGTCTTTGATTTTGGCAGGGAAACCTGATAGACCTTTTCAAGGAAAGGGGTCTCAGCCCAGAAGTTGACGATATCATAAAAATGGCCTTTCATGGGCGGAATGAACTTGTCATCCTCATCAGGCTGCTGAAGCAGGGCATAGGTGAATCCCTTTTTAAAAAGGAAAATTTCCACGGCATCGCCTGGTTCCAGCCGGCCCACTCCCAGCATCTTCTCCCTGGCTCCCCAGTAGATAGCCCTGGCAGGCGCGGCATAATCGACCACCTTCGAGATATCCAATACCTCTTTCTTCCCGTCTTTCCGGTAGATGACCACTTTTTTTATTTCGGCATAGGCGGACAGAGGATCATAGTCATATTTCACCACCGAAAGGGTGAGGGCGCCTGCCGGTGTGAGCACTTTTTGAAGGGTATGGACATAAAAGTAGCTGAGACCGGATTCTCTGACCTCGACCCTGGTACTGTCGAAGACGGTCACCAGCGGGTCGTCGGGATAATCGGCTGAGGTTCCCGCCTTTTTAATCAGGTCCTCGACAGGTCCCGCCCAGGCTGACAGGAGAACACTCCAGCCTGCCAGCAAACAGCAAAATAAGTATCGCATAAATACAGGATTGATATACAAAGGTAGGGAGCTTGAGGACCTTACAAAGCCCTCTTGAAAAAAATTGTCATTTTTCAGCTATCACGAGCATTTCAAAATCTTCCGTGGTCAACGGGTCCTCCCTGGAGAATGCTCCGAGCCTGGCACCGAAAATCTGAACGGAAGTGTAGCCGAGAGACTTCAGCAACCAGGTGATCTCACTTGGGACATAGTACCTTTCATTGCATTCCAGGACCTTCTTGTTGCCAAGATCGTCAGTAACCTCTGTCGTGTTATAGTCACGGAAAGTCATCAGGTCGAAGGAGCAGCTGCGGTAGGTGGCGTTGCCGTCTTTGGAAGCATCAGCACAGAACTGTTCCACAGAATGATACAAGGGGAAGAGTCCGTTTAAGGTGGTGAAAATGAATTTGCCGTGATCCTTTAAGGAGGCCGTCACACGTTGAAGGATCTCAAAGTTCATTTCATCCGTTTCCATCAAAGGGAATCCTCCTTCACAGAGCATGATGGCCACATCAAATTCCTTCAGGAAGGTGAGTTTCCGGGCATCCTCCTGCCGGAAGTCGATGGTAAGGTCCTCAGCCTGTGCCCTTTCCCGCGCTCTTTGCAGTTGGGACTCCGACAGGTCTATCCCGGTAACGGAATACCCGCGGCGGGTCAGCTCAATGGCATGCCTGCCGGTTCCACAACCTATGTCAAGGATCCTGAGAGACTTGTCTTCGCTGAGTTCCTTTTCAATAAAGTCGCATTCACCGGCAGCACCCTGGGTAAAGCATTCCTGGTCATATTGAAGGGCATAGTTCTCGAAGAGTGATTCGTACCACTGTTTAGTGTTCATAGTCAACGAGTTTACATTTAATGAAGTAATTGGATCAAGTCAGTGTCAGAGAAAGTAATAGAAGAAGATGATGATCTGCATCCGTCGCAGACCGTCGGCCCTCCCGATCTGGCGTCCGGATCCGTCGTAGAGATAGTTACCATCCATTCTGCCGATCTGACGGCCGGAACCATCATACAGGTAGTCGCCATCAACCCGGTCGATCTGACGTCCCGAGGCACTGTAGAGGTACTGACCATCGATACGGCCCAATTGCCGCCCCGAGCCATCATAAACATAGTTTCCGTCGACCCGGCCGATCTGATGACCGGAACCGTCGTAATACCAGCTGCCATCGACCCGGCCCACCTGCCGGCCTGAGCCATCATACATGTATTGAGCCTGGGAAGTCTTCCATCCGGTAACAAGAAATAAAAGGACACAAAGAGTCCTCAAAGAGCATTTTACATTGAATGGACTCTTAAGATAGCCGGGATTCGATCCGTTTATTTTCATTTTGATCATCAGGTTTTTCCAGAACCGTCTGTACTATTTATATGCTCCCTTCAGATTGTGAGCATGCCGCGAAAAGCCTTTACTCCATAATATGAAGGGGCGGACTTGTGGTACACAAAGATAGTCAAAACAGAAATTGGAACGGGATTTATCGGGATACGGGATACGGGATACGGGATTGGTTCAGTGTACCAGTGTATCAGTGTATCAATGTACCAATGTATCAATGTACCAAAAGTTCTATTTGTCAATTTTCAATTATCAATTATCAATTACCAACTTTACCTCGTAGAGGTTATCTACCTGTAGCAAAGAGTCAGCCGGTTGAACATTTCCCCTCCCCGTTATAATCTCAATCGAAGAAACAACCTTTGTGGGGAGGGGCAAGGGGAGGGTAAGTTAGACAGGACCTTCCCCCCCCCTGCCCCCTCCCTGGCAACAACATGTTCCATCGGTACTGAAGGACCGGGAGGGGGATGCTTCTGTGCGTTTGCTCATCTACAGATTGATAACCCCGATGGGGTATTCATTTGGATTATGGATGATTGATTCTGCCAAATGAATAGGGACGGCACATAATGGTATCACTGTTCTCCCTTAAAGCTTTCTGGTTAATGAACTTATTACATTGATATCCTCTGAATCAGTGATATAATATTCTGTTAGATGAAAGTGGGCAGTCTGCCACTTCTGTACGCTGATTTCTGATTTCGGGCATTCGGGATGCGGGATGCGGGATACGGGATGCGGGATACGGGATGGAAGGACGGGACGGGCAAGGGTATGAATTACTCCGAGATGTGTTTACCAATCGGATATCTCTCACTTCATATTAATGGAAGATGAGTGATCACCTCACAACATTAAGGATAGTTCTCAATGCAAGTAATTATTAACCTCAAATTTTATTAACCCATGAAAAACCTCATGTTCACATTAACTTTTGGGATCCTCTCGCTGGCATCGTTTGCACAGACTGATGACGGCAGGACCATGACACCCATTCTGAAAACGGCAGAACCGCTCATCGAGAATATCGAAGGGAAAGGATATGAGATTGTAAGGATGGAGCTCGATATTCTATCCGATTTGAAGGAGAGTTACAGGTATCTCTATGATGGATGGACATACGGCATCCTTGCCTTTGGCGATTATCGTATTGAAGATATTGATATTGAGGTGTATAAATCAATCGACGATGAATGGGTACAGGTCGGTAAAGATTCCGATGCCAGCAGCGCTGCCCTGGTGAATATCACACCGGTAACCACAGGCCTGTATAAGATCGTCGTAAGAGGATACAAGTTCGCAGAGGGCTCAACGGTAGGACATTACGGACTCCTCATTTTCCATGAATAAGTATGGTCAAGGTAGCAAAGAATGCAAAAAGACGGCATAGTTTATTCCCTTTTTTTCCTGAAAAACTGCTGAAGGAGTTCTTTGGATTCCTCGGCATACACTCCTGCCGTTACACTGGTCTTTGGATGAAGCAAGGATTCGGAAAGGAGGGTGTACCCCTTTTTCTCATCACTGCACCCATAGACCAACCTGCCTATTCTTGTCCAGTAAGCTGCTGAGGCACACATCGGACAGGGCTCCATGGTAACATATAACGTACAATCATTCAGATAGATACTGCCCAGGTGATTCTCAGCCGCCGTGATGGCCTGCATCTCGGCATGGGCAGTAGCATCCTGGAGCGTTTCGGTAAGGTTATGGGCTCTGGCGATGACGCGGTTTTTGCAGGTGATCACGGCTCCGACAGGCACTTCGTCTTTAGAGAAAGCCCATTCAGCTTCCTTCAGTGCTTCTTTCATGAAGCGAAGGTCCTGTTCAACGCTGGTACCGGGGTCATTAAAGTCTCTCCCTGATGGCGGCAGTTTCGTTTTCATAACCCGGTTTTCCCAGTAAGGCGAACATATTTTTCTTGTATTCCTCCACGCCGGGCTGATCGAAAGGGTTCACTTCCAATATGTACCCGCTTAGTGCGCAGGCAAATTCAAAGAAATAGATGAGTGCGCCCAGGTAATACTCATTGATTTCTGGAAGTACGATCTTCATCACAGGCACGCCTCCATCCACATGGGCGAGCAAGGTCCCCAGCTCGGCCATCTGGTTGACACGGCTCAGGGAAGTGCCGCTCAGGAAATTCAGCCCATCAAGATTCTGTGATTCCTCGGGGATGACCACCTTCTTCCTGGCTTTTTCCACAGTGATCACGGTCTCAAAGAGTACCCGGAGCCCGTCCTGAAGGTACTGTCCCATGGAATGCAGGTCGGTGGTAAAGTTGACAGAGGCAGGAAAGGTGCCTTTATGCTGTTTCCCTTCACTCTCGCCGTACAGTTGCTTCCACCACTCAGCCAGGAAGGCAAGGGACGGCTCATAATTGGCCAGGATCTCAATCGGCTTGCCACGACGGTAGAGTATGTTTCGCACACCGGCATATAAGGCTGCGGGGTTCTCCTCAAAGAGCGGGGAGGCGTTACAAATGTCATACATATCCCTGGCCCCGTGAAGCAGCTCTCTGATATTGTGACCGGCCAGAGCGACGGGAAGCAGTCCGACCGGGGTCAGCACTGAGAAACGGCCGCCGACATCATCGGGGATGACGTAGGACTGGTACCCTTCGCTTTCAGCCATCACTTTCAAGGCTCCTTTCTGCTGGTCGGTGATGGCAATGATCCTTTCCCTGGCACCGGTTTTACCATGTTTGGCTTCCAGCTGGGCCTTCAGGAGACGGAAGGCAATGGCGGGCTCTGTGGTCGTACCTGATTTCGAGATGACTACCACCGCATAGGAACGGCCTTCCAGGAATTCCAGCAGGGAGGCCATATAATCTTCACTCAGCTGATGACCGGCAAATAACACCAGAGGATGCTTCCTTTCTTTTACAAAAGCCTGGGTGAACTCCGACAGCGCTTCGTTCAAGGCCTTGGCACCCAGGTACGATCCACCTATTCCAACAACAACGATCACTTCAACCAGGCTGTGTACAAACCTGACGTCCCTTTCAATATTTTGCAGGATGTCCTCCTCCACCGTTACTGGAAGATCAAGCCAGCCAAGGAAATCGTTACCTGCACCGGCCCGGGCGATAAGCATCTGATGATGGTAATGCAGGTCTTTCTGCATGAGGAGCAGGTCCTCCTGATCAATGAATGGCAGGACATGCCTTATGTCGAGGCTGATAGGTCTCATGGAAAACAGAATTTATAAAGCACAAACCTACATGAAATTAGCCGTTTATACAAGACTTTAATCATTTGTCCCTGAAGATCACAAATGTTCGACAAGATCGAGGATAAAAGAAGTATCTTCGTCATATATATGCCTGATATGAAGATCCATCCTTTTATCATTGCCTTCATCTTACTTATTACCGGAATTTTTTCAAACCCGGCAGTAACGAGGGCGGCTGAGTACCTGGTCGGACCGGGACAGGCCTATCTTTTCCCTGCTGATGTTGCAGGATTGGTGAACGACGGTGATACCGTGACCATAGCTGCAGGCCTTTACACCGGTGCGGGTGCCTGTGCAGCCTGGACCAATAATGATCTTCTGCTTAGAGGTTCAGGAGGGTTCGCCCACATGGAGGCAGCAGGCGCTTACGTCTGGGGAAAAGGGATCTGGGTCTGTGCAGGGAACAATATCAGGGTGGAACACATTGAGTTCTCTGGGGCAGCCGTTCCCGACCATAATGGGGCAGGTATAAGGCTCGATGGCAGCGGTCTTACCGTCAGGGAATGTTATTTTCACGATAACGAGAATGGCATCCTCGGTGGAAACTCAGGGAATATCCTGATAGAACATTCTGAATTTGAGCACAATGGCTACGGCGATGGCTATACTCATAACCTCTATATCAACCATGCCCAAAGTCTGACAGTGAGGTTCTGCTACCTTCATCATGCTCATATCGGGCATGAGCTGAAAAGCAGGGCTTGTGAGAATTATATCCTTTTCAACCGCATCAGCAACGAACTTACCGGTGATGCCAGCCGGGAGATTGACCTACCCAACGGAGGAACGGCTCTCATCATAGGGAATATCATCCAGCAGGGGCCCAACACCCAGAACGGCAACATGATCGCTTTTGGGGCCGAGGGACTGTCAAACCCTGCCCCACACCGTTGCTGCCTGATCCACAACACCCTCATTGATGAAAGAGGTTTCGGAGGATTGATGCTCGACCTTCCCGTATCGGGGATGGACCTGTTCATGGCAAAAAACAACATACTGGTCAGTGCCACGGCAGTGCTGATGAGCGGGTCACCCACCATGACGGACACCTCCAACAATGTCCTCTGTCAGAGCAAGAGCAACTTGTTCTTTGCAGATACCCTCAATTATGACTATCATCTTACCTCCGGATCCACCCTGCTGATCGATGCAGGGACAGATGCCGGGTTTCTTGACACCATCTCCCTGACCCCTGCCTGGGAGTATGTTCATCCCCTGCAAATGGCACCACGCCTCATGATCAATGATCCGGACCCGGGTGCTTATGAATACCAGGGAACCCAGGGAACGGGGCAAGCTTGTGGGGATCCGGGACATGGGATGAGCATACGGGACCTTGGGAATGGAACCTATTTGCTGAGTACACAGAATGGAGCCGTTATTGAGGAGATCAAAGTCCTGGACATGGAAGGCAGCGGAACAGGAATTGATGGTCATTTCTCCTGCCGGGAGAAGGTTCTTGACCTCAGTAACCTGGCAAGCGGGACCTATCTGGTCATGGCTACTTCCTCTGCCGGCAGGTTTTGCCTGAAACTGGTCCATTATGGCCGATAATGCTTACCTTTGCATCCTATGTGGAAGAAGCTGATTAGTACCATCGTCATCCTCACCACCGTTGCCATGGTCGGACTGATAGGTATCCAGGTGTACTGGATCCAAAACGCCATCAAGGTAAGGGAGGATATTTTCACCCGCAGCGTCAACGAGGCCATCACCAGCGTGATCTATAAGCTCGAGAAGCTCGAAGCCATCAGCGAGATAAAGCTCACCATGAGTTTTCTTGAAAGAGGTAATGAGATCTTCAGCCAGATGGATTCAGTAAAAATGCTCTATTTGAAAGAGATGACTCTACTTTCGGCAAGGAGCATTGCCGACAGTCTTTATTACAAAGACACCAGCGGCATTACCATACAATACCAGGAAGATTACAAGAATGAGGTGCCGGCCGCTTACGACACCTCCTTTGTCTCTGATATCAACAGGAAAATAAAAGAGATCAACGCCAACATTTGGGTCGGGGAGAATATTGGAGAACAGGGAACACCGGCCAGCATGCAGAAAAGGCAGGACCAGAGGGTGAAAAAGCTGATGAAAGAAAAGACCAGCCTGATCAATGACGTGCTGGAAGACATGTTCAACATGCGACGCAAAAGGTCGGTGGAAAATCGTATTAACTTTCGCCTGATGGACTCCCTCATTTCTGCTGAGTTGAGTAACAAAGGGATCATGACTCCTTATGAGTTCGGGATCTTTAGTCCGACACGCAACCTGATGCTGATGGAAAAAACAGGCTTCTATCACAAGGAGCTGATGCGGAAGAGTTACATGTACAACCTTTTCCCAAACGAGGTACTTCGAAACCCCGAGTACCTTACCATTTATTTCCCCCACGAAAGAGGATACCTGCTGGCACAGATGCGGGGACTGCTTCTCATCTCCCTGGCCTTCATCATTATCATTATCGCATCCTTCACCTTTACCATCTTCACCATCATGAGACAGAAGAAACTGTCGGAGATGAAAAATGATTTTATCAATAACATGACCCATGAGTTCAAGACGCCCATTGCCACCGTATCGCTGGCCTGTGAAGCCTTGAACGACAAGGATGTGATCCGTTCTGAATCCCTGATCAACAACTATATTCATATCATTCACGAAGAAAACAGAAGGTTGGGTAGCATGGCTGAAAAAATCCTTCAGACCGCCATCCTCGAAAAGGGCCAGGTCAGGCTCAGAATGACCCATATTGACATCCATCATCTCCTTAATGAAGTGATCAAGAACATCAGGATGCAAATAGAAATCCGTGACGGCTCCATTGAAGCTCTTTTTGAAGCAGAGGAACCGGTCATTGAAGGAGACCGCATGCATCTGACCAACGTGATGATGAACCTGGTCGACAATGCCAATAAGTACACTCCGGAAAAGCCCACTATCAGGATCACCACAAAAAACAAGTCCGGGGGCATACAGGTTGCCGTTGAGGATAACGGCATCGGTATCAGCAAATCGGACCAGAAAAAGATTTTCGACAAATTATACCGGGTTTCCACCGGTAATATCCATGATGTAAAAGGCTTCGGACTCGGGCTCAGTTATGTGAAATTCATCATCGAAAAACACGGTGGAAAGATCAACGTCGAAAGTGAAGTCTCCAAGGGAAGCAGGTTTATCCTATTTTTGCCTGCCCATGCCACTCCTAAATCAGGAGACCAGAATGGAAAATTAAACGATAACTCTCAATCCCCTTTTCCATGGAAAAGTTAAAGATCTTACTTGCAGAAGACGATAAAAATCTGGGGAATATTCTGAAAAGTTACCTTGAAGCCAAGGGATATACCACTTACTTAGCCATCAACGGTGAAGATGCCCTTCATTCCTTTCACAAGGACCGTTATGATTTTTGCATTCTCGACATCATGATGCCCTTGAAAGACGGGTTTACCGTTGCTAAGGAGATCCGTACATCCAACAAGAGGATCCCTATACTTTTCCTTACTGCCAAATCATTGCAGGACGACATACTGGAAGGGTTCAAAGTCGGTGGTGACGATTACCTCACCAAGCCCTTCAATATGGAAGAACTGCTTGCCAGGATGGCCGCCATACTTCGCCGTTCCCAGGTGAACCTCGAGACCGGACCCAAGTCGAAAGTGTTCAGGATTGGAAGCTATACCTTCGACTATCACCGCCAGAACCTTACCAACCATGGCAATGAGCAAAAACTGACTTCCAAAGAGGCCGAACTTCTGAAGTTATTATGCGAGAATGCCAACCAGGTGCTCGATCGCAAAATTGCCTTGCTAAGGATCTGGAATGATGATAGTTACTTTAATGCACGGTCGATGGATGTTTATATCGTCAAACTGAGAAAATTTCTCAAGGACGATCCCGAGGTGGAGCTGATCAACGTCCATGGCGTGGGGTTCAAACTGGTCACTGAATCCTGACAGGGATCATTTACTGCACTTTTAAAAGCAACCCTTTGAGGTACTCTCCTTCCGGATGGTAAATACTGACCGGATGGTCAGGGCCATGACCCAGCTGACGGCATATCCTCACATCCCTGCCGGTGTCGATGGCAGCTGCGGTGACGGCTGACTGAAAAGCTGCACGGTCGACTACCTGCGAACAGGAGAAGGTGAACAGCCATCCGCCGGGAGTCACTCTTCTGATGGCAGAAGCGTTGAGAGCCCGGTATCCCTGGATCGCCTTGTTCCTGTCACCGATATGTTTTGCAAAGGCCGGAGGATCAAGGATCACGATGTCGAATGATTCTTCCGTAGACTCGAGAAATCTTCTGGCATCATCCATCTCAAACCTCAGCCCCTCACCAAAGCCATTGATCAGGGCATTCTTTTGCACCTGCAGGATGGCATTCTTTGAACTGTCGACAAAGCACACCTTGCTGGCCCCTGATTTCAGGGCATTCAATCCGAAACCACCGGTAAAACAGCACACATCCAACACGGATGCTCCTGAGGCTATCTCTCCCAGAAGCCTCCTGTTTTCACGCTGATCACAGAAGAATCCTGTCTTCTGTCCCTGGTAATCAAATACATAATTAACTCCATTCTCCTGTATCTCTTCAGGGAAGGAGTTCCCAAACAGGAAACCGTCCATGACCTCGTAGTTAAACATCCTGGACAAAACATCGGCACTCTTGGAGTAGATGGAAAGCACCTGTTCAGGAAAGATCTCTCTGATAACTTCAGTGATCCCGGGTAATAACTGGTGCATCCCCACTGAATGCGCCTGAAGGATGAACGTCCTGTTGTAATGATCGATCACCAGTCCGGGGAGCCCGTCCCCTTCGCCAAAGACAAAGCGATAGGCATTGGTCCCGGGATTATTGATAAGTCCGGCTGATTCTCTGAGTTGATACGCTGATAGCAGCTTATCCCGCCAAAAATCTTTGTCAATGGTCCTCTGGCTGAAGGATAACACTTTTACCGCGAGAGACCCTCTCTGCGTATGACCTGTGGCAAGATAGTTTCCTTTACTATCGTATATCTCAGCCACCTCTCCCTCTTCGACGGCACTGGTAATATGGTCGATGGCGCCTGAAAAGATCCAGGGATGGAAACGCCTGAGGGCTTCCTCCTTGCCAGGCTTGAGTATAATCTTAGGGTAGGTTGGCATTTATCTTCGAATGATCAGTTTCTGCCACTGGCCTTCAACATTCTCCTGCCTGAGGGCGACCAGGTAGATGCCATCCGGTAAAGGGAGGGAAATCCCTGACCCGGCAGTACCCAACGGCACAGGCAGACTCAACACCCTGATACCCATATAAGTATAACAGTCCAATGTGGTATTTTGCTGTCTCCATCCTTCAGGCAGTGCCAGGGTGATATCACCGCAGGAAGGATTGGGAAAGAAATGAAAGAGGCCGGCTGCCTCGGGATCCTGGACGGATGTGGTCAAGGAAACCGAAAAATTGAGATTTGCCGTGTCAATAAGCTGTGGGATGTTACCATGCATCATGGAAAATATGCAGGAATAGTTTCCGGCAGGCAGAACACCCAGGGTGAAAGTATCGGTACGATAGCAGATCACGGTTAATATCCCTGAGTTATAGTATACCGGTACCTGGAACTGGTTGCCAGTCTGGGAGATACGCAATGAATCGACCCAACAGGGTCCGCTGTTGGTCGCCACTTCGGCTACGAGACGGACAGTGTCATGGTCGGTCGGATTGGGAGGTATGATATAAGCCGACAGGATGGCGGCACCCGATCCGGCTCTGCTCATGAGGATCATGAACAGAATGGCAAAAAAAAGACGGGATTTCATCTTCTTCAATTTTTCGTAAAGTTACGAAAAATAAAGGTGATTTCCACTACATGAGCTCTGCATGGTAACCGGCTTCCCTGAGGAGGTTGATGATATGAATGGGGTCCAGGTCATCTCCTTCAACAATCAGGATACGTTCCGGATCAAAGATGTCCACTTTCCAGGAGGAGATATTGGCTTGTCCGTCAAGGCAGGGAGTGATGGCTTTTTTACAGCCGTTACATTTAACGTTGGTTTTGAATTTCAGGGTGTTCATGCTATGCTATATTACTGCCGGCAATGATGAGCCGGCAAAATTAAAGATCTTTTGGTTTGAAAGTCTGAGACTGTTGGTGACCACGCTCACGGAACTGAGTGCCATGGCAGCTCCGGCTATCATGGGATTCAGGAGGAAGCCGTTTACCGGGAACAGGATGCCCGCAGCAATGGGAATGGCGACCACATTATATCCGAATGCCCACCAGAGGTTTTGGTGAATGGTTTTCACCGTTTTTCTCGAGAGGATGATGGCTTCCGGAATCTGGGAGAGCTTATGTCGGGCAAGCGTGATGCCGGAGGATTCGATGGCAATGTCGGTACCCTGTCCCATGGCAATACCCACATCGGCCACCGAAAGCGCGGTGGCATCGTTGATCCCGTCGCCGGCCATGGCAACTTTCTTTCCCTGTGCTTTCCATTTCCTGATCAGGTCTGCTTTCCCTTCAGGAAGGACAGATGCATGAAAACTTTTTATCCCTGCCTTCTCTGCCACTGCGCCGGCAGTCTCTTCCCGGTCACCGGTCACCAGATGGATCTCCATGCCCATTCCTTTTAGGGCATCCACAACGCCTGCTGCTTCTGAACGGATGGGGTCGCTGAGGGTCACGGCGAGAATAAGTGTCTTTTCCACGGCCAGGAAGACCACACTCTGGTCTTTGCCCGAGGTTTTAGAAGCTGACGACAACGTACTGATATCCACACCATAGGATTCCATCATCCGGAGGTTTCCTGCCAGGAATCTTTGATCTCTCACCAGGGCCGTCATACCTCTACCCGGGAGATCTTCAAACTCAGCCACGGGGGCAGTCACAATCTCTTTCTCCAGTAAATCCAGGGAAATAGCCCTGGCCAGTGGATGGTCAGAACGGGAGGTAAGGCCCAGTAAGGCTTCGGTAATCTTCCGCTGCCCTGACTCATCCAAGGTTCCTCCATTCAGCATCCAATGGTAGCCGGAGACCCTGGGTTTTCCTTCGGTCAGGGTACCCGTCTTGTCGAATACGATGAGATTCGTTTTCACTAGTTTTTCAAGGCTTTCAGCATCACGAAACAAGATTCCACGGTGTGCAGCGGCACCCATGCCGGCAATGATGGCTGTGGGCGTAGCAAGCCCGAGCGCACAGGGGCAGGCAATGATCAACACAGAGATGGTTGCCAATAATGCCTTTGGTAAGAGTTCCCCGCCACCCAGTATGGTCCAGCATAAAAAAGTGAAAACAGCCACTGCCATGACCACAGGCACGAAGACACCGGCTACCTTATCTGCCAGTTTCTGCAAGGGAGCCTTGCTCGATTGTGCAGCCCTGACTTGTTCGATGATCTGGCCCAGAACGGTCTCTTTGCCCACCCTGGCAGCACTGATCTCCAAAACTCCCTGTATATTGATGGTCCCGGCATAGACCTCATCCCCGGCCTTCTTATCCACAGGCACCGGCTCTCCAGTGATGGCACTCTCATCCACGGAAGAATACCCAAGCAGGATTTTGCCGTCGACAGGGACCTTCTCTCCAGGCCTTATTAAAAGCTTGTCACCAAGTCCTGCCCTTTCAAGTGGGATCTCTTCCTCCCCTGTACCTGTGATCCTTGTCACTGTCCTGGTCTGCAAACCTATAAGTTTCTTAAGGGCAAGAGAGGTTTTCGACTTCGCCTTTTCCTCCAGGGTCCTTCCCAACAAAATAAAAGTGATGATGACGACAGCAGACTCAAAGTACAACCCAGCCTGAGGACCCAGCTTCTCATGAAGACCCGGGAAAAGAGTCAGAAGAACACTGTATATAAAGGCGATACCGGTACTCATAGCAACCAGTGTGTCCATATTTGCCTTTCCATGGCGTGCCTGCTTGAAGGCAGTAATGAAGAAATCCCTTCCGAAAATCAGGAGCACCGGTAAGGAAAGGACCATCAGCAGCCAGGCTGTCAATGGGCCCGGATGATGGACCGTCATCGAAACGACCAGGACCGGAATGGAAAACAAAGCAGCACCCAGAGTGCGGAATTTCAGTTTTTTATAATGTTTTTGCTGGTATTGCTCCTGGAGTTCATTCTCCTTGCCTGGGGCAATGATAATATCATAACCAACAGACCTGAGTGCCGAGCTGAAGGCATCAGGGCCGGTCTGTTCAGGATGGTAGGTGACGCTCAGCTCCTGCCCTGCATAATTGACACCGGCTGAATCAACTCCAGGCAGGGCAGCTACCATCGACTCCACGCTCTGGGCACAGGCAGCGCACGACATCCCCGTCACCGGGAACCGGGCAGATATCATCTCACTCTTTTCCATTTCATTCCCACTTTGAATAAGGGTTCATAACGAGGTTCACATTGAGGTACCGGGGATCATGAGTTACTTCCTGCCCTGCCCAATCCGGCATTTCAAAACTGTCCTCTTCATTATTGAGTTCAATTTCCGCCACGACCAGGCCCAGGTTCTCACCCAGGAATTCATCCACTTCCCATACCGATTCGTTGACTTTTAATACATAACGGTATTTTTCGATGAGGGGTTTAAGACAGATCTCCTGTAACATCTGTTCGGCATCCCTGGCCGGTATATCATATTCAAATTCCAGACGGGTTGTTTCCGAGACCAGGCTTTTCAGGGTAAGCTTACCTTTTCCGTCCACCAGGCGTACCCTGGCCACCCGCACCGGGTCCAGGCAAAGGTACCCCTGGACCACATGATGTTTCTGACTGTCATTGACATAGTCCCTGTTCTTAACCAGGAACTTCCTTTCGATCTCTTTTCCCATTTTCAAGCAATTGAGGAAATTCTTTCTTTAAGGAAAGAATTTCATTCTAAAAACAAGTGAGAATGAAAATGGTTGGATATAAAAATGAAAGTGCCTGATGCCATGGGCAGGCATTCAGCTCGAATTTAAAAATACGACTGGATTTGTCGATCAGGGTATCAATTTCTGATCACTTTCAGGTACTCCGAATAAACCCGGCTTTTAACCTCAAGAAGATAAACACCTTTGGGTAATCCCCCCATATTCAGCAAGACGGGTTGTGGCTGAGGGTCGATCTCCTGATGGAGCACTTTTTTACCGTCGGTACTGTACGCCACAACAGTTACTCTTTCTGAGAAGTTGGCCAGGTCAAGGTAGAGCTCCTCATTGTAAGGATTCGGATAGGCATGGAAAAGTTGAAATCCCCTGTCCTGGATCCCAACCCCGGTCTGGTATAGGTACACGGCATTGTTCATGACCATCCAGTCATCGTAATCGTTGTAAACATGAACATTATACCACCCTTCGGGCACGCTGAAGAAGGGACCTGATAACAGCAGGACCGTATCGTTGACCGCTGTGATCATGTTAAAATTTCCGAAAGAACTGCCATTCTCGACATAGGCAGCAGTCTGGGAAGCCGACATGAAATGCGTATTGCTTCCAAGCACCATCAGTGTACCTGAAACACCTAATTGCAGAGTATCCGGGTTGACCGTATAGATCATGGGCGGATTAGAAGCAGGCAAGAGGGTAAAACTGGCCGGAAGGGTCAGATTATTGTCGATAGGGTTATATGTATTGACATTGTATAACCCGAGAGGGTTGGAGTAATGGAAGAAGAACTCCGCCTCCATTTCCACGTTACTGATCACAGATGTGCTGATGGGAGCTATGGTCGCCGAACCCTGGTTGAACCAGACGGTATAGGATGCCTGCTGGAAGTGGGTGTTCTGTCCGCTGACCGTCACGGTAAGGGTCTGTCCCTTCATGGCAGAATTGGGGTTCACGCTGATAAGCTGGGGAGGGTTGGCACCGGTCATGAGGAAAAAACTGCTGGGAGAAGAAAGCATGCCGTCGACCTGGTCATAAACATAGGTAGTGTACCAACCAGTCGGGTGAGAATAAGTAAAGGTGAACTGTCCCTGAACCTGGGTAGCGCTGTTCACCGTGGTGGAACTGGGATAAATGATGGTAGAGCTTCCCTGGGCGAAAAAAATGCTGGTCTGGGTGCCCTGGTTGAAATGGGTGTTTTGTCCGGAAATGGTCACCTGAAAGGTCTGACCCTGGTTACCCACGCCGGGACTGACGTTGACAATGGTCTGGCCTGTCATGGACAGGCTTGTCAATATCAATAACAGGAGTATATTAATTCTTCTCATAAAACAAAGATACATCATTTCGATATTGCATGGCAAGTTTTTTCTCACCGTGTTGTTCCAGGTCCCAAACGGCATCGAGTAACAATTGATGCATGAAAGTTCTTTTTTCCTTGATCGACTTGGTATGTATGTCAACCAGCCACTTATCATCTTTAAGAATCGTCTCGAGACAAGGGGTGAGTTCAGGCATCCTGAAACCCGGGATTTTAGGAAGGGCATAACCCCTCAGGATCACCCTGAGATAGGGGTGGTAATTTTCCAGGGTACAGGAAGTGTCTACAGAATGGATGGCCTGATAGGCCCCTTCCAGGTCTCTGGTGTTGTAACATACGGAAGCCAGATTGATCCAGGCATCATTAAAGCCCGGAGAGACGGATACCGCCTGTTTGTAATACCGTTCGGCAGCCATGGTATCGCCTTTCAACACGAGGCAGGTGGCCAGGTTGTTCAGGACATGCTGATGCCAGGGAGCCAATTCCCTGGCCCTTGAAAATTCTTTCAGAGCCGCATCGATATTTCCCATATTGTACTGGGCCATGCCCTGGTACCATGCCAGCGGAGTAGACATAGGATCAAAACGATAGAATGAGTTTTCAGCCTTCTTCAGGTCGGTAAAGGAAGCTTCCCACTCTCCACGGCCTCTTTCCTCAAAGCCTTTTCTGGTAAAGACCTCTGACCTGTATCGGATAAACCCGATCCAGACGGCAAATAATAATCCTACGGTAAGTAATATTCCGGTGATCCATCGATAACTCTTTGCTACAAAAAAGGGATCTCCTTCAGAGGAGGCATTCAGGAGGATAGCTAACGCCATGGCAAGCAGGATATTATGTTCGATCCTTTCCCTGGGGAAAGCAAAAAATGACAGGATGAGATAAATCGTGAGGACCATGAGCCCGGTGGCCAGGGCTGCTATCTTGTTGGGCTCTTTCGATTTTATTAAATTCCTGATCGATAGGTACAAAATATAGGCCATGCAACTTAAAAAGCAGAGAAGGGCAAAGAGTCCCTGTTCTGTCAGGATCCACAGGTAATCGTTATGCGGCCTTTGATAGAAGGTGACGTCATCAGCCGACTTGAGCCCTTTATTACCATATTTTAAAATATTGATCTTCCAGGTCCCAAGCCCTTTCCCCCATAAAGGATCTTCCTTCGACATCTCAACAGACTTCTTCCACAACAACATCCTGTCATGAGCAGATCCGTATGTAGGATGGGTCAGGCTGTGGACCTGCTTTCCCAACAGTCCTTCTGACCCTTGTGTCTTTATGAAGACAAGGGCAGCAGCGAGGATAATACCAGTCATCAACAACACGGTCAGGGCCTTCCGAAGGGAACCCCTTTTAGGAAATACCTTTCTATAAAACAGGAGGATCCCTGCCAGAGCTGTAAAACCAGCCAGGAACAGTGCTACCCAGGCTGAACGGGATAAACTGACCACCACCAGGAACAGGACCATGAGTAAGGCTGCAACAGCAATGTTTCTCCAGTATTTTTCCCCCTTGATGACTGCGGCAGCAAGAAAGGGTATCAACAGGCACAGCACCTCCGCATACACATTTTTGTTGGCATAGCTGCCTTTCAGCAGATAGGTGGTTTCATGGCTCATTCCGGCAGGCACTACCAGGGCGAAAAACTGAATAAAACCCCAGATCCCGCTTATCAGAGCCAGTATAACAGCGCCGTGCAGTACCTCCCTGAGATATTCGGGATACCTTTTGAAAAGTCTGTTAAAAAAGTAGACCGCTGCTCCCAGGTTCAATATCATCATCCACTGGTAAATACCATCGGCCGGATTTACCCATGACAGGACCAGGCTCACTCCCGACAGGAGGAAATAAGCTGAATATAGGACAAGCCAGTTCCTTGTTCCCCTGTCAAGAGCATCCCTTTCCGTCCTTCTCCACGAAGGAAGAAATACAACACTAAGGATCAGCAGATAAGCAGAGAGAAGTAAAAACCTGACCGGCAGGGCTGGATCCAGGGTCGCCGGACTAATTACCAGAGGCAGGACGACCAGAGTTGTCCAGGCAAGTAACCGGAAAGTCCAGGTTTTCATTGAAGTATCTAATTAATCTTCAGCTCTTTAATTAGGTTTTTCGCACCTGCAAACTTATCAATGATAAACAAAACATACCTGACATCCACCACAATGGTCCTCTGGAGTTCCTTTTCATAGGCTATGTCGCCACTCATGGCTTCCCAGTTACCATCAAAAGCAAGCCCGATGAGCTCCCCGTTGGCATTCAGCACCGGGCTGCCTGAATTCCCGCCGGTAATATCATTGGTGGTGGTAAAACAGGTGACTAGTTCCCCATTGGTTCCATAAGGACCGAAATCTTTATCGTTGTATAACTGTTTCAGCTTCTCATGGACCACAAACTCATCTACCCTGGGATCTTCTTTCTCCATGATACCCTTCAGGGTAGTTTTAAAGTCATAATGAACGGCGTCAGCAGGAAAATAATCGAGTACCTGGCCGTAGCTGAGCCTCATGGTGGAGTTGGCATCAGGGTAAAAAACCTTATCAGGCTGCATTTCCCTGAGTCCGGCGATGAACAGCCTGTTGCCCCTGGTCAGCCTGGTCTGGGCCGTGGTGAGTCGGTCATTGAAACCATAAAAATTCTGGTAAAAAGAGACCATGCACTGGTAAACAGGGTCCTTGGCCAGGGTCTTTGACCTGGGAGCCTCCAGGAACTTTTCGATCTTTCCCTGATCAGCAAAGATGGTCTTCTGAAAAGCAAGTTGGGCGAACTTCTCGTAATCTCCTTTATATTTTTCTTTTATTCTGATCAGTTCAGCAGGCAGGTCGGCGGCTGGGACTCCTTCAACCACCATTTTCAGGACTGCTGCCAGCAATTTCTGGTCGGTCGGGGCATGATAGTCTTTGAAGAAAGCAGGCAGTTTTTGCCTGACATTTTCGATCTCCGCTTTGATCTTGGCTTCATCAGGTTTGTCAGCCCGTAAAAGAAGTTCAAGGGTCTCGAAATTTTTAGCCATGCCAATGATCTCTGATCCTCTGAGCAGGCCTTCCGTGTAGTAAACCCTGGTCTTGGCTATCTTCCCGATATCATCATAAGCCGCGGCAATCTCTCCCAATGTGCTGCCATATTTCTCCTTCCTGTCGGGAGATCCGGCAACCCATTGACTAAACCTGGCTTCGAGCTCTTTTTTCGACTCATACACCTTCAGTTGTTTCAGTCCTTTGGTCTGCCCGATGTAATACTTCCAGTAATTGGAGATGCCGGCATATTTGGAGGCATATTTGATACGAACAGCATCGCTGGCATCCATGTCTTCTTTCATGATCCCCAGGCGTTTGTCCCGCAATGCGACGATGGTCGGGTTGGTTTCCTCAATCGCCAGTTTCACTCCGTAGGAAGTAAGAAAACGATCGGTACTGCCCGGGTAGCCCATCACCATGGCAAAATCATTTTTGTTGACTCCTTTGATGGAGACCGGCAGAAAATGTTTGGGTTTCAGAGGGATGTTCTTATCGGAATAAGGTGCCGGTTTCCCGTCCGGACCCGAATAAACCCTGAAAATGGAAAAATCGCCTGTGTGCCTGGGCCACATCCAGTTATCCGTATCGCCTCCAAATTTCCCGATAGATGACGGGGGCGCCCCAACCAGCCTCACGTCGGGGTAAACCTCATAGAGGAACAAGTAATATTCATTACCCTGAAAGAAGCTCCTTACCGCTGCTTCATAATAGGTTACTCCATTCTTTGCCTCTTTTTCAAGCTTCCTGGATATCTCCTCCACCTTTTTCGCCCTTTCTTTCTCATCCATTCCGGCCTTAAGCTCGGCCAGCACCCTGGAGGTCACGTCTTCCATACGGACAAGAAACCTGGCCGTAAGGTTCTCGTTGGGAAGTTCCTCAGCCAGGGTCATGGCCCAGAATCCATTGGTCAGATAATCATGTTCCACGGTACTGTGTGCCTGGATCTTGCCATAGCCGCAATGGTGGTTGGTGAAGATGAGCCCCTGGTCGGAAACGATCTCCCCGGTGCAACCCCTGCCAAACTGTATGATGGCATCTTTCAGACTGGAATGATTGATGCTGTATATCTCCTCAGCGGTCAACCTCAGTCCCATCTTCTGCATGTCCACATAGTTCAACCTGTCGATGAACATGGGCAGCCACATGCCTTCATCGGCACGTACTCCATTTACAACAAACAGGATACATCCAATGATAAGGAGTAAGAATCTTTTCTTCATAATAAATTCAATAAGGGTTCCTGTAGAATATCAGACGAATTTCTCGCCTTTCTCCATAGTAACATCATTAACAAACTGGCGAATCTGTTGTTCTTCTGATTTACGGCATACCAGCAAAATCTGGTCATCCTCCACCACGATAAAGTCGTTCAGTCCCTGGAGCACCACCAGTTTCTCTTTCGGCATGTTCACGATGCAATTGTTGGATTCGTACAACATCACATTTTTCCCGACGACTGCATTTCCGTGCTCATCCTTGGAATGTATCTCATATAAAGATCCCCAGGTACCCAGGTCCGACCATCCGAAGTCGGAACACAATACAAATACATTATCCGCTTTTTCCATCACCCCATAGTCGATGGAAATGCTTCTGCACTGGGTGTAGACCTGGTGGATGGCATCTCTTTCCCCGGAGGTAAAAAACTGAGGGCGTATTTCTTCAAAATAAAAGTTGATCTCCGGCAGCCAGGTTCTTAAGGCCTTGACGATGCTGTTCACCGACCAGACGAAAATCCCTGAATTCCAAAGGAAGTCACCACTGGCCAGAAAAGACATGGCCAGTTCCAGGGCAGGTTTCTCTGTAAAGGTTTTCACCTTTTTTAACCGGTGATCCTGCTCCCAGGGGAGACCTTCTTCATATTGAATATAGCCATAACCAGTGTCAGGCCTGTTGGGTTTTATCCCCAGTGTGACAAGCCATTCGTTCATGGAAGCACTCTTCAAGGCCGACTGTATGATCTCCGTAAACAGATCTTCATTAAAAATGATATGATCGGAAGGTGCTACCACTACCGTTGCCTCTGGGTTCAGTTTTGCGATCTTGTGACAGGCATAGGCAATACAGGGAGCTGTATTTCTGCGGTAAGGTTCGGAAAGGATCTGATCCTCCTTAATGCCGGGTATCTGCTTTATTATCAGGTCCTTGTATATATTATTGGTGACGATGTAAATATTCTCCTGAGGGCAAATTTTTAAAAACCGCCGGAAGGTCTGTTGAATAAGCGTCTCTCCTGTTCCAAGGATATCGATGAACTGTTTGGGATGGGATATCCTGCTCATGGGCCAGAACCTGGTTCCGACGCCTCCTGCCATGATCACACAAAATACATTCGACATAATTCTGGAAGAATTGATGATGCAAACCTAAAGGAAATATCTGAGTTTAACAATATAAATTGAACAAGGGGCTCCATCCCCGTGAAGAGGGGGCTTTTCAAGAACATACCAACGAGGGACTCCATCCTCGTGAAGAGGATTGAGTCCCTCGTTGGTCAGCTTTCAGGGAAGGTCAGGCGATATTGGTAATGTACCGGGTAGACCTCCATGATGGGACTCACCAGGTAGGTTCTCCGGTTATTCAGACACTGGCACCTGAATCTTTTCCTGAGCTGTTCACCCTTTATAAATAACCGGCCATCAGCCAGTTTGAAAAGCGATTTCAGAGGCAGCTCCTCCAGGATCACGGTCCCGTTCGGCGGATCATACCTCCTGAGAACCGTATTCAACTCCAGGTCGGAACGGTTGGAATGGCCCCTCTTGTGAAAGAAATCTTTCATCGCATCAACGATATCAGGGGGGAAAATATCCATTTCTAAAAAGGGGTGCAGCACCTCCTGGTATACCTGCTTCCATTCCTTACCGTGAGGGTCCACCCGGCGCATATACTTTTCGTAAACGATGAGATGGGCTACTTCATGGATGAGGGTAAGCAGAAAGGCGTATGGATTCAGGTCATGGTTGAGGGAGATCCGGTGGATGCGGCCTTTCACCGGAGGACGGTAATCGCCCACTTTGGAGTGCCTTTTCCTGGTAATCCTGAGGTGGAAATTCCAGGTGGTGATCAGGATTTTCACCTGTTCCAGAGAACCGGGAGGGAGAAACCTTGAAAGTGCTTCGTAATGATCAGCCATTCCAGCGGTAAATATTGACCGGTCCTGATACTGGCCGAATGCTGGTCCATTTCGGACAATCACATTTCTTTCTGGCCTTTCTGGGCATTGACATGCCAGGACGCCGGGTGGTCTGGCAGGAGCTCAATACCATTCCCGCAAGAAGGAGACAACAAACGATGATCATGAATTTCCTCATACAGAGTGGCCGGTAGGGCATGATAATGACAGAAACGGCTTGCAAAGTTCAAAAATAATCGGCGTTTTCTCCTCTTTTTCACCGGGAAAATATATTTTCGCATCAGAAAGGATGCGTTCATGAAATTCCTGACCTACATGGGACAATACCTTCTTCTGATGAAGATGGTATTTTCCAAACCTGACAAAAAGAGCATTTATAAGAAGCAGGTCATTCTTGAAATGGATCACCTGGGTATCGATTCACTGGGTATCGTAGCCATCATCTCTGTTTTCATAGGTGCGGTGATCACGATACAGACAGCCTTCAACATCGACAGTCCCATCGTCCCCCTTTATACCGTGGGCTTTGCCACACGTCAGTCCATTATCCTTGAATTCTCTCCCACCATTATCAGTCTCATCCTGGCAGGAAAAGTGGGTTCAAGGATCGCTTCCGAGATTGGCACCATGAGAGTGACCGAACAGATTGACGCCCTGGAGATCATGGGCATCAACTCGGCCAGCTACCTTATCATGCCTAAGATCATGGCTTCCATGATCATTAACCCGGTTCTGGTCGTCATTAGTATGTTCCTGGGGGTCTTTGGTGGTTGGCTTTCAGGAGTCACCACGGGCCTGGTGACCTCCAACGAACTGATCTTCGGTTTTCAGTATGAGTTTGATCCCTACGATATTTTCTATGCCCTTGCAAAGACGGTTGTCTTCGCTTTTCTGATCACCTCCATTTCCGGATATCACGGGTATCAGACCCGGGGTGGAGCCCTGGAAGTGGGCCAGGCCAGCACCCGCGCCGTAGTCCACAGCAGTATCGCCATTATCTTTTTCAACCTTATCCTGACCCAGCTGCTGCTGATATGATCGAATCCCAAAATATCAGAAAATCTTTTCGCGACCACCTCGTTTTGGACGAGATCTCCATCCGTTTTACCCAGGGAAAGACCAACCTTATCATCGGACAGAGCGGCTCCGGCAAGACCGTGCTGATGAAATGCCTGGTAGGCCTTCTTCCCGTCGACGGCGGTCAGATCAGTTATGACGGAAGGGTCATCTCACAGCTTTCATTTTCGGAAATGAAAGAAATCCGGCAGGAGATCGGCATGCTCTTTCAGGGAGGCGCCCTCTTCGACTCCATGAACGTCGAAGAAAATGTGATGTTCCCACTGAGCATGTTCTCCACCATGAACCAGGAAGAGAAAAAAGAACGGGCCAACTTCTGTCTCAACAGGGTCAACCTGCCCAACACCAACCAACTGTTTCCCTCAGAACTGAGTGGCGGCATGAAGAAGAGGGTGGCTATCGCCCGGGCCATATCCTTGAATCCCAGGTATTTATTTTGTGATGAACCCAACTCCGGCCTGGATCCCCAGACGGCCAATGTGATCGATAACCTCATCAGAGAGATCACCCAGGAATATGATATCACCACCATCATCAACACCCACGACATGAATTCGGTACTGGAAATCGGTGACCAAATTGCGTTTTTATACAAGGGAAAGCTCTGGTGGGAAGGTGACAGGGACGACATTCTGCATACCGACAATGCCGAACTCAATGCTTTCGTTTATTCGACAGAGCTCACCAGGAGACTGAAAGCCCCCTTATGAACCTGATCGACCTTATTTTGGGTGTTCCGCTTGCTTATGCCCTTTACAGGGGTTTTACCAAGGGACTGATCCTGGAACTGGCTACCCTCGCTGGATTGGTGATAGGTCTTTATGCCGGAATCCATTTCTCCGGACTGGCGGCGACTTTCCTGAAAGATACCTTCCATCTGGATGGCAAATACCTGCCACTGATATCTTTTGCAGGAGTCTTTTTACTGGTCCTGGCAGGCACCTATGCCTTGGGCAAGCTCATGGAAAAATCGGCCAAACTCATGAAATTGAACTTCTTTAACAAAGTGGCCGGGGCCCTGTTTTCCCTCTCAAAAATGGCGTTGATCCTGAGTTTTTTGATATTCTTTGTCAACGCTTTTGCTCCGGGGGGGCATCTCTTTAATAAGGAACAGATCGGAAAATCATTCCTTTATAAACCCGTCACTGCTCTTGCCCCATTGCTTCTTCCCCGGGTTCAGAGAGTTAAAGAAATCACCATTAATAACAAACTGGCCGGGAATGAATTGAATCATCGCAATTATTCCTCTATGGCCGCAATACCGGGAAGCACTTTGCCTTCCAGGTATTCCAGCATGGCCCCTCCACCCGTGGAGACATAACTGACCTTGTCTTCCAGACCATACTTATTGACTGCTGCAACAGAATCGCCTCCGCCTACCAGAGAGAAACTACCCTCTTTCGTTGCTTCTGCCACTTTCATGGCCACGTATTTGGTTCCATCCTCAAAGTTGCTCATTTCGAAAACACCCATGGGACCGTTCCACAGAATCGTCTTTGAGTTGCTGATCACTTCACCGAATTGCTTCATGGTATCAGGTCCGATGTCCAGTCCAAGCCAACCATCAGGAATCGCATCCGCAGGGGCCACCTTTGTATTTGCCTGATTATCAAATGCATCAGCGATTTTTGCATCAGAAGGGATATGGATCTTCACTCCTTTTTCTTTCGCTTCTTTGAGCGTTAGAAGAGCGATTTCCAGAAAATCATCTTCAATCAAAGACCCCCCTATTGTTCCTCCCTCTGCCTTTATGAAGGTGAACATCATCCCTCCACCGATGATCAGGTGGTCCACTTTATCCATAAGGTTACGGATGATCTGTATCTTTCCGCTGACTTTAGCCCCTCCCAGGATAGCCGTAAATGGCCTGGGAGTCTTGACCATCACCTTTTTGATATTGGCGATCTCATTCCCCATGACATAACCAAACATTTTCGCATTAGGAAAGAAGCGTGCAATGATAGCCGTCGAGGCGTGAGCGCGGTGGGCCGTGCCGAATGCATCATTCACATAAACGTCGCCCAGTTTTGACAACTTTTCCGCAAAAACTTCGTCTCCTTTCTCTTCTTCTTTATAGAACCTCAGGTTTTCGAGCAATAAAATTTCTCCCGGTTTCAGCGCTGCTGCCTGTTCAAAGGCCGACGGACCGATACAATCCCCGGCAAACCTGACATCGGTATGAAACATCTGTTTCAGATAAGGTAACAGGTGTTTGAGGGAAAATTTCTCCTCGGGTCCGGCTTTGGGCCTTCCCAGGTGCGACATGAGGATCACCGCTCCTCCATCGTTCAATATCTTCCTGATGGTTGGCAGGGTCGCATCAATGCGGGTGGTATCGGTAATCTCAAACTGGTTATTGAGAGGAACATTGTAGTCGACCCGGATGAGGGCTTTCTTGTTGAGAAAATGAAGATCATCAATGGTTTTCATCTTTGACTCAGTTAAAATGTTGTTGAAAAAGAGGGAATTATCTTCTCCCACCCAGGTAAATCATGATGTAATACAACAAGGTTCCGAGAGAACCTAGCGCTGCAACCACATAGGTATAGGCAGCCCATTTAAGGGCATCCTGTGCCTTTGGATGGGTCTCAGGAGAGGTGATCCGGTTGTCTTCCAGCCAGACCAGCGCCCTGCGGCTGGCATCTATTTCCACCGGGAGTGTAATAAAACTGAATAACGTGGTGAGCGCAAACAGCACGATTCCGGCCAATAGAAGATAAGGGAACACGGTTACCAGGAGGATACCGGCGAGCAACACCCACTGGACAATCCTGGAACTGAAATTCACCACCGGCACCAGGGAAGACCGCATCTGAAGCCAGATATAGGCCCTGGCGTGCTGTACAGCGTGCCCGGTCTCATGAGCTGCAATGGCTGCAGCAGCCACACTGTTCGACTGGTACACCCCCTGGCTCAGGTTGATGGTTTTTTTCAACGGATTGTAATGATCCGTTAACTCACCCTCCACCGATACCACCTGTACATCATGAATGTCATGATCACGAAGCATCTTCTCAGCCACTTCTTTTCCTGTAAGTCCTTGTGAAACAGGTAATTTAGAATATTCTTTAAACTTTGACTTCAGGGTATTGGAAATCCACCAGCTTACCAACATCAATACCCCGAAAAAAATCCAGATGATCATTTTTTTGTTTTTATTGAAATAACGCCACAAAGGTACCAAAAGTTCAGGCAGGATAGAATTTCAAGTAAATCACTATTTTTGAGCACTTTTTTATCTTACCTGGGCAACGTAGGTGGTAAGCTCTTGTCTATGAATCTAGTTTTGAGGTCGCATGTCGAAGGATGATCAGTTGATCCTTGGCTGTCTGGATGGTAAACGGCGGTCTCAAAACCAACTTTACCAGAGATACGCCTCCACCATGATGGGAGTATGTATGAGATATGCGAGGAACCGGGAAGAGGCTGAAGATATGATGCAGGAAGGGTTTATCAAAGTCTTCCAGCATATAACCGACTTTAAGGGAACGGGTTCCTTTGAAGGATGGATCAGGCGTATCATGGTAAATACTGCCATAAACCAATACCATCAGACCATCAAACAACAATTGGTTCATTTTGATGATATTGGCAAACTGGAAGATACCATGGATAAAGAGGAGGACACGGCAGATGCAGACCTGGACACCAAAAAACTGAAACCTGAAGAAGTGATCCGTCTGATCAACCAGATGCCTGATGGTTATCGCATGGTATTAAATATGTATGTGTTTGAAGGATATCAGCACAAAGCCATTGCAGAAGCGCTGGGGATTTCGGAGAATACTTCCAAATCACAGCTCTCCAAAGGTCGCAGATATTTAAAGCAACTGGTATCCCAGCACATTAAATAGTTATATTTGTTAATGCAATGAAAGGAGAAGATTTAAATAAGTTTGATGAGTTCCTGCGCAGCAGTGTCGGGAACTATAAGGTCAAGCCTTCTCCAGCCATCTGGAAAAATATTATTCATCAGATACCTGGAAAGAAGTTTGCACCTTTTTCCTTTGGCGGAGGGAATACCGGGCTGATCGGCATGATGGCCGGCGGAGCGGTGGTCACTACCCTGCTGGTTTATCATTATGCCATTCCCGACCGTCATCCCGTCACTCCCAAAAATGTTCCACCCATAACGGCCCAGGTCACAGAAGCACCGGCATCCCCAGTGTCCACTGACAGCAATACCTTTGTCTATCCTCCAGAAATATCAAGTCTGCAAAAAAAGCAGGAGCAGGTCCTTGCCTCGGTAAATGGCTATCACCCCGATGCCAGAAAAATCAGGGAACCGGAACTGAACAACCTGCCTGAACAAACTCAGGAAGTCACTGAACCGATTTCAACTGCTGAGCCGAAAGTACAAGTGAACGAAAACCAGGTTCAGCAAAAGAATGAGTATATTCCTGAATCAGTGAGTGTTACAGAGGCATCGAGTACTGTCATCACAGAACCTTTCCCTGAAGCAGGGGTGAACATTCCTGTAAAGCCTGCCTCTGAGCAGGAGTGGTTCTTGTTGTCACCCAGAAGCGGGGAACTGGATATTCCATTTGTTACCAGAGATCAGCAAACACAGGTTCTTGCCGGCATGCCAGGCGAAAAGTCTGCCTCACTCAGGATCCACAGAGCTTCCAATGATTATTTCACCACAGGGCCCGAGTATTCCCTGTCAGCTTATTACTTCCCTGAATGGCTTCGTAAACCCCAGGGGTCCCCTTACGGAAACACTCGCCAAAGCGGTGGCCTCACTATCCAGATGAAGAACAGGATGTTCAGCCTGGAGACCGGCCTGGGCATCATGAAGGAAACCGGGCTGCAGCAGTTTGATGGACTCTACAACAGGATCCTTGGTACCTATTATAATCTGCAGTATATTGAGTTCGACTCCGTCAACGGACAGGTGGTGCCCACGTACCACTACTCCCTCGACACGGTGTTCGACCCTAAAGTCCGTGCCCTCAACCAGGTAAGGAAGGCTGAATACCTCTATTTACAGCTGCCTTTGATCGGAGGCCTCGAAAAAAACCTAGGCAGGCATGATGTTGGCTTCAAAGCCGGTCCCATTTTCTCAGTGATGATGCAGAAGAAAAACGACCTGCTGTTGCTGGATGCCGAACAACACGTCTTACAACTCGACGGAGACCACCCCGACCGGCTTACCACTACCTGGCAATGGTATCTCGGACTATCATACAACTACCATCTCACCGACCGGATCTCCCTTTTCCTGGAACCTTCTGCACGCGGTTATCTGAACTCTCCCTATGAAAACAGGAGAAAATCCAAAGACATGCCCCTGTACATGGGCGTACGGTCTGGTATCAGATTCCAAATCCTGAAAGACGGGACACCATGAGACCGTTGAAATTTCTTTTGTTGGGGTTCATCATCCTGACGGTTATAACGGCCACTGCTCAAAACGGATCTGTACTCCATGAATTTTATGTTCATGGCTGGGTCAAGGACAGCACCATGATGAATGCCGTTCCCAACCATTGGGTGTACCTTAAAAGCAACCCTCCAGGGACCGCATCTATTTTCGATTCCTGCCTGACCAACTCTTTCGGACACTTCCTGTTCGACTCTCTCCATTATTACTATAACCACCAGCTCGACCTGGATGTATTCACTTTCGATTGCCATCATGCAAAAATAAAGTACCACTATTGGATCTATCAACCTTCCATCACGACTTTCTTTTCGATCTGTGCCGATGAACAGACCTTCTGTCATGCCGACTTTGACTGGCAACTCGTGGGATTGCCTGAAAATACGGTTCACTTTACCGACCTATCCAGCCAGAATGCTTCTCTCTGGATATGGGATTTTGGTGACGGAAACACCTCGGATCAACAGAATCCGAATCATACTTACTCTCAGACCGGAATTTACCAGGTTCATCTTCAAATCGTTGACACCACTCATATCCCCTATTGTTTTGATACGCGAACGCAAGAAGTCATTGTAACCCAGGTAGGGCAGCATCACCTGAGTGGTCAGATCTTCGATGGTAATTTTCCTGAAACCGGCGGGTCTGTATATTTATATGGTGAAGTCAATGAAGGATATCTTCTTTTAGACTCCAGTACACTGAATACCAGTGGTGTGTACTATTTCTATAGTATCCCTGAAGGGAGATACATGGTCAAGTATGTTCCGGAACCAGGGACCCCTTCACTTTTTCTTCCAAGTTACCCTGATCAGTGCCTGCAATGGCAGCAATGCACTCCGGTAGATCTACAGCAGGATATCTTTGATTGTGATTTTCATCTCACGCATACCCTTCCACCCGACCAGGGACCGGGGTTCATTTCCGGCATCATGCAGAAATTCTGGAACGGAAATCCCCTTCTCGCCAAAAGAGAGGAAATCCTTCTTTGTGATGAGACCTTCCAATTCAGGTATTTTTGCTTTACCGACCAACTAGGCGTGTTCCAGTTCACTGACCTGTCTTTCGGCAGCTATTGGCTGATACCGGAAATCCCGGGCATGAACTCCAATCCCGTACTCATCGTTATTGACAGCACTCATTTAACCGTGAGTAACCTGCAACTGTTTGCCCAGAATGCACCCCTGGCTGTGAATGAACCAAAAGAGGGAGACATTCAGTCTCTCATCTTTCCCAACCCCACCTCCGGTCAACTTACCTTATTGGTGCCAGGCCTCTCCTTTACCCGGGCAGAGATCCATATCTATGATCTTCCTGGTAAGGAAGTATCCTCAGCGAAAATCAACAATTCCGCCGGGAATCACGTGCTTTCCCTCGATCTCTCCCTTCTCCCGGATGGCAGCTATTTTTTGCTCCTGCAAACCAATGACCGGCAATGGGTCAGGAAGAAGTTCCTTGTGATTCATTGACATAGCTATTCATCTGGTTATCATGTATTTTGGATTATGAAAGGTGGTGAGGCAACTCATTATTAATTATTGCGTCTTTATTTCAGAAGCTTGACCAAGTCTTTCATTTATTCCCTGGGAACCTTTTGATTCAGTATATTATAACCCAAAACAAATACCCTTATGAAACGATTCATCTCACTCGCACTCTCCTCGTTGTTGTTTCTTAGTGTCGCGGCACAAACGGTTACGATTCAGATAACCGGTCTGGTGACCGACATTACCAACAACACCCCTGTTGCCAATCAGCCGGTCAACATTATGTCCGACAGCATGATGGGGGGTACCTTCTTTTACTATAACCAGGTTTTCACCGACAACCAGGGTATGTATAACGATTATGTCACGGTACCCAGCAACCTTCAGATACCCTTCTATATCTCTACAGTTGACTGTAATGGCAACTACTTGATGCAGACAGGAATGAGCACCAATCCTCCCATCATTGCCAATTTTAATATCTGCACAGGAACCTCGACACTCTGCGACGCTTACTTTTTCGCTGTCCCCGACAGCAGTAATCCTGCAGGAAATCTTACCATCAATTTTTGGGATTACTCCACCGGTAATCCTATTGCCTGGTACTGGTCGTTCGGCGATAGTACCACCTCCACCCAGCAGAACCCGCAACATACTTACGCACAGCCAGGGACCTACACAGTGTGTCTGACCATCGCTACCGCCGGTGGTACAACTTGTTCCTACTGCTCTACTGTTGTGGTGGGTTATAACAACCCCTGCCAGGCGAATTTCGTTTACGTACCCGATTCCAACAATACCAATGGGTTCTATTTTTTCGATCTTTCCTCGGGTAGTCCGACCAACTGGTCCTGGAGTTTTGGTGATGGTACCGGCTCCAACCTGCAGAATCCGCAACATGTTTACAACGGACAGGGAACGTACCAGGTTTGTCTCTCCATTTATGGCAACAATTGCCAGGACAGCTATTGTGACGTCATTACCATTGGTTCAGGAAACAACTGCCAGGCCATGTTCTATGTTTATCCTGACTCAAACATGAGCAACAATACCTACCAGTTTGTCGACATGTCAGTCAGCACCCCCAACCCGCCCACTTCCTGGTCATGGTATTTTGGCGACGGCACCACTTCTACCCTTCAGAACCCAGTACATACTTACGCTCAGCCCGGATATTACGGAGTATGCCTGACCATCGGGAATAACAGTGGTTGCCAAAGCACGAACTGCGACACCCTCCTCGTAGGTCCTCCGGCTCCCTGCGCTAACTACTTCTATTTCACCCTCACCGGCCTTACTTCCAGCTTCTATGGTTATGGATATAATGGCACACCGCCTTATACCTTCATGTGGGATTTCGGTGACGGAACTACTTCCGCCCTTCAAAACCCTGTTCATACCTACGCTGTTTCCGGTACTTATACTGTCACCCTGACTACCGCTGATTCACAGGGATGTACCGTTACTTCCACTCAAAATGTTACAGTGACCAATGGAAACTCCGGGACCATCTGGGGACAGGTATACGGCGGCGGGGCACTTCTTGATTTTGGATGGGTGTACCTCTATATGGCCAACAACGTCCTGACTACCATGACTCTGATCGATTCAACCTACATCGATTCCCTGGGAATGTACTGGTTCTATATGATGAATCCTTTGCCCGGTGTCTATTATGTGAAAGCTGCTCCTGCTCCCAACTCTGCCTTCTTCAACACTTTCGTTCCGACCTACTATACCAGCACCCCGTTCTGGAACAATGCCACTCCCATTTACATACAGCAGCCCAACAATCCAAACAATATCAACCTGGTTGGCCTGAATCAGCCGCCCATGGGTCCTGGTAATATCGGCGGACAAGTAACCAACGGCAACAAACTCTTCCAAACCGGTGATCCTGCTCCCGGTGTAGAAGTGCTGCTCCTGAACACCAGTGATGTTGCCTTGTCGGTTGACTATACTGACAACCAGGGTTATTTCTCCTTCAGCAACCTGGCACTGGGAACTTACAAGGTATGGACCGAAGTTACCGGCCTTCCCACCACGCCGGCGATTGTCACCCTCACCACCAACAATCCCAACTCGTCACTCCCCATCATCATCACACCCAGCGGTATCATCCTGGATGTACCTGAAGAACTGGTTACCGAGGTCAGCCTTGAGAGAATATATCCCAATCCTGCTTTCCACACCACCAATCTCGAACTTAACCTGACCCATTCCTCTACTCTGGAGATCAGTATTTACAACCTGCTGGGTGAAAAGATGCAGACCCTGGTGAAGGAAACCAATGCCGGTTCTCACAAACTGAGCATCGATGTTTCAGATCTGGCTCCGGGTACCTATACCCTTCAGATCTCCACCAACACCGGGTTCAGAAAAGTAGAAAAACTCACGGTTATACGTTAACCCCCTCCACCTTTTCCATATACCCCGAGGGCGTCTCCTAACCGAGGCGCCCTTTTTTTATCACATTCTCATCCGACGAAACTAAAAATTTAGATTTTAACATATTATTAAAATAATCCTTATTTTTGCCATCCGATATTGGTAAAGTGAACCTCCTTTTCTCACGATATAAAAGAATCCTGAACCTGAGCCTGAGCTTTTTCATTCTCTGGCTTTCCTTGGGTTCACTGGTGAATTTCCACCAGCATCATATCTGGAAAAGACTTCTCATCCCCCAGGTTGTAGCCTCCCTCAAGCAGAAAGACAAACAAAAAGGGCTTGCCTCTGATGCATTTGCACCGCAGGACCACTCTGACAGTGCCCCCTGTGGCTGCTTCTTTTCTCAAGCAGAGAAAACAACCTTGTTGCCTTGTACGGAGATCTCATACTCCAATACAGAGGCTGTCGCCACCCTGACTGATTTCTTTGGCCCCTCGAATCTGAGAGCGCCTCCGGTCGCCTGACCTCCTTTTCAAGTCTCCACATTTCTTTTCTTCATGATGGCATGAACCTCGTTTTCGTGCACATGATCTTTCTGATAAAATTATTATTCCATTAAATATATTTAACCAATGAAACGAATGACAATGTTACCAGCCTTGCTCCTGCTTATGACCGCGGGAAGCCAGGCTCAGGTATCCCTGGCCAAAGACTCTATCGCCATGGGAGGATCTTATGCCAATGAAATATACTACAGCATGCCCAACGGACAAGTGGCCGAAGTGCCCAGGAGCACCTGGGACATCGCTTTCCGGACCATGATCATGAGCTCCTGCATCATCACCAATGATGGATGCGGAGTAGTGCTGTACACCTATCCCAATGCTGATACCAACGGCTGGGCCATGCTGGACACTACCGGGCTTTCGACCTGGACCCCCATGTTCAACGATCCCGATGACTGGGAACTGGGGGCTTTTAACCGTAATGCCGGCGATCATCCCGACTATGGCTGGGGAGTGTACAACTCTGTCACCCATAACCTGGTCGGAGACTCTCTCTTCGTTATTCAACTCAGGGACGGCAGCTTCAAGAAACTACAGATCGTAAGAAAAATTTCCGCCCAGAGCACCTATGTCTTCAAATATGCCAACCTCGACGGTTCCAATGAGGAGGTGGTGAACCTCAACTGCAACACTTATGCGACCAAGGACTTTGTAGGCATTGACCTGACCATCAACCAGGTTGTTGATTTTCAGCCTGCCAAGGACAGCTGGGACCTGCTTTTCACCAAGTACATGTCGGTACAACCCAATGGAAGCCCCTATATTGTCACCGGTGTCCTCAGCAACGACGGAGTGGGTGAGACCGAATACTGGAGTGTGGATACCAGCTATGCCGACTGGAGTGCCAATGAGTTTGATTTCAGCAGGTCTCCCATCGGGTGGAACTGGAAAACCTATACCGGCTCCACTCCTCCCTATGCTGTGGATGATTCTCTGGTATTCTTTGTTAAAGCGTTGCCAGGTGATGTTTACAAACTGATCTTCACCCGTTTTGACGGGAGCATGACCGGAAAGATTGTCTTCCTGAAAGGGATAATATCAACATCAGGGTTGGAGGACAACGCTTCATCACCGCTCCTGGCTCTTTACCCAAATCCTTCCTCTGATTACCTTCACCTGCAGTTAGATCCTGATCCCCAGGGAACAGCAAATGTAAGGATCACCGATATGCTGGGTAAGACCCTGTACCAGCAATCCATACCGGGGGGAACTTCACAGGAAGTATTGACCATACCCGTGAGTGACTGGCAGGACGGTTTATACTTTATCAGCATCATAGAGGGAAACCAAACCCATACCGGGAAATTTCTGGTTCGCAAATGAGTATCCGCACTTCCTGCATCACAGGCGTCATGGTTTTTATGGCCTTCACCGGCATGGTGAAGGCCCAGCAGGCTCATATCAAGGTCGTTGATGAAAAGACGAGGGAAACGATACCTTACGCCCACATTTGTCTGGAAGGGATCAAAAACTACCACCAGCAGCACAGCCTTACAGGATTGGACGGCAGGATCGCCAACGACATCAAAGAAAAGTCGAGGCTTGCCATATCCTACGTGGGATACCAGACCTACATCGACACCATCCTTCCGGGGCAGAACCTGACGGTGGAACTTAAACCTATCGTGCTGAGTATGAAGGAAGTGGTGGTCACTGCCCAGTACACCCCTGAAAAAGCCGACCGTTCGATCTATCCCATCAGCGTGATCAACAGCCGTCAGCTGGAACAAAAAGGAGCCACCAACCTCACGGACGCTTTAAAAAGTGAGTTAGGGTTCAGGGTGACTGATGGCGGAGTGCTGGGAACCAACATCAACCTCCAGGGCCTTTCGGGAGAGAATGTCAAATTCCTTCTCGACGGGGTTCCTCTCATCGGCAGGATGAACGGGAACCTGGACCTGAACCAGATCAACCTCAATAATGTTGACCATATTGAGGTGATCGAAGGCCCCATGTCGGTGATTTATGGCAGCAATGCCATGGCCGGGGTGATCAACATCATCTCCAAAGAAAATAAAATTGCCCGCCTGAGTGCATCCGCAGATGCCTATTTTGAATCGGCCGGTACTTACAATTTCAATGGAGGGGTCACCACTAAAAAAGGAAGGAATATTGCCGAGATCAACCTGGGCAGGAATTTCTTCGACGGATTTTCGAAGCCCGACACTTCGAGGGTCCAGATATATAAGCCGCGGAGGCAGTACCTCGGAGATGCCTACTATATCTATACTATGCCTGGAATGAAGATCAAGGTTTCGGGCAGTTACTTCAATGAACTGCTGCTGGACAAAGGAATGATGGATCCATACAGTCTGAAAGCCTTTGATTCCTACTTTACCACCATCAAGTACTCCGGTAAACTCGACGGTTCAAAAACCTTTGGAAAGAAAAGGTTCCTGAACTTTACAGCCTCATGGTCAGGCTATGACCGGGTTAAAAAGAAGTATTACAAGGACATGACCACACTTGAGAAAGTGTTGTCACCCAATGCCAGCGACCATGACACCACCACCATTCAGTCGTGGATGATCCGTTCCTCCTATGCAAAGAGCGACACCTCCTCTCCCTTTAATTACCAGTCGGGCATTGATTTCAACAACGAAAGTGGAACAGGAAAGAGGATACTTGATAACAAACAGCAGGTGGGCGATTACGCAGGATTCCTCAGTGTGAAGTACGACCTGACCAGGAATCTGTCCGTTCAGCCGGGGCTCCGGGCCATTTACAACACCAAGTACGATGCTCCCCTGGTCTATTCACTCAGCCTCAAATGGGAACCCTTCAAAAACCTGCATATTCGGCCGGGCTATTCCAAAGGGTTCCGTTCTCCTTCCATCAAAGAACTCTACCTTGAATTTGTTGACATCAACCACAATGTGAAAGGAAATCCGGAACTGAGGGCGGAACATTCCCAAAACTTCAGCCTGAGTATCAGCTACTCCCTGGAAAGAAACACCCGGAATATCCAGGCAGAACTGAGCGCATTCAGTAATGAGGTTAAGGACGGGATCGACCTTGCCTGGTCGGGAGGAGATGACCTTGAGTACTATTATATTAATGTGAACCGCTACCGTACACAAGGGATCCAGATTTCGGCCTCCGCCAGTTTCTATCCCTACCTGAGCATCAGAACAGGATTTTCTGAGATAGGGAGGGCAAACACCCTGAACAGTAATGAAAATGAGAGTTCGGCATTTTTCTACTACCCTGAGGCTACTGCCGACGTATCATGGAAATTCCAGAAAGCTTCGCTGACTTTATCCCTCTTTTACAAATATACCGGAACCACTCCCATTTACGGATTTTCCGTCGACCAGATCACTGAAAGCAGGATTGACCCTTACCATACCATGGATCTCACTGTTACAAAAGGTTTCTTCTTCAATCGGCTCCGTTGGTCTGCCGGTATCAAGAACATCTTCGACAATACAGCCATACCTGCCAGCGGAGCCTCCGGCGGTCATGGAAGCGGCAGCGGGGGAAGCATCGATGTGGGCTGGGGAAGGACTTTCTTCACCAGGCTTTCCTATACCATTAATCAATACAACTGATGAAGAGACTCATCTTATTATTATTAACCGGATTGTTGCTGAACTCCTGCTTCAAGGAAGATGATGCTGTGCCGCCCCGTCAGCTGGTGGGCTCTGTAGATACCATCGGTATGGGCCAGTACTACAAATACCAGTTGTACTTCGACCTGGGGACCGGGGAAGTGGTGAAGTCTAATGCCAAGACAGACTGGGACCTGGGTTTTGAATGCAGGGCGCAGGGCTTTCATATCATACTCAATACCAGCAACTTCATGAAAGCTGCCGATGCCGGTATCCGGCCTTTCGGACAACCACAGGATACCACAGGAATGAAGTGGGTTTTCGACAAGTCGGACGGCAACCTCGATTCCACGGTTTTTTCCCAATGGTACCAGATCTTTGATGGAGATACTGTTTCTAACCAGCATGTGTACCTGCTTGACCGTGGTATGGATGAGATGGGCAATGTACTGGGTTTCAGACAGATCATTATTGACAGTCTGAAAAACGGAACCTATTATTTCCGGCTGGCCTACCTGGACGGGGGTAGTACGGCAAGTTATAGGTTGACGAAAGATCCTTCAGTGAATTTCCTGCTTTTCACTTTCCGTTTCGGGGGTGTTGTGCAGCACCTTGAACCTCCCAGGCAAGACTGGGACCTGTTCTTCACACAGTATACCACATTACTATATACGGATCTTGGAGAACCTTACCCCTATCTTGTTACCGGAGTGCTGCTAAACCGGTACCAGGTGGCCGCCATCCAGGACACTCTTCATACTTATGAGAATCTGACCCATGCGGAGGCTGAAAGTCTGTCATTATCGACCCGCATGGACCTTATCGGCTATGACTGGAAGTACTATGATTTTGATAACTCCTTGTACACGATCCGTCCCGGCAGGGTTTATGTTATCCGTGACACGGACGGAGACCTGTACAAGATGAGGTTTGTCGGATTTTACAATGCACAGGGCGAGAAGGGCTACCCTGTTATAGAGCACCAAAAGCTCTGACCCCTGCTGAGGTCTGAATCGGCACCCCTTTATTGTAAGAACCATTTTACCTGTATGGGCAAATGGTCAGATGGCAATAGATTAGCAATATAACGCTGATTATATGCCTTTTATGGACTCATAATTTCCACAAAGGGAAATATGCGGTGGGGTATTGATTCTTTGGTCAAAAACCTACCATTTTTCCCATTTTTATATCCACTTATTTCCATGTTTTTGTGTATGGGAATGAGGATCGCTATTTGGAAAGATTCAAAATATGCCCGGGATCAACATTCCCCTCTCCCAACAATATTCAACCACACGAATTCATATTTATAAATGTTACTATTGATCTATATCAATACTGCAATTGATATATTTCTTTGTATAATGATGATAAATATCAAGATTCCACGGAGAGAGAGTATATGGTTTCTTTTTAGATTTGGTTCCCTTAAAATGGCTAACTATCGCGGAATTGGTTATGGTTTAACTGAAAAAGGGGAAAGCGGTAAAAGCCAGGGTTCTTTTATGCTTTGACTTTTATCATATTAACAAAATTGAATATCAAAATTAATTATCTAAATATCAAAGAATTAACAACAAACAAAACTCAATGAACATGAAAAAAATCTTTCTATTTCTTGGTTGCTGTTTACTGGGATGGGGTTCCATCTCCCTGATGGCTCAGCAAGGCAATGTGGCAGCGGGCGGTCAGGCCGTTGGTGCAGGTGGCAGCGTGAGCTATTCCATAGGGCAGGTGAACTACCTTTCAGCTTCAGGAACAGGCGGATCCCTGAACCAGGGATTGCAACAACCTGACGGTGCAAGGAGCATTTGCGGTACCCTTACCTATGACAACGCCGCCGGAACTTTCCTTAATAACTGCCAGGTATTTCTGAAACAGGGAGCCGCACTGATCGCCACCACCTCCTCCGACGCTTCTGGGTACTTTCAATTTAACAATCCTGAAACCGGAGAATACAACCTTGATGCTGCCAGCACCAAGCCCTGGGGATCAGTGAACGCCACTGACGCTCTGCTGGTGCTGAAACATTTTGTTGGGATGGACCCCCTGGCCGGGCTGAGGCTGGCCGCAGCGGATGTGGACGCAACCACCTACATCAATGCAGCTGATGCATTGTCAGTGATGAAAAGGTTCGTCGGCCTTCAGACTTCATTTATCCCGGGTGACTGGGTATTCGAACATCCCATGGTAAGCTTCAGCGGAAGCGATAATGTGACCGCCGATTTTAAAGGCCTTTGCTACGGAGATGTTGACGGATCCTACATTCCTCCCTATCTGAAACCCGAGCCCACCCTCTTCCTCGAACAGAACGGCGTTCAGACCATCGACAACCTCATCGTCTCAGTCCCTGTTCGCCTGAAACAATCGTTGAACTGTGCTGCAGTGTCTCTGGTTATGAATTTCCCCTCCAGTGAAATGGAAATCCTCGGTGTGGAAGCTGCCTATGATGCTCAAAACCTCATGTACAACGTGATTGGTAACCAGGTGCGTATCGGATGGTACACCCTGCATCCTGTGGTCCTGAACCAGAATGAAGTGCTGATGACCCTGAAAGTCCGTCTCACGAACATTCACACCCAGGCTGACCTCAATTTCGCCATCGATGCAGAAAGCAACGTGGCCGACTTTGAAGGCAATGTACTTGCAGAAAAGACCCTCCTCATTCCTTCACTCGTTGGTACCAGCCAGGGCTTCACCCTGAACCAGAACATCCCGAATCCTTTTTCCAGCAACACCCGGATCTCCTATGTCCTCCCCGACGAAGGCTATGTGAAACTGGAACTCCTCAACGTTGTCGGACAGGAACTTTCCGTCCTTATCGACGGTCAGCAGGATGCAGGTTCTCACGTGTTTGAACTCTCCGCCAATGACCTCTCAAATGGGGTTTATTTCTACAGGATGACCGTTATTACCGGTGAACAACAATTCTCACAAACAAAACGGATGGTCATTTCTCACTAAATGAAGTGACTAATAATTCATTTGAAAACAGAAAATAATAATAAATCAATTTAACATCATCAAAATCAAATTTTTATGAAAAAGCTAAGACTCTTTTTTGTTCTTCCGGTGCTTTTCGTCATGATGCACTTCACTGCTTTTGCCCAGGTCCCGGCTCTGATGAGCTATCAGGCCGTAGTGCGCAACAGCAGCAATGCTTTGGTAGTTAATGCTCCTATCGCAATGAAGGTCAGTATTCTCCAGGGCTCAGCCGTCGGTGCCGCCGTGTTTGAAGAAACCCACCTGGCCAACACCAATGCCAACGGTTTGGTTACCATTGAGATCGGTAACGGAACCCTTGTTTCAGGAAGCATCGCAGCCATCGTTTGGACTGCTGGTCCTTTCTTTATCAAGACCGAAACGGACCCCGAAGGTGGAAGCAACTACACCATTGAGGCAGTTTCGCAAATGATGACCGTTCCTTACGCATTCTATGCCGAGACCTCAGGAAGCTCTCTTCCCGGTCCCCAGGGTCCTGAAGGTCCCCAGGGTCCTGTCGGCCCCATGGGCCCCCAAGGTCCTGCCGGTGAAGGTATGGAAGTGAATTGTCTGCAGTGCCACAACCACAACCCTGCCACTCCTGCGACAGGCCTCGCTGCTTTGCTGGAGCATGCAGGCAATGAGTATGAGCACTCAAAACATGCCGAAGGTGCAGAACTTTCCATTGAAGAAGGTTACAGCGCCGGTTGTGCTCCCTGTCACTCCGACCAGGGTTTCCACAGCGTGGTTGACAATAACACCATCCCTACGTTCAACTTCAATGCAGGAACCGGAAAGTATTCCTTCGCATACAATGCTACGGCAGCAAACTCCTCAGCACTCACCACTTTCCCCGGAAACGTGGGTTGCTTTACCTGCCATAAAGGCGCTGCCGGTGATTCCATGGCACTGACCACCACCGCACCCGTTCCCATGACTATGTGGGCGATGCCGGGAAATTCAAAAACCATCGACCTGCCACAGAATGGCGGTTCCAGCAACCTCTGCGTAAAATGCCACCAGCCCAGGCCTATGCAGGTATCTTCAACCCTCTCCAACGGAGCCAGTGTTGATTACGACGACCTTGCTGCCAATCCCATGAATGTATTCTTTGACGCTGTTGTTGGCAATGCTGCCCCCAATAAGCTCATCCCCTCTTACAGGTCACACAACCACTATGGTACCGTAGGTGCTATTTTTGCCGGTATGGGAGCCGTTGAATTTGCCGGTACCATGAACTATGGCAACAGCACCCACTCCACCACTGCCTCCTGTTCACGTTGCCATATGGCACAACCTACCGGAGCCAACGGAGGACACTCCTTCTGGGTAAGCAGTTACAACGAGAGCGGTAACAAATCATATAACTTCAAAGGATGTCTCGGTGCCGGTTGCCATACCACCATGACTGCCACCACTTCCTCTTTTACCAGCCTGCAGGCCAACACTGTCGAAATGCTTCAGACTCTTGCCGACAAGCTGCGCACCAACGGAGTGGAGATCATGCACAAGAATACCGATGCCGAAAGCAACATTTTTGCTCACCTGACTCCTGAAGGTTATGACGGATACCTCGATATCTATGATCCTTCCACCAACCCCCTGGGAGCCATCAAGAACCCTGCTCCCGCCAACTCATGGACACAGGATCAGAAGACCTACAACCTGACCCTCACCCCGCTCAGCACCCTGCTGAACGTACAATGGGGAGCCATCATCAACTTCCAGCTTTGCCTCAGGGAGTGGAGCCTCGGCGTTCATAACCCTGGTTATTCAGTGGCACTGCTGAACAATACCATTGAATCTCTCACCGACGCCGGATTCTAATCCCTGTTCCTGAGACTCATCAAAAGAGGCTGTCCCCGGCGGGACAGCCTCTTTTTTTATGTTTTTAGTATATTTACGCCCATGAAGTCCCTGATCTTTCTGAGGTTGATTGCGTTCCTATTCTTGCAGATTCTATGCATGGGATGGCTGCATGCACAGGTTCAGCCGGAGTCGGCCCCGGCAGCCACCTCTATTCATGGAACTCCCGAAATCCGCTGGATCAAGCAGTACACCCCTGAAAATCAGCAACAAAATAATCGCTTCCTTCATCACCTGAAAGACTGGGTATTTGGAAAAGATGAAGTGCTGAAAATCACAAAACCCGTTGCAGTTCTGGCTCGTAACCCGGACTCATTGCTCATTCTGGACCAGGGAATGGGAAGTATTGTTAATGTTCAGAAAAACAGGCTTCATCAGCCCCACGCCCTGAAAAGGCTGCCTGACTTGTTCCCCTCCCTGGTAGCAGCCTGTCAACTGCCCGGAGATGAGATTTTATTTACAGATTCAAAACTCAATCAGGTATTTAAACTTTCAGCCGATCAAAAAAAACTCATGGTTTTTATCGACTCCACCAGGATCAAACAACCTACGGGCATCGCGTATTCACCCATGACCCATGAGATCTGGGTCAGTGAGACTACGCAACACCGGGTACTCATCTTCGATGAAGCAGGGAATCTCAGGAAATCCATCGGCCAGAGAGGCACCAGAGACGGAGAATTTAACTTTCCCACATATCTCTGGATCAATAAACTGGGCAATGCTTATGTAGTCGATGCCCTGAACTTCAGGATCCAGATCTTCGACAGCGAAGGAAAATTCATCCACCATTTCGGTGAGGCCGGCGATGCCAGCGGGTACTTCGCCAGGCCGAAAGGGATTGCCACCGACCATCAGGGTAATGTTTACGTGGTCGACGGTCTGTTTCACACGGTCCAGGTATTCGATCCTCAGGGAAATTTCCTATACCGGTTCGGACAACAGGGACGGGAAAGGGAATCGTTCTGGATGCCCATGGGGCTATTCATCGATAGCCAGGATTATATCTACGTGGCTGACAGCTATAACTCACGGGTCCAAATTTTCCGGTTTCTGAACCAAAAATGATCTTTTAGTCTCCGTTTTTGTTTAGAATATGTCTATTTAAAAACATCATCATGAGAAAACTCATTGACTTTCTTTTTTCACTCCGGTTTACGGTCATCTTATTGCTGGTCTTTGCCACTGCGTTGGGGATAGCCACCTTTATTGAAGAACGTTATGATACGATCACTGCCCGCCTGCTGGTCTATAATGCACATTGGTTCGAATTGCTGATGCTGCTGATGGTGGTGAATTTCACCGGGAACATCACTAAATATAAAATGATCAGCTGGAAAAAATGGCCGTTGCTGATGTTTCACCTGGCCTTCATTATGATGATACTGGGAGCAGGCCTGACCCGTTATCTCGGGTTTGAAGGCAATATGCACCTGAAGGAAGGAGGATCTACCAGTGTCATCTATACGGAAAAGCCTTTCCTTCAAGTTATTGTATCAGAAAAGGACAAAAGCTGGAAATATGAAAGACCGCTCATCATCAGCGAATATTTATCCCGACGTCCGCAGGTAACAATAAAAACCGGATTACCTGAACCCTTGAAAATCAAGGTAAAAGATTATTTCACTCATTCGGTGGAAAAGATGGTGGAACATGTGCCCGGCGGCTCCGACATCATCGAGATCCTTTATGCGACCGGGCGAAACCAGTTTACCGTGATGGTCAAAAAGGGAGCCTCAGGCAAAGCCGGTCCCTTGACTTTTGGATTTGAGAACCCAGACGACAGCACCGCCATTCAGGTAAAACGCATGGGCGGGAACTTCGTGGTTACCTCACCTTATCCTATGTTGAAGATGGACATGCACGCCATGCCTGTCGACACTATTGAAAAAGGAATTGCGACTCCCACTGAAAAGGACAGTTATTTCGATATCCAGGGATTCTCCTTTTTAGTAAAGCAGTTATATCAGAGTGCCGCAACACGTACCGTCAAAGGCACGGACCAGGATGATGGCCCTGCTGCCCTTACGCTGGATGTCGCGTATGGAGACAAGACCAAAGAAATCACTGTCCTGGGCGGCCCGGGCTTTAGCCCCAGATTGGAGAAGCTTTCCCTTGGTAATATTGAGGTGCAGATCGGTTATGGTGATAATGAGATGCAGCTGCCCTTTGAACTGCGTCTTGATGATTTTGTCCTTGAAAGGTATCCGGGCTCCGACAGTCCATCCTCTTATTCAAGCCAGGTCACGGTCATCGACAAAGAACGCAGTGTGACCATGCCCCACCGCATCTTCATGAATAACGTACTGGATTACAGGGGATACCGCTTTTTCCAGTCATCATACGAACCCGATGAAAAGGGAAGTATTTTATCAGTGAACCATGATAAACCTGGTACCCTGGTCACGTATGCCGGTTACTTTTTCATGACTTTAGGATTTATCCTCACCTTATTTAACAGAAAATCTCATTTCAGAAAGGTCAACCGCACTCTCCGTGAGCAAAGGATCAAATGGCTTCAGGCCACCACTATTCTGCTGTTCCTGATGTTTGCCGGGGAAAATATGGCTTTTTCACAACAAACCGTCAGAAAACCCGTCGACGCGGCCCATGCGGAACAATTCGGGGAGCTACTGGTACAGACCTTTGACGGAAGGATACAACCGCTTCATACCCTTGCTTATGACCTGATGCACAAAATTTCCCGGAAAGATCATTTTACAACAACCGAGAAAGGAAACCTTTCCGCTGTTCAGGTGATGATGGACCTTGTCATGGACGGCGAATACTGGAAACAACAACCCATCGTTTATGTCCGTGACCCTTCCGTCAGGCAGTTCCTGCATATACAAGGCAAATACGCCACCCTGGTTGACTTTTACTCCCAGGAAGGCTACAAGCTGACCCGTCAGGTGGAAGAAGCTTTCCGAAAGAAACCCGGAGACCAGAATGTTTTTGACAAGGAAGTATTGAAAGTGGATGAAAGGGTGAATCTGCTCAATGCTGCCCGGGAAGGCAGGATGTTCAAACTATTCCCCGTTCCGGGTGAGCCACAGCACCCATGGCTGGCTCCAGGTGACAGTATGATACTGGCCCCGGTACAAGGCAATGTTGCCATGCTGAAAGAGGAGCTCGGGATGCAGCAAATCACCTATTTCAGCCTGTTACAGACCTATTTCCAACGTCTGGTCGAACAGGGTACTGCGACAGGTGATTATTCACAATCCGGTAAGATCCTCGCTGTCATGAAATCTATACAGCGCCAGGATGCTCCTGCAGAGATCCTGCCCTCGGAAAGGATGATCAGGATGGAGACTTTTTATAACAATGCCGAGATCTTCATCAAACTCAGGAACTGGTATGGTTTTCTGGCCATGGTATTCCTCTTCCTCGCCTTCGTAGACATCCTCAGAAAGAAAAAAAGCAAGGTGATGGATTGGATCTTCAGGATCATCACCATCATACTGGGCATCGCCTTCCTTTACCATACCTTCGGCTTGGGTCTGCGCTGGTACCTGTCGGGGCATGCACCCTGGAGTAACGGTTACGAAGCCTTGCTTTTAATGGCCTGGGCAAGCCTGCTGGCAGGATTCATTTTCAACCGGTATTCACGCATTACGCTGGCATCCACCGTATTACTTGCTGCGGCCATGTTGATGACGGCGAGCCATTCCAGTTACGATCCCCAGCTTACCAACCTCCAACCGGTTCTCAAATCCTACTGGCTCATCATCCATGTGGCAGTGATCACCATCAGTTACGGATTTCTGGGTTTGGGTTTTGCCCTGGGACTAATCCATCATTTCCTGAGTGTTTTCTCGACCCGGGCCAATCGGTTGCCACTGGATCCAATCAAACAGGAACTGACCTATATCAATGAGATGACCCTCACCGTGGGATTGTTCCTTGCCACTGTCGGGACCTTCCTGGGGGGTATATGGGCTAACGAATCATGGGGAAGGTACTGGGGCTGGGACTCCAAAGAAACCTGGGCCCTGATTATCGTGATCACCTATACCATCATCCTACATTTCAGGCTAATCCCCAGACTGAAGTCAGCCTATGCACTCAACACAGGGGCCATCCTTGGTTTCGGCAGTGTTCTGATGACCTTTATCGGAGTCAACTACTATCTCTCCAAAGGCCTTCACAGTTATGCCGCCGGTGATACACCCGTGTTTCCCGTCTGGGCCTGGGTTATGATCCTGGCGGTGATCGCACTCATCGTAGTTGCAGGAATCAAAGAATCCCTTAACACCAGACAAATTAAGGATACCGGACCGGCATCTGTGATTGAAAATCAGGAAGGATCAGCAGAATCCTAACGTTTGTAGGTTTTGTCGCTGTGACATCCGGTCTGGCAGGTACCTCCGCCATCCAGCTGGGTGTATTTCATCGACATCGTCCAGGTGCCGAATAGGATGTTCTCCTTCAGAAGATGCTCATTATCAGAGGTATGAATTTCATGGCATACCGTGCAGTTTCTTCCTTTATCCCCGCTCACATGAACCGCATGTAGATTCCTGTCACCATCCCGGAATGAAGTAGCCGAGGTCGTCGTGGCTGCCGTAAGTAATTGGCTGTCGTGACAAGTGAAGCAGAAGGCAAAACTCTCCGCAACCCCTTTAACATAAAACCCATCAGTGATCTTTGCAGGAAGCAGATAGGGATTCTCGGCATAATGCGGGTTATGGCAGGAGGAGCATCCGTCTTTGGTGATGGCACCATGTTCATGTAATCCTTTCCTGAAGACATCTTTCATCCCTGCAATGGTTTTTGAGCTTCCTTTGATGGGCTTGGTATGACAGGTCAGGCAGAGCGTCTTCTCCTCTGCGAGGAGTATCTTGCCCTTGTCGGAGGCATGCGGGGAGTGACAATTCGTGCATGATTTCTTATCTTTCAGGGGTTGATGGACCAGAGCGGCAGTTTGCAGCGGTTCCTCAAAGTCGTCATGACAACCGACACAGAGTTGTTGCAGATTTTGTTTCAACAGGGCTGGTTCCTCAGAATCATGAGATACGTGACAGATGGAACATTTGTTTTTAAAGGGGGCGTGGACATAAGCCAGTTCCATTCCTTTTTTCTCCTGTTCGTGGCAGTTGAGACAAAGCTCATTGGTCAGATCTTTCACCAGGCTCTTGTTGGCAGATTTGTGAGGATCATGGCAACCGGTACATAAGCCCTGGGTCACAGCCCCATGGACGGATGCCTTGCCTGAATGGTCCAGCTTATGACATTCAAGGCATAAAACGGATACAGGAGAGGCTTTGACCAGCTTCGCATTGGGAGAACTGTGAGGGGAGTGGCATTTGCTGCAACTGTTGGCGTTTTCCAGTACTTTATGCTTCACCGGTGCCTCATCTACCTCAGCCTGAAGCACATCATGACAACCATAACACAGTTCATTATAATTCTGTGTGAGCATGTGTTCTGTCTTTGATCCGTGAGGGCTATGACAGATCACACATTTATTGGCAAAAGGCGGATGGACACTTTTCTGGGCCAGTTCCTGTCTGGCATTGGGATGACAAGAATAACAAAGCTCCTGACCATTGGCTATCAGCAACTTGGGATTGGCTGACTGGTGAGGATCGTGGCATCCCTGGCACATTCCCTGTTCTACCGGCTGGTGTTTGCTGGTATTCTCAGCCAGCTCCAGGTTGTCATGACATTCTTCACAGGTCTGACGTATGGGGAAGGTTTTAAGCAGACTTTTATTGTCGGAGTTATGGGGGGTATGGCAGATCATACATTTCCCATTCTTAACGATGGCATGGACCACCTCTTTGGTATTGAGCGGGTCATGACAGGTATAACACAGGTCAGGCACCTCTTTGGGGAAGGTGAAGCCCGTGACCCCTTCCTGCGGGTGTGCTTGTCCATTGGACTGGTGGCAGGTACTACATCCCTGGTTGACAGGAAGATGTGTCACTTTTCCCTGGATGACAGCGGAATGACAAACCGCACATTTATTAGCGTCATCAGGCCCCGACATGACTCTGGCCGGCGTTGCCAGGAAGCACAACGGTACAAGGATGACCATAAGTAGTGTCTTCATGCTCAATCAGTTTTTCCTTTTCCCGGAAAGTGGGAAAAGATCATTAAAATTATCAAATTCCGGCATATATACATATAAATACTTGCAAGAGGACGTAAAAATCCCCTTCTCGTCCTCCAATGGTTGGGTATGAATATTAAATATCACAAATTCAGTCCTTTAATAAATGTTCTCGATTACTGCCATGAGGAAGATGGCATTGCAGGCATGCTGCACCTGTGAGGGTGCCATGCCCTTTAATCCCAGATAACTCATCTTTTGTATGGCAGTTCAGGCATAAATCCCCGGGGTTTTGCTTTAGCAAATGGGGAATTTTTGATATATGGGGGGCATGACAGGAGATGCAGTAACCACCGGCGACCGGACCATGAACCTTTGCATATTTTTTCTGAAACGAGTCGTGACATTCAAAACACAAATCGGTGAGCGGTACCCTGGTCATGCTTTTGTTTGCTTTATCATGGCATTTCTCACATTCCTGGTTAAAATAGGGCTTGTGATAGTTCATTTCCGGTTCCTTCTGGCTGATTTCCTTTTCTTTTTGTAGTAATGCAGACTCTGTAACATTAGTATCCCCCACTGTTTCAGCAGATTGAGGAACAGAGTCTTTTACCCCGTCGAAGAAGAATGAAAGCACTGACTGTGAGCTTTTGGGGGCGCAGGAACCCATGGTCCAGACCAGAGCCAGTATCACTCCTGCGTTGAGGAGGTGTGAGACAGGTAACAAAAAAGGACGTTGGAAATGGGGCACGGCTGTATGATTACCGGGGCAGGGTCAATAGGCAGCCGGGCTGTGGGTATGGTTATGGCAGGTGAGGTAACATTTACCGCTCCTGTAGCCATCATCCTGGAAATACAGGTTCCCGTTCATAGAGGATACCACGGAAGTATTGAAGTTGATCAGGTGGCTGTTCCTGCTGGCAAGGCCCTGCGTGCTGCTGATCCCGTGAGGATCATGGCAGGTGTTGCAGGAGGTCTTTACTTCCACCACATGCTTGTAATGGACCAGTCGATTCACATTGTCACCGGCATCTTGAGAATATTCGGTCCTGGAATGGCAGGAATAACATAGTGCGTATGCAGAAGAAGACTCCGCCACATTTTCCGATGTTGAGTACTGGTATTTCAGGATATGAGGATAAATAGATCCATGGGGTCCTGCAGGTGCATCGGGCCCATTGCTGGCATGACAGCTGGAGCAATAGATCAGGCTGTTTTCGTTAAGCGGTGCGATGAGACCGGGTACCTGGTTATTCTTTCCTTTGATTTCAACCGGATGAAAGGAAATGCTGTTGGCAGCGAATTCAAGTCGGGCATCCGATTGAGCGATCTGCCTGGGTGTAGTTGGGCTGGTCGCAGGCCGGCTGCTATGGCAACGGAAGCAAATCTCATACTCATACTGAGCATTTTCGACAGGCATACCGCTGGCACTGATGCCTTTCACCCCAGTCAATGCACCGCTCACCAGGGGTGGCGTGGCGGGATTTCCATTAGCCGCATGGGGATTGTGGCAGTCGCTGCATTCTACATGCTTGCTGCCAAGTAAAGCCGCTTCCGAGGGATCATGGATCCCTGCGTACAGGTTCACGTCATGTTTGTATGTTTTGGCCAGCTGTGCCTGTATGTTCTTGCCGGAGGAAGCCACCGTACCTGAATGACAGTTGAGGCAGTTGGTTTCCTCGATCTGGTAGTTCATCAACCGTGCCTTACCACCTGCCGAATGCGGTTTATGACAATTTTCACAGGCATTCTTTGCAACGGTGTTATAATTTGACGGACTATGTTCCCAGGGGTTCCGTCCCCTGCCATCCCAGGTGGCATTGGAGGTCCGGTGCGATGAAACGGCCCAGTTGGCCGGCTGATGGCAGGTCAGGCACAGCAGGGAATTTTCGGTGGTCACCAGCAGGAAGTCCCCGAAAAGGTTCTTATGGGGATCATGACAGGAGGTACACTGGACCTTTCCGTCCTCAAGCTTCACCGGCTTTAAGATGGCAGCAGGATCTTTAAGCTCCGGGTCCATGGCAGCCAGAGAAGAATTATACTGAAAGGATACAGGATGGTCGTTGGAAAGATCTTTGCCCAGGCTGTTCTTATCAGTGGTAAGAAGATTCATCCCCCTGGCAAAGCTGATTTCCCTCGATCTGCTCAATACATTACCCAGGGCGATCGTACCATCGTGACAGGACAGACAAAGGATGGAGGAACCGTCAGGCTGGCCCGGGTTGGCCTGTAAGGTGGAACTTACCGTATTGTTATAAAGGGTATAGGTCAGGCCGGGATCACGGCGGTTCCACAAAGGTGATTTGGCAGCACTGGTATGGGGAGTGTGACAGAACACACAGATCTCCGACTCCGTGTTCGCCTTGATATTTCCGGGTCCCGTCACCGATAAATTATGGACCGTATTCACGATGGACTGAGCTTCCACCCAGAGTGGCAACCAGATGAGGATTAACAGTATATATACAGGGTTCCTTTTCATGCCTCGATACGCTTAAAACTTCCTGGATATCCGGAAATACACACCTTTGTAATTATCGATATCCTGAATATATTCTCTCTGGAAAGTCTGCACTCCAAAGGTGTAATAGAGCTGCCTGAACTGGGAAACAAATTCCAGACGGGCATTGACCAGGTTGAGGTCTATCCCTTGCCCGATCTGCTTGCGGTAACCCAGGCTGGCATTAATCCTCGACACAGCATTAACCTGATAGGTCAGCTGCCCCGAAACATCCTTAAAAGTCTGGTAAAGATCTTCCAGGATCAGATGATAATCGCTGTAATTCCCGTTAACAGAATAAACAAACCGTTTCAGAAATTGTCCCTGTAAACTCAGGTAGTATCTCTGAAGTTTGTAAGGCATCACACTGCTGTTGTTGTCATCAAACTCCACGCCCCCACTCAAGGCTTTGTACTCGGTCCTCAAACCGTAAATCTTCTGAGTATAATAATTGAGGGTGACAAAATCCGTCTGCCGGATGTCGTAGTAATCCTGCTTGCCCTGGCTGTAATACAGCCCGATCAGCTTTTTAAACAGGGTCACACCGGCTGACCAGTATTCATTGGTCATGGAAAACTGGTAAGAGCCGGGCATGGTTGCAATATAGTCGATATAAACCAGGGAGTTGTCAGGGATCTGTCCTCCGGGCACCCGTTGGATTCCCAGATAGTTGTTGCCCAACGAGATGACAAAATAATCGAAATTGAGCTGGTAAAGAATGCCGGAGGCATTTCTCACAACGATGGAAGCCGGGTCAACATAAGGTCTTTTAAGAGGTACCGTCACGGTGCTCGAGAGCAGGTATTCTTCCTGAAAGATCTGTAATGCCTGGGACTCCCCGTATTTTCTCTGCTGCTGGTCCAGGTAGCGGTAAGCCAGGCTCAGGTGACCCTGGGCAAAAATCTTTTTCTCATACATAAAGTCAACGCCCTTCCTGTCATCCAGTTGTGTAAACTCCGGCTGCCTGGCATCGATATACTCATAAAACACCCCTGAGTGGAGGCTCTGATAGAGCTTATGACGCAACATTCCTTTAACGCTCTGTTGGTCAAAAGGCTGTAACTCCCTGTCGATCTTGTGATAAACATAATCACCGGAAAGAATGAAATGAGCAGGTAGTTTGAACATCAGGGACTCGGTAGCCTGGATCCGTTGAAGGGTATCGTAGCCCTTCTGGTCAGCTGCCACGATCAGAGAGTGAAAACGGTGGTTTCTCTTTTTGTCGAAATACACCTCATTGGTGAGAACAAACTCATCCAGGTCATTTTGAACGGAATACAGTTCCTTGTCGGTTCTCTTGTATTCGTAGTGACTATATGTCAGCTCATTACGGTTATTCCTGAAGAGAGATTTGCTGGTACGGGCTTCAATGTTCGTATGATCAAAAGTATAAAGCCTTCCTGATTCAATTTCTTCCTGGACCATATCGCCTTTCTGGTAACTGACGCTGAAGGGGAGGAATTTCCCTCTGAAGAAAAGCGTAGCTCCCCAAATAGTGGCGTCGGTCTTGATATTTGAAAGAAACTCCCGGTTTTGATAGGTCTGAGACAAGGTAAAGAAGGAATTCAGGCTGATCACTTTCTTCTGCAGCAAGGTCGTCTTCAAATCCAGTTTCTTTAAGGTCCTGATCTCCCCCTGGTCAGGGATATAATCCACGTAATTGTCTTTGCTCTGTTGAGGAGAATATTCAACTCCGATATCCAGCAGCAAAAATTCAGGGTGCCAGATAAAACTGTTGGCATTCAGTTGTATCCCTCCCGACAACAGGAAACTATATGCCGTATCGTCGAGATAATCGGGCTGGTGAAAAAGGTAAGGCCTTTGGATAAAGTGCTCGTTGTACAATCCCGAGAACTTTACCTCTCCTGTTATTCTTGTGAATTTCCAGAACGCAGGTGAAACAAGTTCATTCTGGGCGACCAAGCCCAGGGGGAGTAAAAAAGTGAGCGCTATGACTATCCTGTTTTTCAATCTCTTACATTATTTTAACACGAAGCGGTTCGATCCTCCGTGAGGGTCATGACAAAGGGTACAGGCATCATCACCTATTTCTTCATGAACGGGGTTTCTCATAACATCAGCCAAAACATGGCAGGGAGTGCAAATCTCTTTCCCACTGTGGGTCAAAAGTTGCTTATTGTTTGCTTTATGAGGTTCATGACATTCAGAACAGTAACCACCGGCGACAGGACCGTGGACATATTTGAACCGGGTGGCAAAATCGGCATGACAGGAATAGCATGATGCCGGCTGAGGTTTCAGCAGGAAGGAGCCCATTCCTTTATCGTGGCATGCCGTGCATTGATGGTCAGAGAAGGGTTTATGTTTAAAGGTGACCGGAATCGCACCTGCTTTTGAGGTCGCCACCTGATTTCCGTTGTGGTTTCCGTTAACGCCATTCTTTGGAGGAGTCTGCTTGGTCTTGTTGAAATCAGGGACGCCATCAAAGAAGAATGACAAGGTCCGGTAACTCACTTCAGGGGAACAGGACGACAGAGATACCATGATGAAAACCAGTAGTGTCCATACACAAACTGATCCCCATCCCCTCTTAGGGAGGTCCGGATTATTTACTGTCAACAGCCCCATAAACATTGATCTTGTCGGAGCCAAACTGGTTGGTGACAAAGATCAGGTATTTAAGATTAAATCCCTGGTGAACGAATTTCTCAAATTGGGCCAGGTTCTGGTAGTCTACTACCACTTTTGCGGGAAGACACATATCACCCGGTCCCTTGTAAGGGCCTCCGAAATTCATAAGGATCTGGCCTTCCTTATTGAACATCTGTACATTTTCAAACCCGGCATCCACGGCATACAGGATGCCATCCCTGTCAACATCGATCCCTTTAGGCCGGATAAATTGTCCGGGTGTATTCCCGAAACTACCCACCGAAGCCTGATATCTTCCATCAAGAGTATAACTCTTTATCTTTGAGTCCCCTACATCTGTCACATACACCAGGTTCCCTGAAATGCAGATATTGATTGGCTGAAAGAGATGACCTTCCGCACTATTCAGGCTGTCGGGAAATGAAAACAATAACTTCCGGTTGGCCTTCTGGTACACCAGAACGCGGTTATGACCGGCATCAGGAACGTATATCCTGTCGGTGGTCACTGCTACGTCAGTGGTCTTGGCATTTTCAGCTTCACCGAAGGCATCAATATATTGGTTTTCTTTGTCAAAGACAACGATCTGTTTCCTTCCGGGATCAGCCACATAGAGTGTCCCGTCGGTATCAAGGCAACAGTTGACGGGAGCTTTAAGCTGTCCTCTGCCTTTGGGAATGAATGGAAGGAAGGATTTCTTTTCAAGATCGATGAGTTCCAAACCACAAAGGCCTGCATCACAGATCACGACCCTGTTGGCTGAGACGGCTAATCCATAAGGTTTAACAACAGGATACGATTTTGCCTCCCCGAGAACAAAACGTGAAAATCCGCTCCTTTTGCCCATGATGTCCTGGGAACTTCCAATGGAAGTGAGGTATTGTATCCTCGTTTTCGCAGGCGGGGGCGGATAAATGACAGGTTCATTGCCAACATAAACGCTTTGTAACTGCCTGGAGCATGAAGAAAACATTAATCCTATGAGCAACAACCAGAGCAGTACAAAGTTTCTCTTTTCCATGAAGTTCTCTTTGAAAATGGAAGTGGATGGGAGCAATGCCCCCATCCGGGTTTTCGTTATTCCGATATTGCTGATTACTTGGCGTGGCAAGTCAGACAAAGCTCACTATGAGCGTTATCCTTGATCAGCAGGTTATCAAGATTATAGCTGTTATGTACATCGTGACAGGAAGCACACTCCATTTTGCCAGCGAACAGCATGTCGTTGTTAATGGTGCCAGGACTCGTACCTACGCCTGAAGGGGTAGTTGCCGGATCGTGGAGACCCTGGTCGGCAGTAGCCAGAGCGACATCATAAGTGAAAGAAATGGGATGGTCGTTGCTCAGATCAGTCCCCAGGTTGGCATAACCACCCATGATGGTCCCGATGAATACATTACCTCCAACCGCTACCGTGTTATCATGACAACTCAGGCAGAGTTTGGAGCTCCCCGAGGGCTGGGGAACAGGAGCAGCATTCAGCGTGGGTGAATAATACACATCATAAGCGGTCGCGGCGGACTGCGGATGGCTCCATAAGGGAGCATTGTTTACAGAGCTCCCGTTATGAGGCACATGGCAGAACTTGCAGATCTCATTGTTGCCCGTGGTATTCCAGGAAGCATTGGAGAAATCATGCTTGGATCCTGAAATCTGGGCGAACCCCGTGGCAGCTACAGCCAGGAATAAAACAGTAAAGATTAAGTACTTGATTTTCATAATGTTTAATTTATGGTTGTTGATTTATTGTGTTTGATCCGGCAGATAATATATTGGTTATTAAATCATTCGATATTCTATCCCCAATACTCCTCTGTTCTTTTGCAGGATTGGATTTCAAAAATAATAAAAGATCGTAGGTAGTTATTTATAGATGTTAATTTATAAGCAATCCAAATAAATAATTCACACCCTCGGCAAAGTGCTTCTAATTCTCAATGAATCTCTTAGAAAGAAAACCGCCTCAGATGGTTTTAAAAAAATATAAAGCCTTTGACATACATTTATTTTAATGTATAAATTTGTAAAAAACAGCGTTGTGAGAACATCAATACGATTCCTACTGGCTTTGTTGATCCTGTTTTCCATGGGATCCGGCGTCAAATGCCAGGTGACCCAAGGAGAATTCCAGCATGTGGCGAGCATCAGCGATCAGCTGGGAGCCCCGGCGAGAGTTGCCATTGACCGGCATGATTACCTTTATGTCACCGACGGATTTAAAAAATGTATCCACCGGTATGACCCCACGGGAGCCTATCTTTCTTCCGTTTCTTTTGAAGGAAACCCGGTTTCAGTTGCTGTGAGTGATGATGACATTCTTTATATTGGTGATGGCAACACCGGTAACATTTACAAAATGGACCAGACAGGAGCCGCCAGTCTCTTTTACTCAGGTTGTGGTTTCCCTAACGACATGGTATTCAGTCCTCAGGGACAATTATATGTTTCCGACAGCAAATTCGACAAGGTTCTGGCCATCAACCAGGGGGGTGAACTGATCCAGACGATAGGTGCCGGGACCCTTCATTATCCTACCGGTATTGCGTTTGATGCCAGGAACAATCATGTGATAGTGGGTGTTCAGGGTGCTGTGACAGGGAACCTCCAGACCAGGGTTTATATTTACGAAACCAACGGTACACTGGTCAGTTCATTTGGATCTTACGGTTATGCCGACGGCAGGTTTTATCGTGTACAAGGCATTACCTCAGGTCGCTGTGGGAACATTTATGTATGTGAGCCCTTCCAGGGGAATGTGAGCGTTTTCAGTGAAGAAGGGACTTTCATCACCAGGTTCGGAGAGTTCGGGACCCAGTCAGGGCAGCTGAATGTGCCGATGGATGTTGCCTTTGATTCACAGGACAGGGTCATTCTCGCCTCCATGAACAACGGGGCCGTGGAGGTCTTTTCCATCAACGACCCACTGCCTTCTGCTACCCTTCCTAATCTTTTTCAAATCCTCTGCGAAGGGGAAACCACCGGGGTACCCGTGCAGTTTACCGGCAGTGCTCCCTGGTCGTTCACCTACACTCGAAACAACGGGAACCCTGTTACGGTCAATAATGTGACCACCAATCCGTATCTCCTCACTCTTTCACAGGCAGGAACTTATAAAATAACAGCACTCAGCGATGCCATCCAGCAAGGACATTGCTTCAGCGGCGGTGTTACCCTGGAGGTGACCCCTGCCCCTACCGCACTCATGCTTTCACATCTCGACAGCATCTGTGAAGGGCAGAATGCTGAGATTCCCGTTCAACTCTCCGGTACCCCGCCATGGACGATCCAATATATTTATAACGATCTGTCACCCGTGAGCGTAACGGCCTCCTCCTCGCCTTTCTATCTTAAAGTATCTGAACCCGGTTATTATTTGTTGCAGTCAGTCAGTGATGTACATTGTACTAACAGTACTCAGGATGAGATGTTCCAGCTGAAAGTGGCACCGAAACCTCTTCCTTCCTTTACTTATGCGGCTACCAGCCTCACCATCAGTTTCATCAACACTTCCACGGGTGTGAGCGGTTGTTACTGGAATTTTGGTGACGGTCACTCCAGCTCGCAGTTGAGCCCTGTCCATCATTATGAAGATCCGGGAGTATATTCTGTGTCAATGTATGCCTGGAACCCTCTCTGTAAAGCAAAAAAGACCATCAGGACCGTAGTTGTCAGTGAGCAGGGTAATGGGTCTGACATGGTGACAAAAGAAAGCGAACCAGGGATCAGCCTGAATTCTGATTTATTACAGACTGATATTCAAATATTTCCAAATCCAACCCAGGGTATTGCCTTCATTGAAATCTCCGGTGGTCTGCCCTCTGACCTGCAGATAGAAGTGATCAACCCTACCGGACAATGTGTACTGAGCAGAAGGACAGAGGTCATGGGCTCAACCCTGGAGAACCAGACAACCGAACCACTCGACCTGAGTTCCTTTGCTGGTGGCATCTACACGGTCAGGCTGGTATCAGCCGGACTACTTAAAACGTTCAAACTGGTATTAAACCCTTAAGCCTGATGTCCCTATCGAGATAAAGCCTTATTTTATGACAACACGAAGTACCTTCATTCAACGACTGTGGAAACATCACCGGATGGCGTTTTCAGCCTTCATCTTCCTGGTATGTTCTGGTTGGTATGCGACTGAAAGCCATGCACAACCGGCCTCTGCCACCTGGGCACTTACTTCCGGGTCAGCTGTAGTGGTATCAGGGAATATCACCGCAACGGCACATGCTTTCAGCGCAGGACTGACAGGAAAAACCTATAACGCTACCAACGGTGCGACGGCAGCTAACTTCAATGGTGTGATCTGTACACCCAACGGAGATGATTATAATGAGTTCACAGTGTCCACTACCTGCGGTAATGAACTGACTATCAACGCTATCACCTTTGATTATAAATGCTCCAACGCATCACCAAATCCCTGTCTTCAAATAAAATACAGTATTGATGGATCTGCCGAGACCCAGCTTGGCAGCGATATCCCTATCACATCAACCAGTATCACACCTTATACCACTGGTGCTATCAGCCTGGTTCTTTCCCAGGGGAAAACGATGACACTCAGGATTTATGGTGCCACCAACAGTACCATCCGTACCTTATCCATCAGGAACTTCACCATCAATGGGAATACAAGTACCGTTACGAATCCTGCCCCAGTCATTTTTATCACCTCTGATCCTTCGGGAGCGATCTGTCCTGGCAACCTGGTTACCTTTACTGCTTCCATCCAGAATGGAGGATCATCCCCGGCCTACCAGTGGAAGGTCAACGGGAACAACCTGGGGTCCAGCCTTCCCGTTTACTCCTCATCAGTTCTCGCCGACGGTGACCAGGTCAGTTGTGAGCTAACCAGTAACCTGACCTGTGTTGATCCGGCAACGGTCCTTTCCAATATCATCACCATTACTTATCTTCCTACCGTCCTTGCCACACCAGGACCTATCACAGGTCCTGCCCTTGTCGATCTTCACCAGAACGGACTTACTTATGGTATCGCGGTTGTACCTGACGCAACGTCTTATATCTGGACCCTGCCCCAGGGTTGGACCATTACCTCAGGTGCCGGCACAACCGGTATTACCGCCACTGCAGGAGGTACCGGGTCCGGTGGAAGCATCAGTGTAGTGGCTGCCAATGCTTGTGTCACCAGTGCTCCATCTTCCCTTACGGTTCAGATATCACCTCCGCATGATAACTGTAACCAGTGTCACATGAACCATACCTCTCCCGGTATGGTCCTCACCAACGCAGTGGCCAACGCCAATGTTTGTATGAGTTGTCATAACACCAACGGTTCCGCCAGCCTCTTTCCTTTTTCCAATGCCATGAAAGCCGTGCCGGGAGTCGGAGGGACCTCCCATAGCTGGGACCAGGCTGCCGTGAGTGCTCTGTACGAAACCAATGTGCCTTCCAACCCTGACATGGCCAGCCGCCTTCCCGGCGGACAGATCATCTGTTCCACCTGCCATAACCAGCATAACCCATACACAAACAAAGCCTATCTGAGAACTTCCAATACCGGCGATGCAGTCTGTAAAGACTGTCATTCAGCCAGGAATGTGGGTACTTATGCCTCCGACCCTGCCTCCAACAAAGGGAGCCATCCCGTAGGTGTCAACTTCAACCCGGCCAACACAGGCATGCAACCCCAGCCGGCACCCCCCTTCAGTTATCCGGATAACAAGGTGGAATGCAGCAGCTGTCACCAGACCCATTATGCCGCCTCCACCGATGGCAACCTGTTGAGATCTGCAAACACTGCATCTTTATGTACCAGCTGCCATATTGAGAAATCACCCACCCAGAACTGGACCCATGAGGGACTGTCGTGTAAAAGCTGCCACGATGCTCACAACCCCGACAAGACGAACGTCCTCATGATAGGATCCACCATTGCCACCCCCAACAGTGGCGATAAGGATGTGATCTTCTCATCCAACCTCACACCCGGATCCTATGCTGACGGGAGTGGTCCCTATGATGGAGTTTGTGAGGTATGTCATACCACCACTGTCCATTATACAAATGTTTCGGGCGGAGTCTCTGATGACAGGCATAACCCGGCCCCTCAGTCCTGCGTTTCCTGCCACCCGCATAACCAGGGTTTTTACCCGGTCACCGACTGTTTCGCCTGTCATAATGCAGTTACGGATATGCCTGGAGTAGGACCTGACGGCGGAAGAAGACAGATTGTCGATAATACGGGGAACGGATTCGGGACCGGTGGTGATTTTAAAAGATATTCCCACCACGTTTTTGGTGCAATACCCTCAGTATCTGACTGTAGTAAGTGCCATTATATGGGAGACCACATGAATGGTACTGTCAAACTCCTCGATCCTGACCAGGGATACCTGAGTGTGATCACTTACGACCCCCTGAACAAAGCCAGTGTGGAAACTTTCTGCCTGAACTGCCATGATGCCGGAGGTGCCAATGGTGCTGTCACCCCCTTCAGCGACAACCTCCAGGTCCCGGTGATCAGTGCTGCCCTTTGGAATGCATCCTCCCACAAAAACAACCTCTCTTGTCTTGATTGCCATGACAATGGGCACGGCTCTAATAAGAGCCTTATGCTTGGACCTTTCGATTATTCGGGGCCAGGCACAGGTTCTGACCTGATGAACGAGGAAGAAGCCTTCTGCCTGCAATGCCACGGCGGATCCGGATCAGCCAACGTAAAGGTACAACTGGCTTTCTCAAGCTATTCAAACACGGCTACAGACTATTTCAAACATAATCCACAGGCAACTTACAGGGTTCACTCAGCCGATGAAAACGACGGGAACGCTTTTGGCGGAACCAACCGCCATGTGGAATGTGTCGATTGCCACAATCCTCATGGAGTAGTTTCCGGGACTGCCACAGCTCCTGCCATGTTGCCCACGCTTACCGGTGCCAGCGGTGTAACTCCCCTTTACAACGGACCAGGTGCTCCCACAGGTTTTACCTGGCATAACAATGCATCCGCAGAATATGAGGTTTGTTATAAATGTCACTCCTCCTTTACCACCCTGCCTACCTATCTTCCCAGTGGCTGGGATGGCGCTGCCCTGGTAGCCGATGGCCTTCAAAAACTCACTACCGGTGGTGTTAACAATCAGATCGCGGATAACAGGGATATGGCACGGGAGTTCAATCCTGCCAACAAATCCTTCCACCCGGTCATGGGTACAGGCACCAATGCCGGCATCAACACCCAGACCTTCCAGACTGGCTGGAATTCCTCATCACGTATGTATTGCAGCAGCTGCCACAACAATCCCATGGCTGCCAATGCAGGACAGGGAAGAGGACCTCACGGTTCCCAGAACCTGCACATCCTCGATCAGAGGGTCCCCGGTGGCGCTGTTGCCAATTACAAGACCAATCATAATACCTCGGTTATTTCCTCATCCAATGATGTCTGTGGTAAATGTCATCAGGACGCTTCATATTGGTCAAACAATCTCAATACCCGTTACCCGGCACATGATGCCCACATCAACGAGTATTTCGGAGAATGCTACCTCTGCCACGATACCCATGGCAGCGAACAAATGCACCTGATCAATTTTAACAGGAATAACCCCAATTGCATCACCTCGGTGACACCGAATACCCAGGATGCTTTCAACCATGCCGTCGGAAGTGCCAATTCCTGTGTGCTCACTTGTCACACTACTACTCATTCCACTTCCAGCAGGACTTACACCCCTGCTTATCCCTAATTACCTGGTTCTTCCAGGACAGAAGCCTCTTCCATCAGGATCTTGAAGAAGTAACCTGACCCAAAGTCTTTATTTAAGGTTATGATCCCTTCCACGGTGATGATATCCCCGACTTTTACAGGCTGTTGCAGAGTGACGGTAAGGTCAAATTCATTCTCATACTCCGAACCATCCTGCAAATGGGCCCAGTTGCGCTTCAGTATCCCTTCATTGAATTTGATCACCTTACCACTGATCCTTACGATCTTGCCTGCATAGGATTCTCTGTTCCTGAACAACTCTTCCAGGGAGATGCCTCCATCAACCGGGTCGACCTTAATGTACTCCTTCTGAGGACCCTTTTTCTGACCGTGCATGGGTGTAGAAGCTTTCTTTATCAGTTCTTCAGGTGACTTTGCCACTTTATCAACGAAATATATCTCGGGAAACGTACGGTTCAGCTCCTTGCTTTCAAAGTTGTTCATTTGCAAAGCACCACCATGATAGAGCGTATCCCCTACCTTCACATCCCTCGTCGCCACCGCAACCCAATACACCATAGTATCATTCCTGGCTTTGAAATAAGTGTACATGGGTGCTGAGACCACTTCAAGGACCACACAACGATAGGCAGGTATCTGTATCGCCGGATTCTGGGCCTGTCCATTGAAGATCAGGACCGAACATAAAATGAAAAATGCGAATATCTTCATACAATAGATGTTACTTACAGGCCGCGAAGATAGTGATTTTACCTTATCCTGAAATCGGCCGAGGTGACCGCTCTGATCCTTTCCTATCTCGGGTCCGCATCGATATATACCCGGGTCATCACACTTCCAAACAACAATGCATCATACCACATATAATAAAATCTTCCTGCATTGAACCAGGTGATGCCGTCCTGGTGATCATCATGATGGTCGTAAGGATCAGCAAAAATGATGACATCATCGGTCTGAACGGCCGTATTGCGCGTGTCATAACCAATGACCAGCACCCAGTGACCGCCCCAGTCGCTCCATTCAACCAGGGTCGGAATACCTGATTCCAGGTTATTACGAAGGAGCTCAAGCGTACCATTCTGATGCCATGACGCAATAAAACCATGGGTATTCAACCACCCTGCCATTTGAGCGGGCGTGGTGCCGGTGGTCGTACTCGTGCCCATCTCGGAAGCGATGCTCATCTCATCACCATGAAGACCGTAATACTGCAGCAAGGAGATCACCGAGGCCGGTCCGCAGGTGTATTCAGTGGTCTGTTGGTAAGAATTGACCGATAGAAGTTTCTTACCCGGACCCGGCCGGCTGAGAACGTCCAGAACATAGTAGTTGCTCGCATCCGGACTGTCATCTGTTATCTCTTCCGTCTCATTTTTCTGACAGGAAGAGACCATCAGCAAGGAGCTTAACAGGATCAACGGCCACCTTCTGATGTTTACAAAGATTGTGGTTTTCATAAATTACTGTATATTAATTATATAGATTTCAGTTTGAGCCTTTACACCTGAGTATTGCATCCAGATTTGATTCCAGTATAAGGTAAAGCACCACATCAGGTTTTTCCCGCTCAATGATGTTTTGATTCAGCTTGTACTCCCAGGCATCAAAAATGCTCACTGTTTCTGAGAAATTCTCTTTCAGGAAATGAAGAATGTAATGACCGAAAGAGTCCCGGATGACCAGGAGCTTCTTGTTTCCGGCTCCCTGACACCGGAATCTTTCCTCATAGGCCTCGGTGAGAGAGAATCCTTTAGGCGGCCTGTACTTTTCACAGGTATCGATCACTGCGACCAATGGGCCCTTTCTCTTGTAATGATACTGATAGTCACCACATCCGTTTTTGAGGTAAAGCATCCTGCTCAGGTTTCCTGACTCCTGCTTCGTTTTAGTGACGTAATAATCAGATTTACTTAATACTGGCCCAAGTTTTGGATAGTACCTGAGAATGCCTTTCATGACCTCTTGATAGGTAAAAAAACCTGCATTCAGGTTCCAGTGAGTATCCCCCTTATAAAATAAAGGCAGGGAATCATTCTTCATTTTTAATAGTATCTTCCTGATATCCAGCACCTCTAACCCTGCTTCCTGCATTTTTCTGACTACCTGGTCGGTACGACTTTCCGTGTTCACCCTTTTCAGATTGATGGGAAGGTATTCCGGATAAATAGAATACTTATCAGGGATGATAGCGACCAACATTTTAGCATGGAGGGCATCGATCGCTACCTTCCGGTGTTCCCATTCATCGATCCATGTATAGAGCTCTTGTCCTGAAAACCGGTTCACACCCCTGTAAACAGCAAGTTCATCTCCCGTATTATAAAGCCATTGTTCGCTGCCCATGATCACATAATCGGGAATGGGTGTCTGCTTTAACAGATGGATGTCAACCGCCATACGGGTATTGAGGAGTAGATTACGGAAAGGGAAATGGTCCTGGAACCAGGGTTCAAGGGTGAGCGGAAGTGAATCAGGGCTGCCGGGATGGAACACTGGTGGTTTCGCCAGAGCCCGGTTTTCATGACTTACATCATCGAGGTTGAAAGGGACGACAAGGTTCCAGCAGGGCAGCAGTGAAACGGCACCAAGCACCAGAAAGAACACTTTATACAAATAGGTTTTCTTCAAAATTGAAAGTAGATAAAGGGCGTAAACCCGGTACGTAAAATTTCAGCGGTCGAAAGTCCTAATCCGACCAGCAACAAAACAAACACGAATATCCTGAAAATCAACTTGTAAATTTCTGAAAAAGAACTTCGTAATCCAATAACTGTTTTCCATGCATATCGGAGCAGTCGTTCCCACCACCCTGCTGCCCCTGCCAAACCAATAAAGAAAGTCAGGATGAATCCGGGCGTCAGGTAACGGTAATATTCAAACAAGCCTGAGTTCATTCCGTGCAGACCCATCAAGCCTCCTATCATGGCAAATCCCTGGTTAAAAGTCACGGACCTGAAAAATACCCAGGCGAGCATGATGACCAGGAGGGTATAAAAGTGACGGATCACGGGATGACTGTGATTCAGCTTTCTTCCGTACCACAAATGCTCCGCCATCAGGAACAAACCATAGACACCGCCCCAGGCAATGAATGTCCAGGTCGCTCCATGCCAGAGCCCTACCAGAAACCAGGTGATCACGATGCTGATGCTGTAGACCCATTTCTCGGTTTTTACCGAAAAGTACCTGGCCTCAGGCATCTTTCTGCTGATACTGTATGCAAGAGGGAGGAACAGGAAGTCCCTGAACCACTGGGTCAGCGTCATGTGCCAGCGCATCCAGAAGTCTTTGACTGACCTGGATTTATACGGATAATTGAAATTCTCCGGCGCAGGGAACCCCAGCATACCCGAAAGACCGATGGCCATGTCGGAATAGGCTGAGAAGTCATAGTAAATCAATAAGGTATAAGAAAGAATCCCCAGCCAGGAAGTGGTGAAAGTCAGTTCTTCAGCGGGAAGCCTCCATACCGCATCCGCCATCACTGCAAAACTGTTCGCCAGCAGGACCTTCTTGATCAGACCAAGTATAAAACGCTGCAATCCACTGTAAACATCCTCCCTGGCAGGCCTTCCACGGCCAAAATACCTGCTGAAACGACTGTACCTGACAATGGGGCCCGCACTCACCTGAGGGAAAAAGGTGACATACAAGGCAAAACTCACAAAGTCCTGCCTGGGTGGAAATAGACCGCGCCTCACCTCGAAATGATACGACAGTATTCGGAAGATGTAGAAGGAAATACCCAGGGGAAGCGCCCAATCAGGCAAAGGAAAAGCAGGGAGTCCCACCAGATCCGACAGGGTATTGACGTTGGATACCAGGAAAGCTGAATACTTGAAAACAACGAGTAAAAGCAGATTAAAAACCACAGCCACAACCATCCAGATCCTGTGCCCTGGATTTTCCTTCTTATCCACCAGCCTTCCAAGGAAAAAGTTGGCAATGACGGACGACAGCAGCAGTAGGGCGTAAGCAGTGCCGGCCCAAGCAATAAAGAGCAGCCCTGAGAGCAGCAACAGCATCTTCCCTGCCCTGGCCGGCAAGAGATAAAATAAAACGAATAAGATCGGAAGAAAGAGGAAGAGAAAGGTGAGGGAGGAAAATGCCACGTACGGGTGCTGTTTTGAAGGGTTATCCGTCAACCTGGATTATCATCGATAAAGTTAGGGGAATTTGGTAAGTCTGTCCCGATTTTTTCAGACATTTACATACGGGCTGTCTCAGGTCATGTCAGGAACTTCATACTCAGAAAACACTGGCATTCATTTATTTAAACCTTCACTCTCCACAAAAATCAACAGCATTTTATGCAAGCATCTTTTTCTCTCAACTGGATTGATTACAGTATACTGATTATCTATTTTGCTTTTGTTCTTGGGATTGGCTTCATACTCAAGAGGTTCATGAAATCGAGTTCCGAATTCCTGATGGCAGGGAAATCGATCCCGGCCTGGATCACTGGTCTTGCTTTCATTTCAACCAACCTGGGAGCCCTGGAGGTGATTGGCATGGGAGCTTCAGGAGCCAAATATGGGCTGATGACGGCTCATTTTTACTGGGTAGGAGCCATCCCGGCCATGATTTTTCTTGCCTTGTTCATGATGCCCTTTTATTATGGTTCCAAAGCCAGGTCTGTACCAGAGTACTTACAGCTTCGCTTTGATGAGAAGACCCGGGCCTTCAACGCCATCTCTTTTGCCGTCATGACCCTTTTCGCATCCGGTATCTCGATGTATGCCCTGGCCTTACTGATGGAAACCCTGATCGGGTGGAATTTCAACCTGAGCATCCTGCTCGCGGCAGTAATAGTCCTCATTTACACTTACCTGGGAGGGCTTCGGTCGGCCATCTACAATGAAGTGCTGCAGTTTTTTCTGATTGTGGTCGGATTTCTGCCGCTGGTTTACCTGGGCCTGCAGCACGTCGGAGGCTGGGAAGGCATGGTGGACAGGCTGCAACATCACGCCCTGTCGCAGGGTTTTCAGCCGGGAGCCTGGACCTCGACCTGGCAGTTTAGTGGAAAAGCATCTCATAACCCAATGGGTGTGGAATGGTTCGGTGTAGCCATGGGGCTGGGATTCGTCCTGTCCTTCGGCTACTGGTGCACCAACTTCCTGGTCGTACAGAGGGCCATGGCTGCTGATTCCATGACAGCAGCCAGGAAAACCCCGCTCATCGGGGCGCTGCCCAAGATATTTATCCCCTTCCTGGTGATCGTCCCGGGAATGATCGCCATGGCACTGACCAGCGACGCTGCAAGCGGATTCAGCCTGCCTCCCAAAGACGGATCTTACGATTTCGACAAAGCCATCCCCCTGATGCTGGGTACCTACTTCCCTAATGGCGTCCTGGGTCTCGGTCTCACGGCACTCATCGCTTCCTTTATGTCGGGAATGGCGGGTAATGTGACCGCCTTTAATACTGTCTGGACGTATGACCTGTACCAGAGTTACCTGAGTCCCGGAAAGTCTGATGCCCATTATCTCAGGATGGGCAGGGCCGCCACCGTGGCAGGAATAATCGTGAGCATAGGAGCAGCCTATGTGGCCGCCAAGTTCAATAACGTGATGGACCTGCTGCAATTGATCTTTGCCTTTATCAATGCCCCTCTTTTCGCGACTTTTCTGCTGGGCATGTTCTGGAAAAGGACCACCGGACATGGTGCCTTTTACGGACTTCTTGCCGGTACCCTTGCGGCCACGTTTCACCATGGTCTCACGGCTCCTGCAGGAGCCTCCTCTCTCATCAAGGGAGGATGGCTGGGCACGATAGTGCATTCCTACCCCAGCGAAATGGCCCAGAACTTCTGGACCGCTATCTTTGCATGGAGCTGTTGTTTCCTTTGCACTATCCTTATATCACTGGCAACCAAGCGAATAAAAAGCGATGAATCGCTCCGTGGCCTGGTCTATTCCCTCACACCCAGAATCAGCGACCACCGTACCGCCTGGTACGCCAGGCCGGTCACCCTGGCTGCCGTCGTCGGCATCCTGACCCTCATGCTCAGTATCATCTTTTGGTAAAACGACTATGATAGACATCAGAATCCCCATAGGCCTCATGTTCTCCCTCCTGGGAGCCATGCTCAGTCTTTACGGACTCTTTACCTCCGGCAACATCCTTATGTACCAGAGGTCTTTAGGCATCAACATCAACCTGATCTCAGGATTGGGAATGCTGGCATTCGGAATCCTGATGCTTGCCTTCCCGTTTATGAAAAAGAGGAGATCCCCCAAGAAGGATTAAGGGCGCATCACCACCTCTATAATGTTCCCCTGTGTCAGGACTTTCCTGGCGTATTCATGCACCGACTTGATATCCAGAGCTTTGACCTTATCCGTATAGCCGGTGATATAATCGAGACCATAGAAATAATAATCATTGAGAACATTGTTCCACCAGGTATTTTCTTTCAGATCTTCCTGCCTTTGTTTCAGGAAAAACTCTTTGGCTTTCTGAAGGTCATCTTCCAGAGGCCCGTCAGTGACCATTTTATTGACTTCCCTGTGAACGATATCCCGCAGTTTGTCGGCTTTCAGAGGATCGGTGTCAAAACTGACGCGCATCATGAATCCTGGTTCAGGATACTTGTTCAGCCTGTAACCCACCCTGACACTGTAGGTACCTCCTTCGTCCTCACGAATAGACTTGATATATCTGAGTTCCAGGGCATGACGAATGGCACCGCCATATAACCAATCCTCAAAGCTGTAGGCAGCCTTCCCGTGATAAGCCACCATCACCGAAGTCCTCGGAGTCTTGTTCTCCCTCTTGAAATCGTTCACTGCCTTTCCATTAGGAGGCCTGACCCCGTCATCCGTCACTACTTCAGTCCTGTTGACCGTGGGCAGAGAGGCCAGGTATTTCTCAACCACGGGCTTGGCATTATCCGGGTTTATTTTTCCCACGAAACTGAAGGTGAAATTGGAGGGATCAGCGAAACGGTCCTGGTACAACTTCTTCATCTCTTCAAAAGTCACCTGGTCCACAAGGGCATAAGTCATCGGCAATGCCCTGGCACTATGGTTGTTGAGCATCACCTGCACGGTATCGGCAAAGGCTTTGCGGGGTTCTGCATCTGCATTGATATAATCAGCTTTCACCTTGTCTTTCCAGGTCTTGAAATCGGTTTCATCCCAGCGTGGTTGGGTAAAATACAGGTACACCAGCTGCATGGCCGTCTCCAGGTCCTTGGGTGAGGTCCTGCCAATAATCTGGTCCTGGTCGTCGGAGATGTTGACACCCACCGACACCCTCTTCCCGGCCATCATCTTGTCCAGGTCTGTCCTGCTGAAAGATCCCACTCCCATATCACTGACCACGTTACCAAGTAAATCCGCAGCAGGCAGGTCAACGTCCTTTAAAAGGCTCTGCCCACCAGCACTATAGGCCCTCAACAGAAGTTCATCTTCCTTAAAATCAGTGGCTTTGATAACCACTTTCATGCCATTTGACAAGGTCCATTCGGTGGTCCCGAGCACAGGGTTGCTGCTTTCTTTGACCACTTTCCCTGCAACAGGTTCCTTTTCAATCAGCTTTTTCCCTGATAGTTTATCAACATAGGCTTTGATATCTGAAGTGCGGTACTGAGTCAGTATCTTCTTGATCTCCTGCTCTGTAGGCACGGATATTCCTTCTTTTTCCGGTCCGGTGACCGTTACCACCATGTTATCATCCCGAACATAACTTTTGGCTGTCTGGTTGATCTCTTCCAAAGTGATTCCAGGTATCATGGCCTGGGCGAACTGGTATTCATATTCAATTCCCGGGTTGGGATTGTTCCTTAAGAAATTGAATATTATAGGATATAGAAGCTCCCTGTTCTTTCTTTTATTCCTTTCCATGAACCTTGACTCGTAACTTCTCATGGTGTTGGCTTTGGCTCTGTCCAGTTCGCCGGCGGTAAATCCGAAGCGTTTCATCCTTTCCATCTCGGTAAGCAAGGCCGTTAGCGCTTTTCCTGCTTCGTTATTAGGTGCTTCTGCATAACCGGTAAAAGCATCCCTGGTCTTGGTAAAACCACCATAATAACAATAGGCTGTTGTGAAAGGAGGATTGGGAGCCATTGCCAGCTCGTTCATCCTTTGTCCGAACATATTATTGATCAATCCCCTCACAAGCTGGGTCCTCATGTAACCCAGATTCTTGTCCTGTTCCTTTATGGCCGGATGCTTGAAATACACATTGACCGTGGTGGTGGTAGCTTCTTTATCGGTGGCGGTGCCGATGAGGGGTTCTTTATTGTCAGGCAATTCATATACTCCTTTAGGCCTGGGGTTAGGTACAGCCGGGATCTGGCCGAAGAGCTTTTTCACTTTCGCCTCCATGGTGGCTGCATCAAAGTCACCAACAATGATAATTGCCTGCAGGTCCGGCCTGTACCAGTCGAAATAGAACTTTTTAATGGTTTCATGTTTGAAGTGGTTGATCACCGCTGTATCACCAATCACATCCCTGATGGCATATTTGCTCCCCTTATAAATGACAGGGGCCAGCTTGTTGTCCATTCGCTCATCGGCTGAACCATACATCCTCCATTCTTCACGGATCACCCCGCGTTCCAGTTCCACTTCCTCCGGATCAAAAGAAAGGTAATGTGCCCAGTCATGAAGCACCAGTAACACGGAGTCGATGATGCCTTCCCTGCTGAGCGGTACATTCGACATATTATAAATAGTTTGTTCCACCCCTGTCCCTGCATTCACGTTCTGTCCGAACTTAACGCCAATGGTGGCCAGGTAATCCAGCATGCTCTTCTTCGGGTAATTCTGGGTCCCGTTGAACGCCATATGCTCTGTGAAATGTGCCAGACCGTTCTGATCATCGGCTTCCTCTATGGCCCCAATGTTGGTTGCAATGTAAAATTCACCGCGGTTTTCCGGTAACTTATTCGCCCTGATGTAATAATGCAGGCCATTCGTCAGGGTTCCTGTTCTGACAGAAGGATCGGAAGGAGGAAAATCATTGAGTTGATAGTTCTGCGCCCATAAGGGAAAGGAACATGGCAGGATCAACATTAAGAGAAAAGACAGGAGAGAGAAAGGGTTTTTCATGTTAGGGAATTTAGTGTGTTGTCATATGTTTTATCTCAACTCGCAAACCTACCCAATTATTTCAAGCCCCGCAAGTTTGATCGGTCAATTCGTATATTTGCTCGATGAACAGGAATGGACCCATAGAAATCATGTCTCCGGTGGGATCTTATGAATCACTTTCAGCTGCGATTCAGGCTGGTGCCGGTTCCGTCTACTTTGGTGTGGGCAGGCTCAACATGAGGTCACGGTCTTCGGTAAATTTCACCCTTGAGGACCTGGCCCGTATAGGTGAGTTGTGCCGGGAAGCCGGGGTTGAAACCTATCTGACGCTGAATACCGTCATCTATGACCAGGAACTTGAAGAGATCAGGGAGATCATTGCCCAGGCTCACGAGGCAGGTATCTCCGCCATCATTGCCTCCGATATGGCGGTCATTCAATTTACCCGCAAAGCCGGGATGGAGATCCATCTTTCCACCCAGACCAATATCACCAATATCGAGGCCGTCAGGTATTATGCACAGTTTGCCGATGTGATGGTCACCGCCAGGGAGCTGGAGATCAGGCAGGTTGAAGCCATTTGCAAGGCCATTCGGGAAGAGAATCTCCTGGGTCCCTCGGGAAAACCTGTCCGGATTGAGGTTTTCGTTCATGGCGCCTTGTGCATGGCCGTTTCAGGAAAATGTTACCTTAGCCTCGACCATTACGGTCATTCTGCCAACAGGGGAGCCTGTCTGCAACCCTGCAGAAAAGCATATATCGTCAAAGATAAAGAGACTGACCTGGAACTGGAAATCGACCAGGAATACATCATGTCTCCTAAAGACCTGAAAACCATACAGATATTAGACAAGATCCTGGATGCCGGGGTACAGGTTCTGAAAATTGAAGGCCGAGGCCGTTCGCCCGAATATGTAAAGACCGTGACCCGCTGTTACCATGAGGCCGTGGACTCCATCATGGAGGGCACCTTTTCCCCGGAGAAAGTCAGAGACTGGGAACACCGCCTCTCCATGGTCTACAACAGGGGCTTCTGGGAAGGGTACTACCTGGGAAAACCTTTGGGAGAATGGACAGAGGGGTACGGATCGCAGGCTACCAAAAGAAAGATACAGCTGGGCAAGGTCACCAACTACTTTGGCAGGCTCATGGTGGCCGAAATGAAGCTGGACTCCGGCCGCCTGGAAGTCGGCGACGACATCCTGATCATCGGTCCCAGCACCGGCGTCTATGAAGGAACCATAACCGAATTGAGGCTTGACCAGGGAAGCCCGGTCACGACGGCCGAGAAAGGCGATGTTTGTTCTTTTCCCGTGACCAGTCTGGTACGAAGGGGAGATCAGGTGTTCAAATGGGTTGATTCTGAAAAGGTGGATGCTTCATGGCTTCAGTAAAAGCAAACTTCCATACCCACAGTCTTTATTCCGACGGTAAGGCTCCTTTACCGGATTATGTGAAGGAAGCTGAGAAACAAGGTCTGGAATACCTGGGCTTCTCAGAACATGCGCCCCTGCCTTTCCCCAATACCTTCGCTATCCACTCCGAACGCCTGAATGAATACGTGAATGAAGTCCGAAACCTTCCCTTCCCTAATGTATTTGCCGGGCTGGAGATGGATTATATCCCGGGGTTCAGCCAGGATTTTACCGGAATGAAGGAACAATACCGGCTGGATTATATCATTGGTTCGGTACACCTGGTGCTGAGCCCCGATCAACAAGGTTTATGGTTCATCGACGGTCCTTCCCGCGACATCTATGACAGTGGGCTGAATGAATACTTCGGCGGCGATTCCCGTATGGCTGTGACCGCCTATTACCGCCAACTTCAGAAGATGATCAGGGAGGAGAGGTTCGATGTGGTGGGACACCTGGATAAAATAAAAATGCACAACCAGGGCCGGTTTTTCAGTGAAGACGAGCCCTGGTACCGGGTACTGGTGCAAGAAACGCTGGATGAAATTGAAAGATCTGGCCTGCTGGTCGAGGTCAACACCCGTGGGATCTATAAAAAGCGATCTGAAACGCTTTTCCCCGGGAAAGAGATACTTCAGGAAATCAATAGGAGGAACATACCGGTGGTTCTCAGTTCTGATGCGCATGAACCTGCTGAACTGACCTCCTGCTTCGACGACAGTGTTCTTCTTTTAAAGTCACTTGGGTTTGACTCAATGAATTATTTCAGTGATGGATCGTGGTCTTCGCGACCTATTTAAAAACTACCGTTGATTACGGAGAATATTACTAATCCCGAAATCAGGGATATATAAATGATCCAGTGTATATTACGTTTTAGAGCTTCCATGGCTGTATTAGTTATTTAGATTAATTCTAAACAAAGATAATACCCAAAAAGTTCGCTGTCAACGGATATTTTGTTAAGTTTTGGTTAAAGACGGCGATGAATTTCCAGGTACGATCGTTATCCCGACTTAGGAATGCCCGATATCAGAAATCAGTATGCAAGAATGAACTGTCCTTTCCCACTCCCCCATCCCGTATCTCGCATCCCGTCCTCTACCTGATCCCGTAGTACAGCTTCATGTTAATGGTGGCTGACTTCTCCTTGGAAGTGGTGTTAAAGGTCCCGCCCCAGGAAAACTCTTCATTGGAATTTTGTCCGGTGATCTGAAACACCCCCATGTGGGCATTCTGCAGTTTTCCAAGCCTGCTGCCCGACATCTCCGCAATCTTCTCAGCCCTGTCCCTGGCATCCTTTGTCGCCTCCGATATCAACTGTATTTTCAGATCTGCCAGTTTGGTATAGTAATACCTCGGCGCCTCGGAGTTGAACTGAACGCCGTCGTTGAGTAATTCTGTAATGTTTCTGGAGATATTTTCCACCTTCTCGATATTGGAAGAAGTGATCTCCACCGACTGCGATAAACGGTATCCGGCAAAATCCTGACCCACAATTTCACCTGATGAGGAATACCGCATGGTTTGAAGTTCTTCGATACCAATAGAGCTGAAAACCATCTCTTTAGAGGTGATCCCTTTTTTGGTCAGGTAGTCTTCGATCAGTGCCTTGTCTTTATTCAGGGCGGCTGAAGCTACCTTCAGGTCCATGTTTTCTTTGGTGAAAGATCCTTCCCAAACGATCAGGTCGGATGTAAAGTCTTTTTTGCCCAGACCGATTACTCCTATCTGACCCTCCGACTTATTTCTTTTGATATAGGCATTCCCAAGGATGATGGCTGCGATGATGATGGCAAGGGCCCACAGAACTGAAGAAAGATAGGTTTTCATAGAACACTGTATTTATTGATGACTTCTAAAGCGATAACTGAGTCAGGAAACGGTAGTATGAGGATAATAGTATGTGAATTTCATTTACTTATAAGTATTCAAAGAAATACCAATTGAATTGGAGAAGCACTTATTTTCTCCCTTATTTAAGCTCCACTTCAAAGGCTATGCCCCGAGAATATCGAGTGTCAGGATATTACGACCATCATTATATTGATAATCAACGCTCTTACACTTTCCCCGAATGAGTCTGACCGCTATATCGTCTCCATGTTCATGCTCTTCCATGGGATTAAAAGCGGGGCCTTTGTTCTCGCAGGTCATAATGACATCCCCATCTTTTTCCGAGTAAGAGACACTTAAAAGGTGGTCGCTTATTTGCGGATACAGGCTCAGGACCTCCTCAGCCAGCAGCTGGACATGATCGTTAAGCGCTTTGCTCAGGAAATGTTTCTCGCAGAAGGCTTCCATCTCTCCCTGCATGGCATACAGGTCATAATCCTTGCTGTTCAGATGGAACCTCAGGCTACGGATACGGTTGATGAAAGCCCTGGTCTTTTCCCGCTGGGGGTTTTCAAAAAGCTGTTCAGGGCTTCCTTCCTCATAAATAGTCCCTTCATCCATAAAAAACACCCTGCTGGCCGTATTCCTGGCAAATTCCATCTCATGGGTGACAATGACCATGGTCATTCCTTCCTTCGACAGTTTTCTGATCACCGCCAATACTTCGCTCACCATGGTGGGATCCAGGGCAGAGGTGGGCTCATCGAAGAGCAGGATCTCAGGCTCCATGGCCATACAGCGGGCGATGGCCACCCTCTGTTTCTGTCCTCCCGATAACTCGTCCGGATAACTATGCAGCTTTTCCGCCAGGCCAACCAGTTTAAGGAGCTCCCTGGCATGATTGCCGGCCTCCTGGGGCGATTTTCCCAGAAGTTTGACAGGTCCCAGGGTGAGGTTTTCAAATACGGAAAGATGTGACCACAGGTTGAACGACTGGAACACCATGCCCATGCGTTGCCTTATCTTTTCCACATCCGTGTTTTTGTCCAGGAGGGAAACCCCATTGATAAGGATGTTTCCTTCAGTAGGTACCTCCAGGAGGTTGAGGCAGCGGAGGAAGGTGCTTTTCCCTGACCCCGAAGGTCCTATGACCGCGATGACCTCTCCCTTGCGGATCTCAGTAGTGATGTCTTTCAGCACTTCCAGGTCCTGGAACCGTTTGCTGAGATGTTCTACCTGTATCATAACACTACCTCCTTTTGTGTTTTGGGTCTTCTTTTCCTTGAGTCCACCCTGATCTCAATATAATCGAGTCCCAGGGTGAGCACCCAGGCAAGGATAAAGTACATCACGGCAACCATGATGAGGGGGAAGAAAGCATCGAAAGTACGGCTGCGTATAATGTCGCTGGCCTTAGTCAGGTCCTGCACAGCAATGTAACCCACAATCGAGGTCATCTTGATCAGTGAGATGAACTCGCCTTTATAAACGGGAAGGATGGGTTTGAGGGCCTGTGGAAACAAAATATAACGAAAGGACTGCATCCTCGAAAATCCTGCAGCAAGGGCTGACTCTCTCTGTCCTTTGTCAATACCCATGAAAGCCGAACGAAAGATCTCTGCCACATAAGCACCAAAGTTCAAACCAAAAGCCACTACCGATACGATTACAGGATCAATATTCACCGAGGCGAAAACAATATAGTAGATCATCATCAGGAGGACCAGCACCGGTATGCCCCGGATCACCGAGATATAGATCTTTGCCGTTTCCGCCATCCACTTTCGTCTGGAAAGCCGCATCAGGCAGATCAGGGCGCCAACCATTGTCCCCAGCAAAGCAGCAAGAACCGATATGATCAGGGTTACCTTTAACCCATTCACAATGTGAAGGTAACGCTTCTCCAGGACCATGTTGTTGTAAAAACTCTCAGAAATCTTGGTCCACACGTTTTTTTTCACCTTTGCCTCCTCCGTCTTCTTCTTCGGCAGGCCGGCAAGGTCCAGCTCCACGGCAATGTTTGATTTCTTGGCGATGATGGATACTCCTGAAATATAATAGGGATCGGAGAAGTCGATCTGCTTTTCCCTCTCCTCGGTGATCATCATGGAGGCCGTGATCATATCGATCTTGTTGGTTGAGATGGAGGCGATGAGAGCTCCAAACTGAAGGTCGGCCGGTTCAAAGGTCTTCCCCAGGTAGGCTGCAAAACGGGAGGAAAGTTCAATATCGAATCCCACCAGGGTACCATTCTGGATGACCGTGAAAGGCAAACCCAAGTCTCCGACGATGCCGACTCTTAAGGTACCTTTATCCCCGGTGGTGGGTATGACAGGCATCTCGGTGCTGCCACCGTCGATCCAGCGCTTTACCATGTCGTCGTAAATGCCGTTGCCCTTAATCTCCTTTAAAAAGGCATTGAACTGCTCTCTCAGTCCATCGTTATTGCTGTTGAACCCCGCAGCAATGGGTACCGTGAACACATTGGCCGCCAGTATGCCCAGGCCCGGGTTTTTTGAGAGCATTTCAGGAAGAGAAACATGATCTCCAAAAGCCACGTCGGCCTTGTCGGAATTGAGAGCAAAAAGCATATCCGGTACATTGGGATACTCCAAAATGGTCGCTCCCGGGTAGGTCTTGGTGACGTAAGCATCATGGATGCTTCCAAGTAAAACGGCAATACGCTTATCGGCAATATCCTCAGCCTTCTTAAGTTCCAAACCGGTAGCAACTTCCTTCGTATCTCCCCCTCCCCTCACAACGGCAGCAATACCACTCAGGTAATAGGATTCTGAAAAGAGCACCTTTTTTGCCCTTTCCTCGGTAATAGAAAGACCTGCCCCTATCATATCCACCTTGCCGGAGATCAGTGCCGGGATCATGGCGCCGAACTCCATATCCACCACCTCCAGCTTCTTATGCAGCTTTTTGGCAATGTAAGAGGCAAATTCAATGTCAAAACCTACAATCTGCTTCTCCTTATTAAAAAAGGACATGGGCTCGGTCACGGCAGCCGTGCCAAACCGTAGCACTCCCAGGCTGTCATCCGTCTTAATGGCAGGCATGGGCGCTGGTGCCCCTTTGTCAGGGAACCAGCGTTTCATCATGTCGTCATAGATACCTTCCTTTTTCAGTGCCATCAGCTCCTCATCCATGCTTCTCTTCAGCAGAGTGTCCTCCAGCCTCACTGCGAAACCATATTGGTCGTCGAAAAGCAGCTCTGGCAGTACGTACAGGCCTTCATTCTTGGCAGCAATGTTCTTTAAGACAGGGAGGTCATACACGGCAGCATCTGCCTTTCCTTGCTTCACCGCGAGGGCACATTCCATAACACTGTTGTAATACTCCACCACACCGTCGGGAAACTTCTTCAGTACGAATTGATCAGCGACCGTGCCTGTAGGCACGGCAAAGGTCCTCCCGTCTTGAAGCTGATCCAGTTTGGTGATATTATGGTCATTAGAGTCACAACCGCCAATGACAAGACCTGTCATAAGCAACAACCAGGTGAGTATTTTCTTCATCAGTCGAAAAAATAATTGGATAAAAAAATCTTAATCTCGCCCTTGAGGAATACGGTCAAACTGCCCCAATCCGGTCACCATTCAAGTAACAAACCTACTCCATTTTTCGAATTTTTACAAAACTCATACTTATTTTGATTCTCGGTGAACGATTATATCTTCCGCATGCTATTTCATCATCAATGATATAACCTTGATAATCTAACGTCTATCAATAAATTAAACGCCACCTGTTAATAAACTACGTAAGGAAGGTCGTTTAATGAGTGTTAAACAGGTAATTTTGCCACTTAAAATTTTTATCAAGATGAAGAAAAACTGGAATCACAATCATATCCCCGACCTCAGAGGCAAGGTCATGATCATTGCCGGGGCTGACAACACTTTGGGATATGAAACTGCTGCAACTTTTGCTAAAAACGGCGGAGAAGCCATTCTTGCCTGCCACAACATCACTATTGGTGAACGTATCAAAGAGAAAATTTTAAAATCCCAGCCCAGGGGCATCGTCACCGTCATGTCGCTTGATCTTAAGGATGCCGCTTCCATTAAGGAGTTCGGAAAGACATTCACGGAAAAATATGATCGTCTGGATGTTCTCATGAATATCAATGACTTCCACATGATCCCGGGACATGAATCAGCCCAGGTTTTCGGAAAACCTTTCGGAAACGATCACGCCGGTCATTTCATCCTTACCACCGTGTTGGTGAAAACCCTCACGGGAACTCCCTATTCCAGGGTGGTGAACATGAGCCTGGGAGAGCACAAACTGAAAGCCAGGGACTTCCAGCGTCTGATGGAAAGCAAAGGCTCACAGGACCAGAAAAAACAAAAGATAGGAAAGTCGAAATGGGCCAACCTCCTGTTCACTTATGAACTGCAGCGCTTTTTTGATTCACAACAGGTGAACTGTAAGGCCCTGGCTGCTTATTCAGGCCCTTCCAACCGCAACCTTGAACGCAGCATGAAGAACAAATGGTACTGGCGGATTTTTAAACCGGTCTACCGCATGTTTACCGGTCCGGACCCCTCACAGTCGGCCTTGCCGGGCATTCAGGCTGCCCTGGCCTCTGACGTGAAAGGAGGCGAGTACTATGGTCCTGGCGGACTGGTAGATTCCAAAGGATATTCCAGCTATAACGCTGTCCTGAAGTTCGTGGCTTAACCCCCCCCCAATTTTATTTTTTACTATTCCATAGTCGATCCATTCCATGGAATGGATCGACTATCTTGACGAGTGCACTGGAAATTAGTATCTTTATAAAAAATTCGATATGAAAAATTTCCAGTCTATCCTGCTCTTCCTGTTGCCCTTATTCTCCTGGGCACAGCAATCACCGCCCGTGGCTGTGAACGACACCATTCATGTGTACATCTTCGATGATACTCTTACCATCAACGTCCTTCAAAATGACTACGATCCCGACGGAGATCCCATCACTGTGCTCAGTTGCCCGGGTTCGGTGGGACATACAGACAGTACCATCACATATTATTTTCAGTACAAATATTACTGCCGTAGAAACGGAATCGATTATTCAATCTATTATTTAATCGGAGACTCGACGGGTGATACAACGATGGGGGAGATCGTGGTTTGGATTCATAACCCTTATTATGCTTTTTTAGATATCAATGGCGTCAATGCGAGGATTAACAACAGGGGGGGGCATTTTTGGGACAATTACGGTCAAGCACAGTATTTTGTCCCTGCCGGATCAGGCAAATCCTCCATTTTTCTTTTCAGCGCCTGGATTGGAGGGCTGGATGCAAACAACCAGCTGCACCTGGCAGGAGGCAGGTACAGTGAACCCAGTTCTGATTACTGGTCAGGCCCGGCAACAGATACCATTCACTATTCCAATGTTTTTGATACCATCTGGAATAAAACCTGGAAGATCACCAGGACTGAAATTGAATACCACAAGCAACATTGGTGGATTGGAGGATACTCGGCTCCGGCATCTATCCTTACCTGGCCGGGCAATGGCAACACCACTTTGGGCCAACAGGCCCAGCTGGCACCCTATCATGACTTCAACAACAACGGAACTTATGAACCCCAGGAAGGTGATTATCCCCTGATCAAAGGCGACCAGGCTGTCTTCTTCATCATGAACGACACCCGGAGACCCCATACCGAAACCGGTGGGCAAAAAATGGGGCTCGAGATCCATGGCATGGCTTATGCCTTCGACTGCCCCGATGATTCAGCCCTCTGGTATACGACCTTCCTCCATTATGATATTTACAACCGCTCCTCCAATTCTTATCATGACACCTACCTTGCGACCTGGGTGGACACCGATGTGGGTGATTCCTGGGATGATTATGTGGGCTGTGATATTTCCAGAGGAAGTTTTTACGATTATAACGGATATAACATCGATGGTCACGGTAATCCCGATGAATACGGAGCATTTCCGCCTGCCATTTCAACCACCATCCTCGGAGGGCCTTTTATGGACCCGGATAACCTTGATAATCCAAACGACAGCCTGGGGTTTCCACTTTGCGACTTCAGTATCAATGGGTTTAATTTTAATGATGGCACCATTGACAACGAGAGATTCGGCATGTGTCGATTCATTGGCAGCAAAAATGATGGCTCAGGTCCTTTTCAAGACCCCGACAAAGCACAGGAATATTACATGCGTATGCAAGGTTACTGGAAAGACAGCACCCATATAAAATACGGAGGGAACGGGCATCAGAACGGTGGTTCCACCTCCATTGACTGCCGCTTCACCTACCCCGATACCAGCGACTTTTGTAACTGGGGAACAGACGGTATTCAACCTCCCGGTTTCATTACCGGGGCCGGGGGGACAGGAATCAGCTGGACCGAAGGCAATGTGGGTAATGTTCCTTATGACAAAAGAGGGAACATTTCTATGGGTCCCTTCACCTTTAATCCCGGAGATAAGCAGGAGCTGGATGTTGCTTTCATCTGGGCCCGGCAGTACACCGACTCTTCAGCCACGGCTGTCCTGCCCCTTCTGGCAACCAGGATTGACCAGATCAGGTCGTATTTCCTGAATGATTCCACCCCCTGCGGCGGGTCCTTTTCAGGCATCTCATCCCCCAAAAAAACGGAGGATCGGCTCTGGATCTATCCCAACCCGGTCAAAGATATCCTGTATGTTAAATTCATCGGAAAACCAGGGACTCAATACCCCTCAGGGGATGGAGTCCCTGGCTGCGGCCGCACCACCTACCGCATCGTCAGCATCACCGGACAGACTCTGACCACCGGGGAATGGAATAAAAATGACACCCGGCAGATTTCAGTCAGTCATCTGAAATCCGGAGTCTATTTACTGGTCATCAGTGATAATCTATCCGTAAAAACTGCTCGTTTTATCAAGCAATAAATTTCTCCAGTCCAGTCGGGACATCCCATGGGATGTCCCGACTGGAGTCTATCTGATTCCCTGAAGCTTTTCTTGCGTCTTTTCAACGGTCTTCTGAGCCGATTCAATGTCTTTGGACAGCTTTTCCTTTGTCTTGATGTTATCCTGTATCTGCTTCTGGGCCTGCTCTATACGTTTGTTGTAATTTTCAATGTCCTTGGTGAGATTGTTGTTCTCCTCCTCCAGGTCACTGAATTTGCGTTCCAGTTTCGAGAGTTTGGATTTATCGTCCGACAACCTTGATTCGACCACCGACCTGGCTTGTTCCACCGCAAAATTCCTTACGATTCTTTCTGCCTCCTTGTATTCAACCGGTGCGGAAGAGGAGGAAAGGAACCCCCTGGAAATCTTAAAAGCAGCGACCATCTTAACATAACCATCCTTTTGCTCAAAGTTGGTATAGATATCCACGGTATCCGGAGAGATAGCAGGAATTTTCGCATTGTCAGTCATCATTTCCGACTTGCCGCTGACTTTTCCGTCGGATCCCTTCATCAGTTTCTTCCAGGCAGAAATGATATCGTTCCTGCTGGTTTCAGGTATCTGTACTACCAGGGCGTTGTTGATCCCCTCTCCAATGTTCTCGAGATTCTCGGTAACATTGATCTGCTGGGCTGAAATGGCGAATGGCAGCCCTGCTGCTAATACTAAAAAGACTTTCTTAAGGATATTCATAACCTAACATTTTTTCAAATATACGACTTTTCTCAGACATTTCCTGCCCAGACAAAATCATTAAATTTAGGATTATTCTGAGTCAGCCCTACCAGGAAACACTTGTTAATACCTATTTGTGATGCCCTGGAAGACAAAGTCTTAAGATCCTGAACACAGGGAGTTTCCTTCACTTCTATGGCCGTGTCGTCTTCTAGGATAAAGTCGATTTCCTGTCCCGTTCTCCTGGCATAGTACTTTAACTCACCACGGAGGCTGAGCTGGTTGGCTATGGCATTTTCCAGTACGGCGCCCGATCCGGGGTTGCCCAGAATATTCAGGATGCCGTTATCGGTGAAGTACAGCTTCTTCTGCAAAGCAATCTCCCGGTCCGGGTTCCTTACGAAAGCAGTCAGTTGCCTGATCAGGTAGGTCTGTTCAAAAAACAGGAGATACTCCTTCAGAAGCTGCCTGTTGATACCTGAAATAGCCGACAGTTTCGAAAAATCCACCTTGTTTCCTGCACGGGAGGTAAGCAGCCTTATCAGCTTATAAATTCCATCCACTTTTGAAAAGTCAGACAGAAACTTGATATCCAGGCTGAGATAAGAGTTGATGATATCCTTCAGGAGGAATATTCTGTCCTTTTCATCAAAACTCAGCACCACCTCGGGGAACCCACCAAATTTGAGGTAATCCAGATAGTAGGCCATCAATTTACCCGTGATCTGAAAATTATAAGGGATGAAAGGTTCTTCCACCATCTGACTCCCGTATTCCCTGAAATCAAGGTATTCTTTAAAAGAGAGCGGCCACAGCTCATAAATTCTTTTCCTTCCGGCCAGACTTTCAGAAAAATGGTCTTTCAAATAATAAGAACTGGATCCGGTGACCAGGAACTTAATATCGTATGTATCATAAAGAAATTTGACCACACTGGCGATATCAGGCACCAGGTGCACCTCATCCAGTGCAATCCATGCCTTTTTGGTAAGGTCAAGCCCTTCCCATTCCAGGGCTCGTGCCACATGAGCATAGTTTTCCTGCCTGAAAATCATACGATTTTCCACCCGTTCAAGGTCAAGGTAGATTTTATTGACCGACCTGACCTGCTCCAGCAGATACCTTAATGCCGTGGTCTTACCCACCCTTCTCATTCCGGTGATCGCGATGATCTGCTTCACACTCAATGCTTTCTTAAGATCCTGGTAAATATCCCTGCTGATCATTATTTGTAGATTTTTCACAAATGTACAACATTATTATCATAATATAATACTTTTTGACTTGATTTTTTACATTTTGTTAGTATCATTCTAAAACCATTATCCAGACTGAATTCCAGACTTGTCTTCAGCGAAAATTTGAAACTTCAATGAAGAACTCCGCCGCAAGCAGCGGAGTATCTGTTCCTTAGAAGAAAATTATGATGCGGGTGGGGCAGGAACCGTTTTTGCAGGTGATTTTCCCTGTTAACGACAAAGGGTTGGGCATTTTCGGAGGAGTGGACCTGATTTACAATCCCCTGAAGAACGATGTAAAAGATGACATTGAAGATGATATGGATGATGATGCTGACGTGACCCACCTCACCTATATCAACATCCCAATTTCAGCAGGTTTAAACTACACTTATCCAGCCAATGAGAAGGTATCTATTTATGGAAATGTCGGTCTTACGCTTGATTTCCTGAAAGTTACAGAAATGACTATTGAAATAGACAAAGATAAAACCGAAATCACCTTTGATATGTCGAACAAAGTGGGAATGCTCATAGGCGGAGGGTCATGTTCAATAAAAAGACCTCTCTATCAATTACTTATTATGGTATGGGAGAACATGAAATTGATGGAGAAGCTGAATATTCATGGCAGGATGAATCTGATAAATTTGAGTTCGAGAGACCGATTAACATGTTCACTCTGACCCTCGGCATTCATTTTTAGTTCATTGCCTGTCGACTGATTTAATAGCTTAATACCTTAAGCTGGGCTCTGTTTTCATAGGCACAACCTTCATGATCCATCCATTTAGCTTTGTATGGGTACTCTGTGTCACTCATCCCATCATTCCCTGGTTCTTTAAGGATGGTTAAACTGCCTGGCTGGCCAACCTTGTCTACATAATTGATAACCTGCTTTTTAAGACTGGAATTAAAACTATTCTTAAGAAGGAAAGATTCATTTCGTGTTTCTCCCATATCGGTTACAAGCATCTCGCTGTCTGTAATATAGATATCAATAAAAGGTTCAGTAAATGTGCAGTGTAAAAGCACGGCAACCTCTTTCTTTTTGATCTTTTTGAGAAGTTCTTTGGGCGGGGTTGGTTCCTTCTTTACAACTTGTTCGGCATGATTCATTTGTGAGGTGTCAGTACCCTGATGGCTTGTGTCGATACCCTGCACGGTATCATTCTCTGCCGTTGGAGGAACTACTTTGTTCTGGTTGCATGATAAAGCCAGAAAAGCGAAGATGGGCAACAGGATTAACAAACGATGGATTGTTCTCATAGTAAAGCACTTAAATTTGTAATTAGGATGTTAATTGAAATCATGGGAGTAAGATACAACTTTTTGTTTACCCGAGTCCTGAGATTGGCTTTACTTACAAAACTATAAAGTTCCACCTTTAAAACCCAAAGCCATGACAACAACATCAAGCCTCAGGACAAGAATGCTGATCCTCCTGATGACGGGGATCTTCAGTTTGACGCTGTCAACCTCCCATGCCAGCACCCTCATGAAGGACAGGAAGCTCAACCGCACCATGAAAAAGTTCTCTGATCCCATTAAATCAAACGGGGTGGTAATCCTCCTGTATGAAGAGAACCTCAAAAATCTTACAATGAATGAAGAAATGGGTTATAAAATAGGCGTCGGCCTGGCACTTGGCTACTACTCCGCCGGACCGGAAGAGCTAGTGGCAGTGATTTTCGCTAGCAAAGACGATCAGGTCAAATTTGTTGTGGCAAAACAGGAAAATATTGGAAAACTGATGAACAAGGAGATTACAGATACGGAATTCTATGACACTCTGTCTTTTATCGATACCTCCAAAGATGAGCTTCAGGAAAAATATGACATCAACCTGGCCTATCTCCATTGACCCAATGAAAGTCAGGCCAGTGGCAGACCTGCCAGGTTGCAAATGACCCTGACTCCCTGCGGGTTTTCTTTCCTCCCTTTCAAAGCCCCTTCTCCCTCTGGAGGAGGGGTGTTTTTTTGATCCTGATGAAAATAAGGCAGGAAGAGAAACGGAATTATAGTTCGAATTTCACCGGCAGGGTAAAAGCCACCCTAACCGTTTTCCCTGCTTGTTTACCTGGTATCCATTTGGGCATCAGTCTGATGACCCTCAGTACCTCCTCATCACAGCCTCCGCCTATGCCTCTTATCACCCTTGGATTTTCGATTTTTCCCTTTCGGTCCACCGTAAAAGTGACATAAACTGTTCCCTGTATGGAAGATTCTTTCGCTGTCGCAGGATACCGGAGGTTTTTCACAAGGAAACGGTTGAGGGAATCCTGGCCTCCGGGAAAAGAAGGCATCTCTTCAACTATTGTAAAGACTTCTTCTTTCTTTTGGTCATCGGCATCTTCCTTTACCTCTGAAATTTGAGGAGTTTTACTTGCTTTCACGGTTTCCTTTGCTTTTGACTTATGCCTGCTCTCCTGTTCAGCCCCTGTAACGGTCACATCTGACAAATTGTATGTTACGCCACCGAGGTTTGCACTGTCCATGGCGACGGGAGTGGAAAAGTTGAGGGGGGCTGAATAATTGGCAGAGGGAGCACCCACCACGGTGACATCAGGTGTGAACTGGAATTTGTTCAGGTCTTCTTTCACCAGCCCCACGCCATTTTCTGACTGGTCAGCCTCCTGGGTAACCGCAGGGTTTCTGAATACCGTTGCTTCCTCCCTATCCTCAACGATAATATTCTTCTTCTCTGTAATTAAAAGGTCAGTGTTCATGTTTTCCGCAACAGCAGGCACCTCGGTCTTCGCTGATGGTGCTGAGGATGGAGCAGGTATCTTTTCCACCTGCTGGGCTGTTTGTTGTTTCTGTTGTGGTAACCACAGCTGTATTGCCTGGTAGAGACCGAAGAGCAGCACCAGGGTGGCTGCAATGGCCGCCAGGGTCCACATCCGGCTTTGGCTTTTTGTGGGCCTAAGTGGCACCATGGGTGTTGACGTTGCCTGAAACACCTTCTCCACTTCCTGGTCCAGGTCGACCATCAGCTGTTCGTACTGCTGTTCCTGATGATCTTTGAAATAGAGTTCCAGTCCTTCCACCGCCATGGTGCAGAACTCACAGGAGTCGAGGTGGGACTTGGCCTCCAGCCTGGTGTTCTCATCCAATTTTCCCATGGCATAAAGCCTGGCAGCCTCCTCGCTCAGGCAACCGGAGGAGAGAAACAACCGCAGTCTGCTATCGTCCTTTTCCATGGTCCAAATGAATTTTCAGGTTTCTCTTACCATTTTGAAGATGGCTTTTCACTTTCTTCAGGGAGTAGCCAGTCAGGTTGCTGATCTCCTGGTATGATTTTTCTTCGTAGTAGAAAAATTCCACACACTTTCTCTGATCGTCGGGCAATCGTGCCAGGGCAGACCTGAGCATGGCGAGCTTCTGTTCCTGTTCATCTTCATTATCAAGATGCATCACCCCCACATTTTCCATAACCTCCTCCTGCAGTTCCCGGAGTTTTTCCTCCATCATCCGTCTTCCAGATTCCTGGTGTCGAAGCACCATCAGGCACTGGTTCCTTGTCATGATGAACAGCCAGTCCTTAAAACTTCGGATCTCCTTTTCTACCGGCTTGGTCAGCAACTGTTCGAAGACCTGCATCACCACGTCCCTGGCCTGGTCTTCATCTTTGAGGTATTTCAGTCCGACACCCAGTACCAGGTGGAGATATCTTTTAAATAGTTCTCCTATCATATTCCGGTCGCGGGTCTGCTGAAACATGTTAAACAATGTCTCATCACTTTTTTCAGCTAATGACCCGGACCGTGTTTCCTTATGATCTGTATCCTGTTTCATAGACTCTTCGTTGCGAAGGTACGAATCAATACCGACATTCCGGATGATGTGCTCCTGCGGGCAAGGACTCATTTTTTCTATCATTTATGGAATTTCACTCCCCTGCTCATCTTCATTACAAAACCAATAAAACTTGAAATCATGAAGACGTATGTAATGATCGCACTGGGACTTCTCTTTACTTTGAGGTCCTTTGCCCAGGTCTCCAACCCGGCACTCCCTGAGAATGGAGACAAGACCCTTTCCCCCTATTTTTTCGTTAAATCGGATGATCCCGGGCTGGACCAGATGCCTTTGAAATCGACTTCAGCAGAGGTGAATATTGCAGGTGTGATCGCTGCCGTGAAAGTAACGCAGGTTTATCAGAATACGGGCAAAAAGCCCCTGGAAGCCATCTATGTTTTTCCCGCCTCTACCCGTGCAGCAGTGCATGCACTCCGCATGCAGATCGGGGAACGTGTGATAGAGGCTGTCATCAAAGAAAAGAAGCAGGCCCGGCAAGACTATGAGGAGGCCAAACAACAGGGAAAAAGTGCCTCCCTTTTGGAACAGCAGCGACCCAACGTGTTCCAGATGAATGTGGCCAACATCATGCCGGGTGATGTCATCAGGGTGGAACTCGATTACACCGAGCTGCTTATTCCCGAGAATGGCACCTATGAGTTTGTTTATCCCACGGTAGTGGGTCCGCGTTATTCTAACCAGCCCGCTGCCCTGGCACAAGTCGATCAGAAATGGGTAGCCAACCCGTATACTAAAGAAGGCGTCCTTCCCTTTTACACTTTTAATTTACAGGGTGTCCTTAATGCTGGGATGCCGGTTAGTGAGATCCGTTGCTCCACCCATGAGCTGAACATTCGTTTCGACGACGCGACAAAAGCTTCCTTTAGCCTGAAAGACCCCAATTCATTCCAGGGGAACCGCGATTTTATCCTTCAGTACCGTTTGTCGGGAAACCAGATTCAGTCAGGAGTCCTTCTCTATGAAGGGAAAGATGAAAACTTCTTCCTGGCCATGATCCAACCGCCCAAACAGGTGAAAAACACACAGATCCCGCCCAGGGAATATGTTTTCATTGTGGATGTCAGTGGTTCAATGTACGGATACCCTCTGGATATCTCTAAAAAGTTGCTCAAAGATCTCCTGGGCAACCTGCGACCGGTTGATAAGTTCAACATTGTCCTTTTTGCAGGGGCCTCCCAGGTGTATTCTCCCTCTTCCTTACCTGTCACACCTGACAATATCAGCAAGGCGACGGCCTTTATTGACCGGCAGAGCGGAGGGGGTGGCACCGAATTGCTTCCGGCACTGAACACGGCTCTCGGGCTGGGATCCTCTGAAGGATGTTCAAGGACGTTTATCATCGCTACCGACGGTTATGTGACCGTAGAAAAGGAGTCTTTCGAGCTGATCCGGAACAACCTGGGTAAGACCAATTTCTTTGCCTTTGGTATCGGGACTTCTGTCAATCGGTACCTGATAGAAGGTATCGCACATACCGGGATGGGACAACCCTACATCATCACCAAACAGGAAGAAGCTGAATCGATGGCTTTCAGATTCAGGGATTATATCCAGACACCCGTCCTCACCGACATTCAGGTCAGGTTTAAGGGCCTGGATGTGTATGATGTGGAACCAAAAACTTTCCCTGATGTGTTTTCTTCAAGACCGGTAGTGGTCTTTGGCAAATACAAATCTGTTCTTCCAACAGCCAGCGTAGAACTGACGGGCACGACAGGGGAAGGGGATTATTTCCAGCGGCTTCCCATAGCCTCCGGCAAAAAAGATGCTTCCAGCCTGGCACTTCGTTACCTCTGGGCCAGGGAAAGGATCCGTTTCCTGGATGATTTCAACAGTGCCAGTAATAACAACGACCAGGAAGGGATCACAAAACAGGTGACCGAGCTTGGTCTCAAGTATAATCTTCTCACCCAATACACTTCATTTATTGCTGTGGATTCGGAATCCAGGAATAAGGAGGGAGGGAGTACCACCATCCAACAGCCTTTACCCCTTCCTGAGGGGGTCAGTAACTATGCCGTGGGTGGTGTAAGTTTACAAAAATCGACTTCCTACAACTATACATCCCAGGGTTCCTATCAGAGTAGTCCGTCTTCCCCTTCCATGTCGTTTCCTCTGATGGATTCTGCACCTGAGGCAGAGACCTATTATCCTAAAACCAAAAAAGCTGAAGACTCCAAAGTAATGGCTGTGGTGGAGACTCTTCCGGAATATCCGGGAGGATCTGTTGCCATGAAAGCCTACCTCGAAAAGAACCTGATCTACCCCAAACTGGCCAAGGAAGCGTCCCTCGAGGGTGTGGTCATTGTCAGTTTCATTGTCAAAAAGGATGGGAGCATTGCTAATATTAAGATTCTGAAAAGTCTTGGCAAGGGCTGCGATGAGGAAGCCATTCGGCTGATTAAGACCATGCCGAAATGGATCCCAGGCAAGCAGAACGGAAAAGCAAAAGAATCAAAAATGACGCTGCAGATCCGCTTTGCACTTCATTAAGGAAAGGGTACGTTCCGCTCATTCCTGGTAGTTGCAGCAACGATAGAAAAACCGTGTAAAGACGTGGAATCCCTTGGTTTCCACGTCTTTACCCTTATTATTATGCTAGCTACGGTGCCATGATGATGGGATCACCCTCAGAAACCGGATTTCCCGGAATTCCCGTGCTTTCTATCAGCAGTACTACTTTTTCCGGTATCTTTGTCCTCTAATTCAGTTATTTTGAAGTTTTCCGATTTTCTTTTCAGTGAAGAATTACTGACAGGCATTTCCTCCATGGGATTTGAGACTCCGACGCCTGTTCAGGAGAAAGCCATTCCTGCCATTTTAGCAGGGAAGGACGTCCTGGTCTCAGCCCAGACAGGAACCGGTAAGACGGCAGCATTCCTTCTTCCGGTGCTGGAGAAGCTCCTCACCGAGCCACATTCCGACGGCAACATCCATTGCCTGATCATCGTTCCGACCAGGGAGCTTGCCGTACAGATCGACCAGCACATGGATGCCCTGTCATACTTCACACACCTGAGTTCCATTGCCGTTTACGGAGGTACTGACGGGATTGTTTTCAACCGGGAGATGGAGTCTCTGTCGAAAGGCACGGATTTGGTCATTTGTACTCCCGGCCGCATGATCGCCCACCTGGTGATGGATTATGTCAAGGTCTCACAAGTGAGATATCTGATCCTGGACGAGGCAGACCGTATGCTGGATATGGGTTTTTATTCTGATATCATGAAGATCATTTCGTATCTCCCTGAGAACAGGCAAAATATGATGTTTTCCGCCACCATGCCCAGGGAGATCCGTTTGCTTGCCAATAAAATACTCAGAGAACCGGAGGAGATCAACATCGCTCTTGCCAAACCTGCCGAACGCGTGCTTCAGCTGGCCTATGTGGTTTATGAGAAACAGAAAATCCCCCTCCTCCTCTTCCTCCTTGGTAACCAGGACCTCAGAAGCATCCTGGTTTTCTGCTCTACCAAGGATAAAGCCAAGCAACTGACCCGCGAACTCAAGAATAAGCGCCTCTCTGCCGAGGAGATCCATTCCGACCTTGACCAGTCATCACGGGAAAAGGTACTCCTCGACTTTAAAAACCGCAAACTTAACATACTGGTTGCCACCAATGTCCTTTCCAGGGGTATCGACATTGAAGATATCGATATGGTCATCAATATGGACGTCCCTCATGAAGGGGAAGACTACATCCATCGTATCGGACGAACGGCAAGGGCACAGTCGGAAGGTGTGGCGGTCACCCTGATCGGGGAAAAAGAACAGGGGTACTTTCAGAAGATAGAGACCTTGCTGGGATCGACCGTTTACAAGGCTGCCGTTCCCATTCATCTGGGGAAAACCCCGTCATACGAGATTCAAAGACCTAATAAAAGGAAAAGCAGGTAGCTGGAGTCCCCGCAGGAATATCTGAAGGAGTGATCCAGACCCTGCCGGTCTGGAATTTTATGTATTTTAGCCAAAATTATCAATATGTTACAAGCAGAGATCCACACAGCTAAAGGAGTGATGAAGGTGTCATTTTATGAAAAGGATACCCCCAACACCGTTGCCAATTTTGTAAAGCTCGCCCGGGAGGGCTTTTACGACGGATTAACGTTCCACAGGGTGATCCCTGATTTTGTGATCCAGGGAGGATGCCCCAACGGAACTGGCGCCGGAGGGCCCGGATATACCATCAAATGCGAGACCAGCGGTGGGAACCAGTACCACGACCGTGGCGTCCTTTCCATGGCGCATGCTGGAAAAGATACCGGCGGGTCCCAGTTTTTCATCTGTCATAACCGTCATCATACCAGCCACCTCGACAGGGTACACACTTGTTTTGGAAAGGTATATGAAGGACTGGAAGTGATCGATGCCATCCGGCAGGGCGACAGGATAGAGAAGATTGTTGTTCTGGAGGCAGAATAAGTAAGAAGGAATAGTTAGAAGTAATGGAAAGAAGTAGGCAGTACTGTTAGGCTAGGTACTTTACTTTATCCCGCATCCCGTATCCCGCATCCCGTATCCCGTATCCCGCTAATTAGCCTTGATCGTCAGATACCCGGGATAGTCCAGTGAATAGCCTCCGATGCTGATGGTGGGTTTGGCTTTCAGGGTCACCCGGGTGGGTTTGCCCCCGCTGCCTGCCAGGTTGAGCCCGAAGTTCAGTAAGGCATCGCCGGTGCGGTTCGACAAGACCTTTTTAAGGTCCACTTTCATCTGAACCGGGATGACTGCCGTGCCGTTGTTGGCAGGTATGGTCACATTTTTATTCAGCAGGCCCTTGGTCATCTCGATGTCGTCGATGAACAGGATCCAATCCAGTTTGGTCATGCCCGCCGGAGATGCATTGGGATTTTTAGCATTGACGTTAAGGGTGAAACTCAGTGGCAGGGAACCTCCGGCAACAGCAGCGGTCAGTGCGCCGACATCGATGATAGACAAGCCGCTCAACGACTGGATGTTCTGCACATTTACCCCGGCAAGGGTAACATTCTCCACATTTTTAAGTGAAAAGGTACAGTTCATCAGGTTACCCAGCTTTTGAACCTCCTTGAAAAGATCACAGGATGAAACAGATACGAGTGCCGCGATCGAAAAGAAAACAACCAGCTTTTTCATGTTTTAAAAATTTTAATTTCAATGATCAGTCCCTGTCATCAGGTTTCAAAATTCACCAACGAATATAATGCCAAAAGTAATGGATTCTAAGATCAAATTTTGGAGGGCCGTCAAATGACTGGAATCATGTTTCGCGGGAAATTGATACTTTAGCACCCCATTCATACAAGATCCATGGAAGACCAGCCTTCAAAAAGATCTGTTTTCTCATTCAGCCGTAACTTCTGGACAGCCATCGCCATGGAGTTTTTTGAGAGAGGCTCCTATTACGGTGTGATGTCGGTTTTATCGGTTTACCTGGTGTTATCAAAGCCGGAAGGAGGTCTTGCTTTTACCAAGGAGAGTGTCGGGGTCATCAAGAGCGTGATCACACCTTTGCTTTACTTTTTACCCATCTTTGCCGGTGCCCTTGGCGACCGGTTCGGATACCGGAGAATCCTGTTTTTTGCATTTATCCTGATGAGTCTGGGGTATTTCTTTGCCGGACTGTCGTCTACCTATGCAACTGTCTTTTCAAGCCTTGTGCTCATGGCTGTTGGTGCCGGATTTTTCAAGCCCATGATATCCGGGACCATTGCAAGGGTGACCCATTCCTCCAACTCTTCCCTGGGTTTTGGAATATACTACTGGTCAATCAACCTGGGTGCCTTTTTATTCCCCTTGATCCTTATACCTTACCTGAAAGGAATTTCCTTTAACTACATCTTCTTCATGGCAGCCATAGGCACCGGAAGTATGCTGCTGCTGAACCTGTTCGTTTTCCGGGAGCCAGTGCATGAAAAATCGACCAAACCCCTGGGGAAGGTTATGGAAGAAATGCTCAGTGTAGTTCTGGACTACAAGTTCATCCTGATGATCGTCATCTACGCCGGTTTCTGGATCATGTACTTCCAGGTATATGACTCGGTGCTCTGGTATCTGAAAGAGAAGGTGAACATGACCCCGTTTAACCAGCTGGTGAACCGTTTCCTGAGCCTTTTCCAGACCCAGCCCAATTGGAAGTTCGACGCGGAACATGTTACGGTGATGAATGCAGGAGCAATCATTCTCCTGCAGCTACTTGTATCCAGCCTGGTGAGGAACACCAAAGCTCTGCCGACCATGATCACAGGCATTGCCCTTGGATCTATCGGGATGGGCATGCTGGCCATCGCGCCTACAGCCTGGATATTCCTTCTCTCTATGTTCATTTTCACCGTCGGTGAGATGATCGCCCACCCCAAGTTCATCTCATATGTGGGAATGATCGCCCCTCATGACAAAAAAGCCCTCTACCAGGGATATGCTTTTCTCTACGGTGTGATCGGCAGCGGGGTGGGCGGCATCCTCGGAGCAGCCCTGTATGTGAGGTTTGTGGAAAAGATGAATCAGCCATCGCTGCTGTGGATCACCTTCAGCATGATCGGTGTGGTGACCATCATCGGGTTGTTACTGTATAACCGGTTTCTGGCGCCGAGGGAGTAGGCAGTGGGCAGTTGACAGTGGACAGCCTGTGAAAAAGTTCCTTATAACCCAAGATCTGCACTTATTGGAAGCATGGACTGGATGGCGATGGCAGTGAACTCATCGATAGGGAGGCCTATCTTCTCACACTCCATGATGTTCTCTCTCTTTACTGAAGCAGCAAATGCCTTTTCTTTCATCCTTTTGACCACGGATTTGGGTTTGACGCTCCCCAGTTTCCGGTCGGGATACACATAAGTGGTGGCGAAAATGAGGCCTGTAATGGTCTCTCCTGCAGCCAGTGCATGCTGGAACTCTGTGTTTCTGTCCTTTCCGGAAGCTTCTTCATTATGCATGCGGATGGCATCCAGCACCTCCTCATCCAACTCATAATCCTTCAGAAGGTTTTCTGTCTGAAGTCCGTGAATTTTTGGGTCTGCGTTAGTGATCTCCACATCCAGATCATGAAGCAGTCCGGCCATGGCCCAGTTCTCCTCATTCCGTCCCAGATGCTGTGCGAGGCCCCTGAGCACAGCCTCGGAGGCCAGGCAATGCTGTATCATCTTTTCGTTCTTAATGTATTGATGAAGGAGCTCCAGTGCTTTATCTCTTGTCAGTTTCATAAATCGGGATTTGGGGAGCAAAAATAACTCATTTTCAAAGGTGAAAAATGACTATCTTTGCACTCCTTAAAATGTGTGAGGAAGCCCACCCAGGAACACATACACTGACTTTGGCTCCGTGGCTCAATTGGATAGAGCATCAGATTCCGGTTCTGAGGGTTGGGGGTTCGAGTCCCTTCGGAGTCACAAAAACAGAGTGAGAGCTAGTGTCAGTACTTAGAAGTACTGAGATTAGTTCTCACCTGCCTAGCCGGCCAGGCAGGCTTTGTTTTTTCCCTGTGTACTCACACCAGCTCTTCAACTCACCCATCAACCATGTGTTTACACAAGCTGTTCTAAAGTACTTGAATGGCGAAATACCCTTGATAGCAGGAATTTCCTATTTTTGGTACTTCAAATGAGTGGTCACCTTCAGAATTAATTATGGATATCGTTGTTGGAGCAGGTGTTTCCGGATTGAGTTATGCCAATTTCTGCAGATCAGGAGATTATCTGATCCTCGAAAAAGACAGTAGTCCGGGAGGGTACTGTAAGACGATTTATAAGGACCGATTTATCTGGGACTACTCCGGGCATTATTTTCATTTCCGGAATAAAGAAATTGCAAAATATCTTTACGACAGGATGACGGATACGGAAATCCTGGAAATTACCAGGAGATCGAAAATCAAATATAAGGACAGACATATCGATTTCCCTTTTCAGAAAAACATTCACCAGCTTGAAAAAGAAGAATTCATTGACTGCCTGTATGATCTGTTTGACAGGACTGAGCATGACACCTGTTCCTCTTTTAAAGATATGCTCCTCGGGAAATTCGGCAAGTCGATTTGTGACAAATTTCTGATCCCCTATAATGAGAAATTATATAAATGTGACCTTGGACTTCTGGACCCGGATGCCATCGGCAGGTTCTTCCCTCATGCCACCATCGAAGAAATCATTAGAGGCATTAAGAACAGAAGCCACGGTTCCTATAATGATCATTTTACCTACCCTAAGCTTGGGGCCATAGAATATGTAAATGCACTCCTCTTTTCTGTTCCTGACAGCAAGATCAGATACGACTCCGAAATATCCTCGGTAGATCTGAAGAAAAAAATAGTCTGCACTGATAAAGGCCAGTTTCCGTATGACAGACTCATCAGCTCAATCCCTTTTCCAAGATTATTGGAAATCGCTGGTATTGATTATGACAAAGGACTCTATACCTGGAGTAAGGTATTGGTATTCAACCTTGGTTTTGATGCAAAGGGGAGCGATATGAGCAGTCACTGGATTTATTTTCCTGAGGACGATTATGTGTTTTACCGGGTGGGATTTTACGACAACATATTATCCACCGATAGGATGTCTCTCTATGTTGAGATCAGTTTTCAACAGCATGAGGTCATCGATATTGAAAAGCAGAAGGCGCTTGTACTATCTGACCTGAGAAAGGCCGGAATATTGACAAACCAGAATCTTGTCGCCGAGCACCATGTGGTTCTCGATCCCGCCTATGTTCACATTAGAAAAGAGTCAGAAGCGGATAAAATGAAGAAAAAGTCATTTCTGGAAAAAAATGCAGTATTCATGATCGGACGATATGGGGATTGGAAGTATTGTTCGATTGAGGATAATATACTCGATTCCATGTTATTAGCCGACCGTCTTAAACAAATGTAATGTGTTGTCGTATTTCATCGGCTAAAGTGAAGTTTGCATCAGAAATATCAGGTAAATTGAGTAAAAGACAAATGATCGTGGATCTTTTACTGGTTTTGTTTGTGGCGTTTCACATGGTAACGCTGACCCGCAGCCCGATCGTTTGGCTCGATGAAGTTGGTTTTCACAGTCTTTCGGTGGATTTTTTCCAAAACGGTACTTTATTCCAACATAATGATCCGTCTTTTCTCGGTGGACAGCAGTTACTGTTTTATGGGCCATTGTATTTTCTGACACAATCCATTGGGTTATATCTCTTTGGAACCGGAATGTTCGTTTTCAGGGCTGTTCCTTTGCTTGCCGGGATTTTAATACTGCTCATATTTTTTTATTTGGTTCAAAAGAAAGAAGGAATGCTTCCGAAGTATGAAATGCTCGTACTTTCTGCCTTTTTTCTTGATCCCTTTTATAATTCAAGCATGCATCATGGTAGGATGGACCTGATGGCCATTCTCTTTTTGTTCATTTCTTTCCTGGTACTCATCAATTCCGAAAATACTGACCAGGCCAGAAGCGGATTCAAGCTCATATTCTCAGGTGTATTTTTTGGCGCCGCAGTCATGACAACCTTGCGGGTCGCATTCTTTCTGCTGCCTTATGTGATCTACATCGTTCAATGCCAGGCTAGAAGAGGCTTTCACCCATGGGAACTCGTAAGAGATCTTGTTTTATGGGGGTTCCCGACTATTATCTTTCTGACTATCTGGTTTATGTTATATTTTGGAAGTCTGGGTGATATGCTACACTATTTTCAGTTAGTTTCCTCGTATCATCCCGATACATCATTATTTTCATTCTCGATTCCGGTGGAGGAGTACCCTTTGCTTCTAATAACCTTAATCACTTTGCTTCTAATACTCATTCTTGGGAAAGGACAAAAGAAAGACTACCGTATACTCGTGTTTCTGATCACCTACACTTTGTCATTTTATTTGTTTGTCAATGATGTAGGCCCGTATTCTGTTTTTATCATTCCCTCGTTCTATGGTATTTTGTTTCTTTTGCCCCGCTTTCTGAAAGTGAGTACCTATGGTCTCCTTCTAACATTTTTGCTATTGCTGTTCAATTCCGGGGTGTTTGTTGCAAAGTCGGCACTTTTGTTTACATCCTGGGATTTCAGAGATTATCAAAATGTGGAGCAGTTTGTCAGGGAAAAGATACCGGAGGGATCCAGGGTCATCGCAGACGATATGTACTATTATGCGATTGTTCAGCATCAATGTGATTACAGGTACGCCTTTCCACTTTCGACGGTCAAAGATCGCAACCGGCATTACTATGAAAATCTGATGCATTCTTTTGATTATGATTACATTCTGGTTTCCGATAGATTTATTGAAAAGCATCCTGGAAAATTTGACATATTGCGCCGGCAGGCAGAATTGCAGCTGGTTTCAGTACTGAATAAACCAAACAGGGAATCGTTTCCGTGGATGATTGACCTTCTGCCTTACGACCTTTCCGTCAATGGTTATAATGGAAAGTTGTATAAGAGAATCCGTTAGAAGTGTTTCGTACACAGGTATAATATCTTAGAATTTATAACAATGAAAGTATTTGGTACATCTTTGGTGTTTGGTTTTAAAGGAAAGAAATTAAACCAGGAAACAAGATGAAAGAGTTGGCCATCATTATCCCGGTCTTCAATGAAGCAAATGTCATTCAGAGTGTTATTACGAAATGGCTGAATCATATTGAATCGTTCGGTATAGATTATGAAATGCATGTATACAATGACGGTTCTACTGATTCCACTTCAGTTCAGTTGGGTAAGATTATGCACCCAAGGTTATTCGTTCATGAATCTGAGAATTGCGGTCATGGACCGACGATCCTGAAGGGATATAAATCTAACCTGGATAAGCAATGGCTTTTTCAGGTAGACTCCGATGATGAATTAGATATCGATGAATTCGGTCAATTCTGGTCGGCAAGGGATTCCTTCGATTTCATGCTTCCCACTCGAAGCAACAGGAAGATAAATTTTTTCAGGAGTTTTATCACTTCCTTCTCCTACTACACCGTTATCGCTTTATTCGGCAGAGGTATTCACGAGGTAAACAGTCCCTATCGTTTTATGAGAGTCACAGAGGACTTTGCCGGATTTATCAGGAAGTTGCCCGACGATATGAAAACTCCCAACATTATCATTTCCGGGTATTTCGCCTTAAAGAAAAGGGCCGTTCTTCAGTTGCCGGTGAGATTCAGAGCCAGGAATACCGGGAAACCATCGTTAGTAAATTTTAAACTATTGCATTTTGCTGTTTCATCCTTTCTTCAGGTTCTGAAATTCAGGTTCATCAACATGAAGAAGTAATGGCCAGGAAATGCTTCATAATGCCGTATTATTAACCACGACAATGATCATTCAACAGTAACTCCCAAGGGATCTGTTGGTTTCCCCTGTCTGCCTTTTTTATCAACACTGATCAGCTGGTAATAGTAAACAGAACCCTTTTTAACTTCATTATCAGTAAATTCGGAAGATTCGGAAGAACGAACACTGTACTCCCTCATCGTCTTGTCGTCGTTCAACCGTCTTATCAGAATATATTCGGGATTTTCACCGACAACCGGGTCCCATTGTAAAAGAACCTGGCTGTCGGCACTGAAAATTCTCAGATTTGAAGGTGACAGCGGTAAATTCTCAGGGACTCTGCAAGTTGCAGGGAAACATGCCATACTCTTTATTTCCGGTGATAAACCAAGGGCAGAAACGCTATATATGTAGGTCAGTCCCTCAGTAATATTTTCGTCTTTCAGGTAATTTATTCCGTATGGTACAGGGGCCTGGGTGATTACCCTTTCTTTTTCCAATTCTTTCCCGGATGCATCCTCTACCCTCCTGGAAATATTATGACCTGTAATATCATTACTTCTATCGAAAACATTATCCCAAATCAATAATACACTTCCATCAAGGTACCTGGCGGTAAGACCGGTGGGTACCGGCAAGATACCGGCAGGGATCTGCACGGTAACCCTTTCTGAAGGGCTGCTCAACGCGTAAGAAGTATTGACATCCACCACAGCATAACTGAAAGTACGTGTGGTATCAGAGGGTTTCAGTGAATCCGTATAAGTAATGGTATTCTCTTTTGAGACGATAAGTCCTGTATACTGAAATAAATCCCCGTCAAATCCATTACCCCGGTAAATATAATAACCATGATTATCTTCATCCTGTTTTTGCCAGGTAAGCTTAACATTGGAACCTGATATCGATACACCGATGCTTCCCGGTGGAAACAGATTAGCCTTGTTGGCATGTAACATGGCAGGAATCCGGGGTGTGGGAAAGGATTTTAAATAATAGCCATTAAATTGGCACTGATAAAAATATCCCTTAACAGGTTCAACCGTATAGTCAATATACTCAACAGATTCAGGATCAACACTGCCCACCAGCTTATATTCACCGTCATACGAATTGCTTCGGTAGATATCGATCGAAATAATCCCTTTGGGGTCACTAAGTTTCCATGTGAGTTGAATTCCATCCTCCTTGTCAAGGCTGGCTGCTTTAAAATCAGTGAAATAGGCCTTTAGTGATTTCTCTGCCGCGTTATTCACATTTATAGTATCGGAAGGAGTCCCAAAGGTTCCCATCAGATCGAAGGGGACAACGAAATAACTGTATGCCATATCAGAGATTACCTCATCATCCATCACGGTCAGTACCATTTTACCATTTTTCCTATTATAGGATTTAGTCACACGAATTTCTTTGAAATCGTTACGAAAAGTATGCCCCCTTACTACTTTGCAATCCTGCAGTCTGTCAAATTCAAGAATCTCAAACTCGAGAATGATATAAGTCCCCTGAGGATTCGAAGCCATTGACCTTAGTTTGGTTTTTAATGGTTTAGCAACAGCCGGAATAAGGTACGACCTTTCTTCCAGGACTCTGCCATAAGGTCCGGATTTACGTAACACCCTAGCTTCAACAGTTTGCCCTGATGCAGGAATTTTCAGAATGGTTCCGCAACCCAGGGCATAATAAAACAAAGGATTAGCGGCGTCAAGGTACAGTGAATCAATAGTATTTCCTTTCATGGCTTTTTTCCAAGCCATCTCAATTTCCACCTCCGATGGATAGTTCATGTAAGGCATTAAGGCGGAGACCTCAAGAATTTTAGCCCTGAATTCCGTTTCATGATCAGGAAACTTAAGTTGTTGAACTCTTTGCCAATTTCCCATGGGATCTTTAATATCCACTTGGTACACAAAGGTTTTGGGGAACTCTTTCCCGGCTTTAATATAGATACCAGCAGGACCTGTGAAGTACTGTCCGCCCTGTCCGAATAGTGAAAGACTTCCAAAAAGCAGCAATAGAATATTGACCAGGTATTTCATAAAGCTTTCATTTAAAAGGATTAAAAACAACTGCTTGTAGGACAAGGACTATCTAGGATTTCCATGCTGAATGAATTCTCTTTTCCCAGCTTCATTGAAACATCAATACCCAGGGTTTTATTTAGTGAGAATAAGGTCTCGCAACCGGAAAAAGGGATGGGAATTCCTTGTGTAAAACTCAGGTTCATGGAGTTACAAATATTCCCGCTTAGTTGGAAATCCCCCCCTCCTACCGATGCGCTGACTCTTCCCGCAAGATTAACGCCACCTGTCAGATCGGTGCAGGTGATGCTCGACATTCCTGCCTGGACACTCGCCTGCACGCCGGCGCTTAAAGTAGCTTGAAAACCATTGCTGAAGTTCGCAAAAACAGCCGCATCAAGAGCAGGCAACTGGGTTTTTACCCAAAATGCAACTACCCCCAGGTTCACATCGACGTCCAGATCAGGAATGATGTTATCCAGTACCTTTTTCCCAGTGAAATAGAAACCAGTCAGGCTCGTTGCCTCAGCAAGCTGACAAGGCATTGCCGGTGAAAACTGGCTTGCCGTCAGCTTGGCAGAGGTTGGCAGATCATTCGTCATTCCAAGCAGAAAACCCGCAGCAAAACTGCCAATCGGGCTCGGCATTCCTGTTGCTTCAGCAGCCCCGCACATATACCATCCCGGAGAACCTATTGAAATTTCCATGACACCCTTCATTTTGACCGGTTCAAACAAACTGGCATCAAAAGCCATACTTCCAACGACTCTCTTTTCCGAAAAGATATATCTGAACGTTGTGCCCGGTGGAGTAAAGGGAACGTCTTTCACTTTCAGTTCATCCGGGGTAACATCAACATCACCCCTGACCTTAAATGTAAATTTGGAAGTTTTCCCTTCATTCACAAGAGTGGAATCACCCAGCACCTCGCCGGAAAACCGCAAAAGATCCCAGTCATTACCTTGAACAGCCATCCCATTGAATGCTTCAGTAGAGAACTTCTTATGTAGTTTAAAAGTATGCTTGTTGTTTAAGGGATAACTGTAATCGTCGTGGAGCTGGACACGCTTATTTCTTGTATCATTATTCTCAATATATTGTCCGTCAATCAGTAAGGTTCCAGGTATGGTGTCAAATACATCAGGCTCCCTGACGGTGCCATTCAGTGCAAAATGCTTATCACTGACAACAGGGACCCTGTTCACCGATTCGTACAGTACGTATCCTTTCCCTTCAAAAGAAATATTCACAGGATTAAAGGAAGCCGACAGCATCCCATTATTACTTTTTACCAATAATTCAGCAACAACGGGATTTATCCTCGGTACTTTAAGATCAAGTTCCCCACTAAGTGCAAAGTAATCAGTACCACCGTAAAAAGTCTGAGGAATGAAAACGCAAACATTCTGTAAAATGTTCGACTGCCTTTTAATTCCAATCATGCGCTCATTACTGCTGAGCAGATTAATATATTCAACATTCACCACCTTTGAAAGAATACCGGGAAGTGAAATAGTGGCAGCAGGTACCGCCCCCTGGGGAACGAGGATAGAAAGCTTCCAGTGCGGTCCCTGATCAATACCGCAGGAAGGATCAAAGAACAGTTTTGGAACTGCTTCAGTACTTACCGGCAAAACGAGTCCTCCTCCAAGTTTTATCTGTTCCATTTTGAAATTGTCAAAATAAAACATATCAGGTCTCAAAGAAAAAATTCCGAAAGGTACATCCAGGGCATTGGTTTTAACAACACACTTGCTGCCGTCCTGATCAGAGGCAAAAATACCTCCTTCATCGGGCTTGAATTTCCAGTTTTGGACTTCAATTTTCCAACTTTCAAGGTTAAAAGTTAAAGTGGTGGCAGAAGAATAGGGATGTAACATATTGTTATCTATCCTCAACCCCGGGATAAATAATGAAAAAGTATCTGGTTTTGCCATGGGAAACTTACACTTTACCTTCACATCCAGCGATATGGCACCTGATGATGCCGTAATGGTTGATTTATCAGAATGCGCGGTGGCATCGAATCCCAATAACTTAAACTTAATATCACCTCCATCACTGGTGCATAAAGGATAGCTGGCGACTGTATATTGCAGCTGTGCCAATCCGGCGGATTTTATGGCATCGAGTTTATTTTCGTTATCTCCTTTTAAATAGAACTCTCCGTCAGGAAAACTCAAATAGGTGCTGGGAAAATTAAAGGAATTATCGACAATTTTCACTAGAGCCCTGATACTTGCAGCATTACCTGATTTCTTTAAGGTAAGGCTTCCCGGAAAATAAAAAATGTGTCCATTGATCACAGTTGAGGAGGAAGGAGCATGTACCAAAACATTATACTTTTTATTCGCATACTGCATCCGAAATGAGCTAAGACCGGCAAATGTCAGCTCATCATTGACCGGTTTCCCTTTTCCGTCCTTCGGATCCAGCACCAACTCAATATCTTTAAGCCGCGCCAGCGGCGTATTCTGGTCGATCCAGGTAAAAGAGGAACGACACTTGGTCAGGTCAATTTTGCCGGTAATTTTAACTTTCGTACTATCGCTGTTCAATACCGATAATGACTCGATTTCAAGCGGGAAATTATAAATATCCTCTATCTCCATTTTTCCAAACCTTCTCAGGTTAAACTGGACATTCTGCGGTCCCTGAATCTGCTGAAGAGTCAAGGTAAGGTTTTTAACATCCCCAATGACAGTGAAATTAGTATCCAGGGTTGCAAAAACTTTAATGGTCTGGCCGATTTTCATGGGCACCCCAGTCATAACAAAGGACCCATTTGCAGCGGAGTATGCAGTCAAGTCAGGCAGGCTGTCGGGATTAGAAGGACCAAAAGAACTCTGATCCACATAAACCCTGGCATGTCTTACGGGATTACCATTGAGTTTTACGACACCACTGATGGTTTTTCCCTTTTTCAGGAATATCTTATAGATACCAGTATCCACCGACTCCAAATTTTTCAGATTAAACTCCTTCCGGATGTAACCCTGTCCGGGAGGCCCCTTGATGCTTATCCTGTAATTATTGACAGATACATTTTCAAATACAAACAACGCTGATGCCCTGTATTCGAATCCTGATGCCGGCATTGTGGTCATTACCGTCAGGCCGTTGTACAGCATGGTAACGCCCGCGTTTACAATAGGTGCCTTGGTATCTTCGTCTGCCACATCGAACCTTATTCTGTGTTTCCTTTTAAACATTTTAATGTATCCGACATTCAGCTCGCCATTTTCCGGAATGTTAATGGTAAGCGTATCATTAAAATAGGCCGGATCATGCGGGATGATTATTAATTTTTTGTTGTTTCCCGATGAAGTATGATAGAAAAACCATCCCAGAGGCATCTGATTATCCCGGATATCGCCATTACCAACCTGAATGTAGGCAGCCAGGGGTTTCCCCTGTTCATCTGTAATACCCCCTTTGACCAGTGCGTCAGGTTGCATTGGGAATTCCTTTACAATCTGCATTCCGCTTTTACTGATACCTGCTTCGCTGATAAAAGACTGATATCCATTTTTGTTGAAGGTCAATTTGAAAGTGTTGTTATCCTGAAGACTGACACCTGATGACAATATATATTCGAAGTTGCCATTGCTGTATGTCTTTCTTACCGGCAAAACCTGTGTTCCATTAAATATGAGGCTGACCTGGACTCCCGGTATTCCTTTCCTGCTGTAGCTGTCGATCACCTTACCAGCAATTCTTGGGGGCAATGGATCAAGACAGACTTTATAGTTGGTAAAGTCTATCTTATCATATAGTTCCTCGTTCCAGTAAATAAGATCCATATCATTATAATTCTGGTAAGTGTTGTTGTCACAATTACACATCACATAATAATCATCATCAGTGTAGGTAATATAACCGGTTCCTGAATTTGGTTGTCCGGATTGACCAAAAGATTGCACTCCCTTGTAAGAGTAACCTTTTAAATACTCAATGCGCATTTTGTAAAACATAGTGTTGTCGGATGGATTGGTGGCTACTTGCAAATAGTAGGAGTTTGGTTCCAGCAACAATTTTGGCAAAACAGCCACTCCTTCCGAATCTGTAAATACGGAATCCATCCAAAAATATTCATGGTCCAGGTAATCAGCATTTTCATAAAGGTAGGTCCCATAGACCGGACGGATCAGGGACTTCTTCATGTTATTGCAATTACCATGATCGGGTGGAGCATTGGCGTCAATTTTTTCGCGAAAGGCTATCACAGAAATCCCAAATAGTTTTTTTGCAGGATTCGTCTTATCAAACAAACTGACTTTTATTTTTGCCTCTCTAACCACGGCAACAAGATTTCCCGCATAAATACTGTTAAACGCCTGCACAATAATATCCTCAGTAGGGGCATAATAATATTTTCTCAAACCATAATTAAACTGAATCCGGAATACTCTTGTCAAGGTTCCTGTAATATTGGCATTTTCCATAAGGTACAGGTAAGAAGTGCTCACAATACCTTTCATGTTCAGGTTTACGACCTCTACCGAGAAATTTCCGTTGGCATCTGTTTTACCAGTTCCGGCCGTCATTTCCAGATCAGTTGGAGCCGGACCAACAAGTTTACCATTATAATGCTGCTGGGCTTCTTTAAGTGCCAGCGACTTGCCATTCGAAGTAAAAATATAATCCACAACTACTTTAAAAGGAGCATTGGGCATGGGTCGTGCTATATCTTCCGTCGGCCATTTATACAGAATTTTTCCCGCTATTAATGATTTTGGCGGTTCCGGTGAAAGAATTTTTATAGTGTCTTTGACCGTATATTTTGTTTTTGACCATTGGTAGTATTGTGTATTCACCAGTGAATCCATGATATTCGCGAAACCTGGGTTCTGATGTCCATACAAACTGACCTGATTCGACTGCAACGTCCCCTGAAGTTGTATTCCCGGGGATTGAGTGCCATACTGAGGTTGAAGAAAGAGGTTGCTGCCTAAGCCCTGGGTTTGGAAAACATTTGTATTAAGTAGTTGGTAATTAGAACTGAACTGAAGATTGATGCTGTTGTTCAAACCAAATTCAGCGGGTATAAATTTTATGACACCAACTTCCGTGACTTCATTATATTTGGTTGAATCAAATACAACTACTGCGTATTCATCGCCATTCATCAGATTGAGTGGCAAGCGGTCAAATTGAACATAATTACTTTTCACGAGGTTCCCCGGAGAATATTCTATAATGGATTTTGCCCAGGCCACCGGTACATTTTGATAATTTATCACAGCATTCATCCCGTTTACAGCACCGGAACTGTTTTGCATACCTTCGTTAACGGGCAGATAAGCCGGTTTGGGCTTGTTTTTCCTGTAAAGGGCAACATAATGATCCTTCACTTCAGGGTTTCTGACAATATCCGTCTGAACGATTTGACCACCCTGTGGATTCGTATAATCCTGAAATATCTTTTTAAGCTCCAGTCGCAGAGAGTATGAATATACGGTAAGGTTGACTTCACCGATAGCAACAGAATCACTTTTGGTACTGATATAGTATACGTTTTCCTGTTGCTGATAATAGGGACTCTTTACCGACAAATGAATCCTTACGCTATCCAGCTTGGTGGACGGCAATTTTATAATAAAATTACCATAATCGTCGGTAAATCCGGTTGCATATTCTCCGGGGATATCCGTTTTGGCAACGATCAAGACTTCTCTGACAGGGAACTTTTCCGGTAATCCATCATAAGAATATAAAATCCTGCCTTTAATCACGGTCCGTTTTTCAGCAGGCTCCCCGATCCTGAAAATAAAATTCCTTCCTTCGATCTCAGCTATAGCACTTTGCTTGTTCATATCCATTGCCTGGATGATAAATCCATATTTCCCTCCGTTTTTGAATCCCTTCTTCAAACAGCTTGCCACCGACTCAAAAAAACGGAGTTGGGGTGCGTATGTAGTCTCTGAGAAAAGCAGTTTACCATTCAGTGGATTTAAGGTCTTTGGTTTTATTATCGAGTTGACCGGCATTTCATAAAATGATATTTTATATTGTATGGATGGGTTCTGGTTGTTACTGAAATCTTCCCATGTCCAGGCAAAAAACACAGGGTCATCCGGTGCAAGAGTTAACTCAAATGTTTCATTACGGTACTTGGCAATCGTGTCGTTCAGTCGGGCAAGGGTGGCAGCATCGACGCTGTCTTTCAGGTGTCCTGTTCCGGACAGATAAGGTGCGGTAAGGATCAGTGCTTTGGCATCCGATTCGACTGGTTCAGCGATAGAAAACAATACGGGTACGCTCTTACCATCATTCACGAATTTGATCAGGTTCTGCGGATCATAAGCGATTACCTGACAACCATATGTTTTCCCGTTTTCTAATGGAGGATCAGCCGGAGAATACAGGTAGTTAGTGGTAAAGATGTTTTCCTGGAGCAGGTATGGCACTGATATTGAATTCATCAATGAATTAAGGTCGGTGACGGGATTGTTGACCTCAATAATTTTGAGCATATAGTTCACCGGCATGGTCGCACCAAGAGCAGGGGTCCAGGAGAAACCAAAATACTTTGCCAGCCCGGGCTCAAGTGACTGATTATTTTCAGGTGTAATAATAACCGGGGGATCGATAAATTTTACGGGAAACGGGTTGCTGCAACCAAAAGGATCTTCATCGCTGAGGGGTTCGCCATTATTATAATTGAATGCTCTCACACAGAAGGTATAGTTGCCTTCGGGCAGTCCATTCCGGATAACTTCTGATTTAGTAGTGTTGATGAATATAAAATGGTCCCAGACAAACACATCACTGATTTCCTCAAAGGTGAGGATTTTTAATTCTCCCGCCTGAAGGTAAACGGGGCCCAGCGGCTGGTAATCATCCCGTGTACGAATCATAATACCATTATCACCTGAGAGGCTTGCCGATAACTTTAACCTGTGGGGATCACCACCCGGTAAAGACAAAGATTGCAGGATCACCTGGATTTTTCCGGGCTGGTTGACATAGTCCTGTGGATAATACGTAAAGGGTGGCAGTACATTAACCGTCACTTTCACCGGGTAAACAGTCTGGGAATATCCGCTTATTGCCAAGGCGGCCATAATCCAGCATAAAATTGTTCTGATATTCATATTCTGAGAATATTTTGGTTCAAGCTGAAATCTAGAAATTGTAAGTATACGTTATTGCCCCTCTGAATTCATTGAAACTCTTATTATTACTTCCGGATACCGCCTGATTGATAAGGATGTTCAGGTTTGCCCTGAATTGGTGTTTCTTCAGCAGAGAATAGCTGGCAGAGGCTCCGCCAGTAATTACATTTCCTGAAGAAGTACCGTCAGTTGAAGCTAATGAATAACCCACATTCCCTGCTACGTTTATAATCTTCCTGAAATTTCTGGCAGCATTGAGCATGATGGTATAAGCATCCGATCGTCTCATTGACATGTTTATCTCTGTATAAGTAATATTGAGTCCGCTGCTCCACCCGCTTTTCAGGTTCAACAAATAGCCGGCTGTAGCCACAAGATTATCGAATTCATTTTTATAGATCGCATCAGGATTCAGGTCTTTCATTCGTTGCTGGTTGAGAACCAGGTTAAAGGTATGGGTCATACTGGTCTTCATGATGGTGTAACGGTTACCAATCATGATATTCCGGTTGTTCTGCACAATTTTGTTACTGTCATTTAAGACTGCTATCCCAGCTTTTTGAGAAACTCCAAAGTTTGAATATTGGAAATTTAACCCATAGGCTATTGACGGATTAAAGGCAAGATTGAGGGAACCGATCGTACGACTGGTTTGTGCTGACCTGGTTCTTTTTATGTTATCATGACTGGAACCGATATTTCCGTTCAGCAAGATTTTTCTTTTCCAGAGTGAAAGACTGCCTCCGACGGTCATATTTTCAATATCTGTCTGACAATATGCCGCACCCATACTTTTATAGTCGGGGTCAATTCTCTGGTAGTGTGCTTTCAGGCTCCAGGTTTTTGCTTTATATTGGACAAGCGATTGTGCGGCTGTCAGAAACTGGGTACTATACCCGAGAGGAAGAATCAGACCAATCGGCTTGAGGTTATGGTCAGTGATCTCTAATCTTGGGGCAGTCCGGTCCCTATCATAAACACTCCCTGCCACATCAGCTTCCACAACCAGTTTCTTAAAAAATGAGAATTTCGCACTGCTGCCCAAGACTACATTTTCGGCAGGCCTGACAAAGTCAGTCTCGCCCAGTACACCGGCTCCAGACGTATCATCTACGGCTCTAAAGTACTGAATATCAACATGATTTAACTCGTTACCGATCCCAAACCTTGCACCCATTCCCATTCTTTCATAAACTGGTTTATAATCGGTCCTCAGACTGTCGAATGCTGATTTCCTGTTGAATCGTCCGTAAAGGAGACCAATGCGTAACAAGCCGGGTGTGAGTTCTATTCCACCCCCCAGAAATGTTGTGCCCGAAACAGTGTAAGGGGAAAACGTCATGCTTCTGTAACCGGCATGAATTTTAATCCATTTATAAGTGGGGCTGATGCCAAACTGATTGAACGGCTGATAATAACTCTTCTCCTGAGAACCGTAAGTGAAAGAGAATGGTATGCTGAAGTCATATATATTTATAGCCACATTGCCGCCGATTACATACATAAAGTCCGGGTAGCGGGCCTGTATCCCGGAAGATGTATAAAAGTTAGAGGAAACCGAAAGCCCGCCGGTTATGCTGAACGGCTTACCGGACCCAATCTTGCTGAGGTCCTGTGCAGCTATGGGAAGGTAAAGTAAAGTAAGGGTAAGGAAATTGAAGAATGACTTCAAGGTAGTGCAGTTGAATACATCAAGTTCATGCACTAAATTACAATTTAATCGCCTAATTAAATCAGTCTGACAAAAAATATATTTTCCCTGCGGGGTGAGGGAATCGAATCCCAATGTTAATTCTTGATAATGACTGTTCTATAGAAACTGTTGTCGGGCCTGTATGCCTTAAGGAAATATATACCGGGCTGCAGATTCCCCATTTCGATTTTTTGGGTGTTTCTTTTTTCCATAACCAAGCGTCCAGTGGCATCCATAATGCTGATCACATTAGATTGCAGAGCAACGGGCAGGTAGATAATATCAGTGACCGGATTCGGATAGACAAGGAAGTCTCCCGTGCTTTCAAATCCCTCTATTCCGACAGAACAAGGGATAATGGTGAGAATGAGATAGTCGATGGCAGTGGAAGTCCCGCAGAAGGCCGATCCAATACCTTCCATCACTAAGGTGACAGTACCAGCCAGCGTGTCGGCAGAACCCGGACAATAGGTGGGGTTGACCACAGAAGGAGCCGAGAAAGTCCCATCCCCGAAGGTAGCCCAGGTTACTGAGTTACAGTTACTTGCTGTTGCACTGGACAGGGTAATACAGTCTCCGGCACAGATCGTTGTATCAGGTCCTGCATACACCACAGGACCGAGGGTGGCTGTATCCTGTTTTCTCCAGATATTTCCGGAGGAACCGCTGACATAAATCCAGTTTGAATCGGTTTTGAAGAAGCTGAACATGCCAAAATCCCCCAGGTAATCGGTATTGGTGAAGCTGGCACCGCCATCGGTGCTTTTGTATATCATTCCCGGTGTAGCACAAGCATAGATGTTGCAGGAATCAACATAAAGGATATCATGAAAGAGCATGTCGTCGACTGAGAGCGATGACCAGGTAACTCCTGCGTCGTTGCTGAGGTAGATATACCCATAATCACCACAGGCAGCCAGGGTGGAACTGTTGCGGCTGTCGATCCCGAGCAGGAGGTCGCCGGCCTGGTTGTGAATGGTGGTCCAACCCACTCCATTATCGGTTGATTTGGCAACTTTTTCATAGCCGGCCAGGTACCAGGTATTGCCTCCACCCCAGGTAATATCCTGGACATTGTATGCCGACCCTCCCGGTGAGGGGATCCAGGCCAGGCCTCCATTGAAGGTAGTGTAGATGACCCCGGTTCCACCTACCACTCCGATCTGGCTGTCTTTGAACACAATACGACCAAATGATGCAGTAGGATCATCCAGCACTATCGTCCATCCGGCACCTCCGTCGGTGGTCATGAAAACCTTTCCGTTGGCCGAACACACAAATCCGGTGTTGTCATCGATGAACCAGACACCGTAAAGAATGTCGCCGGTGACCACCACCGGTGCCGACCAGGTGTCGCCTCCATCCGTCGTCTTGATCACCAGTCCGGTCTGATAATATTGTCCGCCGACCGCATAACCTGTTTGGTAGTTGCTCTGGGGCGTGAAATACATGCTGTATATTTTCAACGGAGTGGTCAGGCCGGTATTCAGCAATTGCCAACCCTGGGAATAGACATTAATGGAGGCAAATAAACCAATGATCAGGATTAGTTTCTTCATATTAAAAGTCATACAAAATATTGAGAACCTATTAGAGGGAACGACCTGCTCAGGAAGGATTATACGAATAGATGTCATTACTCATGAAAAGGTTGCCCTTATATGAATTCATAAAGCAGATGATACCGTTTCAGTTATCTCTCTGGTGGATGAGGTGATTCATCAGATCAAGCAGCTCATCTGCCTTTATGGGTTTGCTTATGTAATCATTAAAGTCCTTCTCAAGTGCCCTTTCACGGTCCCCGGTCAGGGCAAAAGCAGTTTGGGCGATGATGATCACGTCTTTATTAAACTCCCTTATGGTACTAGCGGCTTCAAGACCGTCGAGTTCGGGCATCCGGATGTCCATCAGAATGATATCCAGTTCAGGATGAGCACGTGCCAGGTCCACGGCTTCGATGCCATTACAGGCATGATAGACACGGCTACAGTATTTTCGTATGATCTGGTACAGGTAATCATCAATCATTTCGTCGTCTTCAGCAATCAGTACCTTTAAACCCTGGATGGTATTGACAGGTTCCTTCTGGGAATATTCATCACCTTGAACCTCAGCGGGTTTTTCACTCAGTGAAAGGGGTAATGTGAAAGAAAAAACCGATCCGGCACCTTTTACCGAACTGACTTCAATTTTGCCACCAAGCATTTCCACATAAGCACTGCTGATGGAGAGGCCCAGTCCGGCTCCTTCGAATTTGCTGTATCCATGAACATCCGACTGGTAGAACCTGTCGAAGATTTTTAACAGGTCATTTTCTGCAATTCCAATCCCTTCATCCTGAACGAAGAACAACAATCCTTCTTGTCTTTCCTCACATTTGATCAGAATGCTGCCCTTATCAGAATATTTAATGGCATTCTTAACGAGGTTGGTAAGAACGGCGTATATTTTTTCCCGGTCCGACCAGATCAGGGCATGGTCAGGCAGGACCAGGGAATTCATCTTCAGGATCAATCCTTTTTTTGTTGCTTCCGGCAGGAAAAACTGATAAAGATCCTGAAGGATATAGTTGACATTGACCGGGCCATAATTGATCTCCATTTGTCCTGACTCAATTTTAGAGATGTCGACCAGGTCGTTGATGATACCCAGCAGGCGTGCCCCACTTTTTTCGATAAGCGAAATATAGTGCTGCTGCTGTGTTCCGGTGAGGTCTGATTCTTTTAAAAGATCGGCAAATCCGAGGATTCCGTTCATTGGAGTCCTTATTTCGTGGCTCATATTTGCCAGGAAGATGCTTTTGAGGCGGTTGCTTTCTTCCGCTTTATGCATGGCCATTTTCAGTTCTTCATTAAGCCTGCGGTACTCTTCATTTTGACGGGCAATGATCTCGTTAGTTTCAATCAGGCTGAGCTCATAATACTTCTGATCGGTTATATTCACACCAACGCCGGCAATTCCGGCAGGTTTTCCAAAACGGTCGTACAACCTGGTATCGTTCCATCTGATGATGAGCTCTTTTCCTTCCCTCGTTTGGATCCGGTTTTCATGTATTTGAGGACCATCGGCACCTGACAGAAAACGGTCGATCATTACTTTGGTTTCTTGCCTGATATCCTCAGGTATGAAGGTCTCATAGTAATCTGATCCCATCAGTTCTTTCCCATTATAACCGGTGATATCAAGAAAATACTGATTACAGAAAGTGATTCGGTTTTGAGCGTCAAGGAGAACGGTCACCAGGTTTGAACTCTTCAATATCTCTGAGAATCTTCGTTCGGACTCTCGCAGGTCTTCCCTGACATGGCGGTTCTGCCATTCGGTAAACTGACGTTTCATGAGTAACCCAAGGAGAACCGTAGCAGCCGGATAGACTAAGAATATGGGGATGAACAGGGTGCGTAAGGTCTCTATTCTGGATATCGCTGGAAGCAATATCGTACAGGCAAGCATCAGCAGGTGGGCGATATATCCTGCCAGGACCAGTTCCCGGAGGGTATGTTCCAGCATCCAGCGAAACCGGTAATGCCGCCAAATCAATCCCACGATCCCCGACAGCAAGATAACAGCTGTTCCCATCCACATTCCCGCCCCACCCATAAACAGTCGAAAGGCAATGGTGATCCCCATGGCTACCAAAGTGGGCAAAGAACCGAAAAACAGACCAGAACATACCAGCATCACACTCCGGGTGTCGAAAACGATGCCCGGCAAGAAGGTCCATGGAGTCATCATCAGAATGATCCCTATTGCTCCGATGACCAGTCCCAGCAAGGCTTTTTGCCGGGTTTGACTTCCCTGTTCGATACGGATTCCAACCGTCTGGTACAGCATGGTGAACGACAGCAGTATCGCGGTATTCTGGAATAGTCCGATAATGATTGATGATTCCAAGTCTGACAAAAATAATGATTAAGTACTGATTGTCCAAACCATGGCTTCAGAAATTCTTTTAACCAATCATCCAGCCGGATTCCTCAGTTCCAGTAATCCGTGTATGAAGGACAAGGGGTGAAGGGGATTGCCGGGAATCCAGAGATCGACGGGGTAAAGGTCCAGAGATCTCCTGTCCAGGGCGGGACTACCGGCAAAGAGCCCGCCACTGATCGCTTCTGTGCCGGCAAGGACGAGGATTTTTGGCTCAGGGACAGCTTCCCATGTCAGACGAAGGGCCTCTGCCATGTTGGAAGTGACAGGACCGGTGACCACGATACCATCTGCGTGGCGGGGTGAAGCGACGAAATCGAAGCCTAAACGGCCCATGTCGAAGTTTACGTTGGTGGCCGCATTCAATTCCATCTCACAGCTGTTGTCTCCCCCTGCAGAAACCTGTCTAAGCTTCAGGGAATGCCTGAATATCCTTTGAATCTCAGGACGGACCCTGCCCGGATCAACGCGGAGAGGTATGTCAACGCCGGCTGTGATGATCAGGTCTTCTCTCCGGTTGACGGCGAGGTGATAATCATTGGTAAACCTGATCTTGCCCGGGCAGGCAAAGAAACATTCACGGCAGAAGACACATTTCCCCAGGTCGATGGAAAACACCGGTCCAGCCGAAATGGCAGCGGTGGGACAAAGGTTTTCCAATTCCCTTGATTCTGTTTCAGTGATCTGATCGGTGATGACCGGACGGCCCCGGAAGATATCCGGCAATACCACGGCATGAAGGTCTGGGATGGCCTGTTTCCCGTGTTGCCTGAGTATGTTGGTCTCCCTGATCATACAGTCTGTTTAAAGATCATGTCCACAATAAGATAAATTAAAACTTTTATTACAAACCGGGAAGTCGGAAATCTCCTGGTCACGGACCGCCAAGGCCAGCGCCATCCAGTTATGCAGGGAAGGATCGTTGACCTTATAGTACCTAAGTTTTCCAAGGCGGTCAGTCACAGCAACATGAACAATCTCTCCTCTCCATCCTTCCACCGTGTGCAAAGCAATATGGTCAGGGGTCAGTTCCAATCCCGGTTGCGGATCCCTGACCTGAGTTACGCAGTTCATGCGTTCCCCCAAGAGGCTGATGATCATTTCCGAGGATTGTTCCGCCTCATTTCTTCTTAGCAACGCCCTGGCGAGCACATCCCCGCCCGGCATGGTGACAGCAGAACCATCTAATTTCATCATACTCAGGGAAGGATGTGAAAACCGGACATCCCTCGCGAGGCCTCCCATCTTGGCAGCCATTCCCACAGCTCCGATTCTAAGCAGTTGCTCCAGGCTTACCTTTCCGATACCGTCGAATCGTGCCAGTACACTTGGCATGGAGTAGATACGTTCAGACATGGGAATAAAGCGGTCCATAACCTGTTGCAGATTACCGACAATGAGACGGTTCATCTTATCATCCAGTGGGTAACGGCTTCCGCCCGGGCGTATCAGGCCTTTCCCGAAACGGTTACCGCACCATTGCTGTGTGGTGTTGATCACCATGGTGCGGATGGACTCATTGACAACCTGTCCCAGCTGGTAAGCCACATCCATACAGAGGGCAGCCGTATCACCAATATGGATGGCCATACGCTCGAGTTCCAGGGCAGTGCTCCGCTCGAGACGCAATGCTTTATCGGGTTCAAATCCTGCCAGGCATTCCGTCAGGCCTGCATGGGCCAGAGCATGACCTACGGCTGTGTCACCGGCGACAGATTCTGAGAGCAGGCATCTTTTTAAGGGTCCTGCCGTCAGGAAAAGCGATTCCACACCACGGTGCTGGTATCCGAGCTGAATTTCGAGGTGAAGCACTTTCTCCCCATTGCAGATGAACCTGAAATGACCGGGTTCGATGACGCCGGCATGGACCGGCCCCACCCCGATCTCGTGAACTTCTCCACCGGAGATTGAAAAAAACGGGTAATGGGCCATCGTCATGTGAGGGTCCCAACGGTCGTGCGGAAAACGGACCCCTTTTAACCAGGGATGGCCACTAAAAACGACACCATGGTTTTCAGTGATCTCACGTTCGAAAACATGCAATGCAGGCACTTCAGGGGTCATGGAGGTCAAGGGGGTTCCCCTGTCTGTCAGAAAATGGGCCAGTACATGAATGGTGTGATCCTGATCATGAGCAATGAAGCCGGGAAATAACAGACCGCCCTGAAAGGGGAAAGCAAAATAGGCAAGACAGTGAGCTGACAGGTCGCTCAGAAGCCTGGTCACCTGTGATGCAAAGAGGTCATAAGGGACCACCGGAATATTCTCCAGCGGTACCTTCAACGGATTCTCTTTATACACCAGTGCTTCCATTATCTGCTGAATTAAATCATTCTGATGGCTTCATTTATTAAGGACGACAGGAACTCAGGCACATAAAAACACAGCATCATGGCCGAAAGGATCATCACCATCTGTATCCCGATTTCGAATAAATTGGCTTTTACCGGGCTGGCCGTGATGTTTCCCTCAACAGGCGGAGAGAAAAGTATGTGCATCATCCTTGTCGCCATGGCATACAACATGAATAACAAGAACAACAGCACCAAAATGAAGACCACCCGATGGTGACTGATCACCAGGGTATTGAAGATCAGGTACTCCGGACGAAACAGTCCTGAAGGCGGAATTGCCAGGATCCCGGCAAGGCCGGTGACCATCACCATGGAACCGGCAGGGTTGAGGTCGAAATAATGTCCCACCTCCTTGAGCTTATAAGTATGAAACAGCCTGAACATCTGGGAAAGCTGATAAAACAGTCCGGCTTTTGTCAGGGAATGAACAATCAGCAGCAAGATGGCAGCATAAAGGCCGGCACCTCCCAGGCCGGTACCGATAGCGACCAGTCCCATGATCTCGAGGGTGGAATAGGCCAGCATCCTTTTGGTATGCCTGGCTTTCAGCATATATCCTGCTGCCACCAGTACCGACAGCGTACCCGTAATGATGAGGATATGGTTCATCCAAGGAAGGATCTCTGTACCGGCCATCATCCGGTAAATGCGGAAAAAGGCTACGAAACCCAGGTTTACCATGGCTGTAGAGATAAAAGCAGACACCTGGGGCTGTGCGACCGAATTGGCATCCACACCTGCCGTGTGCATGGGGAAAAGTTCCATCTTCGTGCTGTAACCGATAAGGATAAACAGGAAGGCGATCTTCAGATATAAAGGATTGGAAGCAGCGATCAGTCCAGCCATCCTGTCAAAATCATGACTGAACCCAGGCACGCCTTTCATGGCTAATCCAAGGAACAAAATTCCCATATAAGCCATGGCGATCCCTGTGGAACAGACAAAGATGTACTTCCAAACAGCTTCGAGAGTGAGCTTGTTCTTTTCATGATAAATCAGTACCGAAACCAGCAGCGTCGTTGCTTCGGCAAATACCCAGACCACGGTTATGTTGTTGGCCATGAGGGCCAGGTTCAGGGAAAGCACGAGCCCGCAGAAAGCTGCATGATATTGCCTGAAGCGTCGTGTGGTGTCATTTTTCAGGTTCTGAAAACCATGTAACATCGTGGTGACAGATAATACACACAACAAACCCATGAAGATGATAGCCAGAGGATCAAAGACGAGGTACTCGGTAAGGTATGGGACCCGATGTATCAATAATGCCACATAAAAGCCGCATTGGACCGACATGAATAATACAGTGGCCAGCGTAATAAACCATCTTTTCCGGAAGATCAGGATCCCCGCGATCAGTGTAAGGCTCGTTATGAGGTAGGTGAGCAGCAAGGGTCAGTGTTTCAGGTCTGTTAAACTCTCCGTTTCAATATCGTTGAATTTCTCGCCGATTCGTCCGACGAAGACACTTAGGATCAGCACACTCACAACAATATCGAGTAATATCCCGATATTGACCATCATGGGGATCTCTGTGCCGACGGCAAGAGAAAAGAGAAAGACGGCATTCTCAATCACCAGGAACCCGACCAGATGAGAAAAGATACGTTTGCGGGTGACAATCAGGATGATGCCGCTGATCAGGGCGAGCAGGCCGATAGTGATAAAGAGCGAGTCAATCTGTTCTCCTTTTAAAATCATTCCGAGGACCAGGCTGATGATCAACCCCCCCAGGGTCATCAACAGGGAATAAAAGCCGGGTATGGTGGATGGATGAACCCTGTAAATGCCTGTCTTCTTGATGATCCTGAACAGCAACCAGGGGACGGCTATGCCCTTGACAAGAAGAGTTTCTGTGGTGATGAACAAAAGGTTAGGCAGGTTGATCTGATTGAGCTGGATGAAGGAAATGAAAAAAAGCAGCAACCCCTGTAATCCTATTAAGACGCTAAAAACCCGGAACCTGCCTACCATGCTCAGGTAGAAAAGGGTGAAGGCGAACATCAGGAGCAGGAAGGTCATCATGGGTTACCTCCTGTCTTTGATACCACGAGAAGAATGGCAAAAGTAGCCAGGCCCACGGCGGTGAGGGTAAGAATGAATTTCGGATTTTGCATGATCTTGTTTCTGGCCCTGAATGACTCTATGAATCCGATGATCATCGCAAAAATTAATTGTATCAAGAGATACAAGGAGGCTGTGGCCAGTAATCCCCATCCTGAAGGAAGGATACAGTTGGCGATCAGGTTGCCGAAGAGGGCAAATTTCATCCACGTGGTTAGGTGGATGACGGCCAGATCAGGTCCGCTGTAATCCAGGACCATAACCTCATGCACCATGGTCAGCTCCAAATGGGTCTTGGGATCGTCGACGGGCACACGGCAGGTCTCCACCAGGGCAAGCTGGACAAACAGGAACAAGGCAGCCAGCATCAGGAAATCGGGTTGAAAAACCAGTACGGAAGTATGCTGAATGAGGCTGCTGAATGAAAACACACCCGTTGTCATCACATAAACGCCCATGATCAGCAACAGGGCCGGTTCAGCTAAGAGGGCATAGAGCACCTCACGGTTGGCACCCATGGCACTGAAACCACTGGCCGTGTCCATGGCCGCCAGGACCATGAAGAAACGTCCGAGGGCGAGCAAGTAGACCACAAAAATGATGTCACCGTTAAAACTCAATAAACCTTCCGTCCCTCCGAAGGGAAGGACCAGCAAAGCGCCCATGACAGTCGTAAACTGGATGGATGGTGCGACCCTGAAGATCGCACCGGCATGATGGCTGACCACCCTCCCTTTCCTTAACAGCACTATCACGTCCCGCCAGGGTTGAAAAAGTCCGGGTCCCTTTCGTCCGCTGAGTATGCTCCTGGTTCTGAGGATCAAGCCGGGTATGAAGAGGGCAGAAAAGATGATCAGTAACAGGTTGAGCATGGTTAGATCCAGTTAAGCAGGGTGAGAAGGAAGATGAGGAGAATAAAAATAAAAGGGTATAAAATATAGTGTTGTATCTGTCCAGTCTGAAGGAATGCAATGCGGCGCATCAGGTTTCTCATCATGAGCAAGGGTTTGTCGATGAGCCAGATTTCGAGGAGCTCCCGGGAGTGAGAGACGAAATTCACCGGTTTTGGGAAAATATCCAGTTCGCCAATTGCTTCCGACTCTTTACGTACGTTTACAACTGCACCGGCCAACCCGGCCACATTATCAGAGAAAGAGGTGGCTGTATATTGCATGGCCGGTGACCCGGCGGTATATCCGCAAGCCCAGGTAGGACCCGATACGGCAGGTTTTTTTCTCAGGTAAAGGAAACGAAGCAGCAGGAACATCCCTGCCAGTGCGGTGATGATCAGCACCACCCGGCTGATGGTTGTCATCTGTGTGTCGAGAGGTGTCATCAAAACGGACGGGACCTGGTCAGGAAAGGCCTGGGTGACAAGGTTGAAGACAGGCCTCGTTAAGTAAAACGGAAACAACCCTATTCCCACGATAAGCAGACCCGGGACCAGGTAAGGCAACCACAGCCATGAGCACTCCTTACCCTTTTCAATCCGTGAGGCGTTCCGTGATTCACCCAGGAAGACAATGGAAAATGCCTTCGCAAAACAGAACAAAGCCAGTCCGCCGGTGAGAGCCAGTCCTATTATTCCAAGGAGCAGGATAATGGTCATATAGAAGCCGACTCCGTGAAGGCTGCCAAACATGCCATAATACAGAAGAAATTCAGAGATAAAACCATTCAGAGGGGGCAGGCCGCAAATGGCCACTGAGGCCAGCAGAAAAAAGCCGGCAGTGACCGGCAAAGGCCGAATCAACCCACCCATGGTGTTGATATTCCGGGTATGCATGGCCTGGTAAACCACTCCTGAACCATAAAACAGTAAGGATTTAAACAGCGAATGATTCAGGACATGAAGTAAGGCTCCCCCGAAGCCCAGGATGGCCATCAAGCTCTGATGAAGAGAAAGGCCCATGCACCCCAGGCCTAAGCCCATGCCGATAATACCGATGTTTTCAATGCTGTGATAAGCCAGCAGCTTTTTCAGATCATGCTGAACGATGGCCTGCAACACTCCGTATACGGCAGAGACCAATGACAGGACGAGTAAAAAGAGGCCTGCCTCAAACAATCCTTGCCTCATGGATAAGAGTACCCGCAGCAGCCCGTAAATTCCCATTTTGATCATGACACCCGACATGATTCCCGAGACATGACTGGGTGCAGCCGGATGGGCATCGGGAAGCCAGGTATGCAATGGAAAGAATCCTGCCTTGATTCCATAACCCAAAAAAAACAAGATGAAGGCGGGAAAAGCGTGATGTCCGCTGAAATATGCAGTAAGCCCATCAAATCCGGCGTTCCCGGAAGAAAGGGCAAAACCGGTCAGGATAAAAAACATACCTAAGTGCATCTGTACCAGGTAATTGATCCCTGTTTTCAGATGGGTTCTCTCCTCACTTTCAAAAATAACCAGGAAGAAGGAAGACAGGGTCATCATCTCCCACATAACCAGGAAGGGAAACGTCTCGCGAAGCATGCAGACAGCCAGCATAGAGGCATGAAGCAACAACAGGTTAAAGTAATGCCAGCAGATCAGCATGACCGGCTTACGTAAATGTGCATCCTTCAGATAGATACCTCCGTAGATCATACCCGTAATGACCGTAATATTGACCACGAGAACGAAAAATGCTGAAAGCTGGTCGATCACAAAACAGAGTCCCTGAAACGGTTCCCAGGTAACCGAGCGTACGGTGTTATGATACAAAGAAACGAGTACCGGTGCTGAAAGCCATGTTGAGAAAAAAACCATGAGAAGAATGCCAAACATGGCAGCCGGGAAAATCTTCCTTACAGGGAGAATGAATATCCCGGCAACCACCACCAAAAGACCGATAATCAGAAAGATTTCCAAAACCAGGTTCACTTGAGATAAACAAAGGTATTGAAAAATGAGATGGTATCCAAAGACAGTTCAAATGATTGAATAGCCCTGCAAGTCACTACCAGTTTCAGGTATCTGCAAGAGACGAAGGGCAGGTTTCAATGAAAGCCTGACCTTGTTTCTTTTATGATACGACAGCCGCTTTGGGCTTGGCCATCCAATGTCCCAAGAGGCCGAGGATAACCCAGGGCACGATGGCATCGGCAAAATGGGCCCAGATGTCGGGTTCGTGGTACCAGATGTAGTTGGCATAGGGTATAAAGAAAAAGGCACAAAAGCCCACTGCCAGGGAGAGCAGAACCCGGTTGAGCAGCGTGGGTGATTTTTGTTGGCCTATCAGCCAGAAGAGCAGGAAACTGATCACGGCACAGATCAGGTAGCAACGGATCATGGGCATGGTCATATCCATGGAGTTTGTCTGCTGATAGTTGATCACCGCCCAGGGTCTCCCTTCCAGCTGTTCATACTCTTTTGACTGAGCTTCGCCGGATGCATTGGGATCCGGTTGTCCGAGAAGGTACATGCCTTCGGGTAAGCCCATTTCACTAAGTTTCTGGAGGATTTCCGCCTGCTGGGGAGTATAGCGTGCAGCCGAACGGTGAAGGTTGGGCATGGCATAGGAGATGAACATCCAGGCAAACAGGATGACTCCGCCAATAAGTGCAAAATAGAGCTTCTTCATAATGGTAGCTAAATTAAAATGAGTAATAAAAGACTATTTATCCCTGGGTTCCGCATAACTGATCATCCAGTTGATACCGAACCGGTCTTTCAACATACCGAAATAAGAGCCCCAGAAAGTGATGCCCAGGGGCATGGTGATGGCACCTCCGACAGCCAGCGCATTGAAATACCGGTCGACCTGTTCTTTGCTGTCGGTATCCACTGAGATAGAGAAATTGTTTCCGACGGAGATAGCCGGGGCCCATTCCCCGCCGCTGTCACTGCCCAACAGGGCCGTCTCCTTACTAATGGGCAGACCGATATGTATGATCCAGTCTTTCATCGCATCAGGAATGGGAGGTTGTCCTTCATGGACCGGCATGTCACCGAATTTTCCGACATAGGAAAATTCTCCTCCGAAAATGCTGCGGTAGAACTCGAAGGCTTCCATACAATTACCTTCAAAGGTGAGATAGATGTTTACAGTGGTCATAAAACGTTGATTTAATTGAATTTTGATTTTGATGATGTTCAAAGATACATCAAAATATTTAATCAATTTGGAAATATTCTTAATAAAATGTTATCTGCAGGAGAGTGCCTTCAGGTCAACCTGGACATGGATTTTTATCATCGAGAAATCGTCATGTAATGAACCACTTCAAACGATGTTTTAAAAAATTGATAAATGGATATCTGTTTAAGTTCATTTCTTTCTAACTTTCGGATATCAAAGCCAGGAGACTGATTCTCGCTGATCATCAGAACAGTTCCCTGCATATTAGCATATTATGGACGGTTTTACTTCGCCGGTGAATCCCTTTCCGGGGATCCGCAGTTATGAATCTCACGAAGATTACCTGTTTTTCGGCAGGGAAAAACAGATCAAGGAGCTGATCGGGCGGCTGAGCCAGACCCGTTTTGTGGCTGTCATCGGCTCCTCGGGTTGTGGTAAATCTTCACTGATCAAGGCAGGACTGATCCCTGCCCTGGTAAAAGGGAAATATACGCAATTGGGCACTGAATGGGAATTGTTCACTTTCCGACCCGGCAACGAGCCCATGGAAAACCTGGCCAGGGCACTTCATGCCGGGGATTCGGACAAGAGCCCGGAAGGCAGACGGCTCATGAGCGCTGACGAGATCTGCTCCAGGCTCCGGTCGGGAGGGCACGGTATTGGGGAGATCATCAGCCAAACCCGTCAGCAGGAAGAGAAACATTACCTGATTTACATTGACCAGTTCGAGGAGCTGTTCCGGTTCAAGCATCAGGAGGCGGAAGAGGATGGTATGAATGATTCCACGCGACTGGTGGAACTGATTCTCGATGCAGTAACTCATGAAACAGTATCCATCTTCGTCATCCTCTCCATGCGTACCGATTTCGTTGATGACTGTACTGAATTCAGGGGGTTGACAGAGATCATCAACCAGGGGCATTACCTGGTCCCGCGGATGACCAAGGAGGAAATCAGGGAGGTGATCACCGGACCCGTGGCGGCGCTCCAGGGAAAGATAGACCCAGAGCTTGTCGACCGCCTGCTCCTGGAGGTAGGCGATGATCCTGACCAGCTTCCCATTCTGCAGCATGCCCTGATGAGGACCTGGGACTTCTGGAAGATACAGAGGGTGAGCGATGAGCCTATTCAAGACAAGCATTATGATGCCATTGGCACCATGAAGAATGCCCTTTCGATCCATGCAGAAGAGATCTTTGCTGAGCTGCCTTCACCCCGAAGCAGGGAGATCACAGAGAAGTTATTCAAATCGCTGGTAGATTTCGGGGAGGAAAGCCGCAGCACCCGGAGACCGACGAAGATGGATGAGATCTGTGAGCTGACGGGAGCTTCTTTTGAGGAGGCAGAGACTGTTATCGACCGTTTCAGGGAGCCGGGAAGGGCTTTCCTGATGCCTCCCTACCATGTCCCCCTGGCCATGGATTCAACCATTGATATCTCGCATGAAAGTCTGATGCGGGTGTGGACCCGGTTGAAACAATGGTACGAGGAGGAGCTGCAGTCATCCCAGCTGTATCTGCGGCTTTCCAAATCTGCCGGACTATACCAGGAAGGGAAGACCGGGCTGTGGACCAACCCTGAGCTGGAACTTGCCCTGCGTTGGCAGGAACAAAACAAGCCTAATGTGACCTGGGCCACCAGATACGACCCGGCTTTTGAAAGGGCCGTCGAATATCTTGCTTACTCTAAGAAGTCACATGAACTTGAAGTGACTAAGAAAGAGAACATTCAAAAGAGAAACCTTCAGAGGACCAAGCGTTTTACCATGATACTGGGGATGGCAGCCCTACTGTCGATCTTCCTCCTCATCCTGGCGCTGAACATGATGTTTAAATCCTCTGCCAATGAGAAAAAAGCCCTGGAGAAAGAGAAAGTAGCCCTTGCAGAAAGCAAGGTAGCTGCTGAACAGAGCCAGCAAGCCCTCATCCAGAAAAAGATCTCGGAACAGCAGCAACAGATAGCGGAGCAACAGAAGATCATCACAGAAGAACAGAAGGAGTATGCCATCGGTCAGCAAAAGATTGCCGTGGAACAGAAGCAGGAGGCAGTAAAGCAGAAGCAGTCGGCCGATGTGGCCCGTACCCAGGCCCTTCGTTCCAGGGACGAGGCAGAGACACAACGCAAGGAGGCGGTTTCTCAAAAACAGATCGCTGACCAGGAAAGGAACAAGGCCACCCTCAGCGAACAAAATGCTAACCGGCTCAGACTCATCGCTATTGCACGATCCATTGCTATTCAGTCGGCGAAGATGAATCCATCTGAATCGGGAGACCTGCCATCGCTGCTGGCCATGCAGTCGTACCGTTTTATCAAAGATAACAGAGGCAACCTGAACGACCCTGACCTTTATCGTGCCTTGTCGTCGGTTGCAGGTAACCAGGCCGTACTCAGAGGACATACCGACGAGATCCGGGACCTAGCCCTGGCCCCCGGCGGAAAAATGCTGGCATCCTGCAGCTCCGACGGATCGGTCAGGATCTGGGACCTCAACAATAATAAAGGCCCGGTACAGACCTTCAACCCCGGGAAGAAGATCCATGAGGACTTCCGCGGCGTGGAATGGAGTCCTGATGGCAACTCCCTTCTGGCTTGCACCTATTCAGGGATGTTATACCGCTGGCCGGCTCCAGGGCACCAGGGTAACCAGGATGCTGTCCAGGCACATAACGGAGCTGTCCAAGGGATGTGTATAGCCGGTAATCAACTGCTGACTACCGGAGATGATGGGAAAATAAACTTCTGGGCCTTGAATACCAACACCTTGAAAATCAATCGATCAGAGGATCTGAAAACGAAGGTGACAAGCATCCTGGCAGATAATAAGGACCGGGCAGTATATATGTCCACTGCTTCAGGAAAGATATACAAGCTTTCACTTGCCGATGAAGGATCGAAGGCCAGTGTATGGTACACAGCTTCGCGGCCTGTACAGTCGATGGCAGTCACCCAGGATGGGAAGACCCTGGCCCTGGGACTTTCCTCGGGCATGTTGCTCATTCTTGATGCCGGGCAGCCCGGCGAAAAAGCAGTGCAGCTCGTGGGACACACCTCAGCAGTGACCCGGCTGGCTTTCAGCAAAGACCAGAAACATCTGGTTTCGGCCAGCTATGACAGGACCATCCGTCTGTGGGATTACAGCGATGCCGGTAATCCGCCCATCGTAATCGACGATCATGACTCCTGGGTCTACGATGTCCTGTTTACTTCCGACGGCAAACATGTGGTGAGTTGCAGCGCCGACAAGACCATACGCCTCTTTGTGACTGATCCGGAACTCCTGGCTTCCGAACTCTGCGACAAAGTGAAGCGGAACCTGAAAAGAGAGGAATGGAACCAATATATAGGCAGTGATATTGAATACCAGAAGACCTGTACATCCATAAAGGGAATTGACAATTGATAAATTGAAAATTGAGAATGAGGAAATTATACATGTTTTTCCTGTTATCCCCGCTTGTTGTCCTGTTGATCAGTACCGGTCAGTCATTCGGGCAATCCGGTTGCGGGGATGAGACGCTGAATGAAGCCCAGAAAAGGTATGAAACCGGCAACTTCGACCAGGTGCTGGCGGCGGTCCTTCCCTGCATAGTGCAGGGATTCAATGACCGACAAAAACTGGAAGGGTACAAGCTGGTATCCATGAGCTACCTTGCCATGGATTCGCTGGAGAAAGCGCAATGGGCTGCCATGAATCTCCTTACGATCAATCCCAACTATGAGCCGGCCATTTTCGATCCGCCCAAATTCATACGCATCATCAACCAAATCAAAGAAAGCGGATCGGCACAGATCGTCAGGTCGGTTTCCAAAAAAGCAGAGAACCTGTATGAAGCGCCCGGTACCGTCATCATTCTTACTGACAAGGAAATCAAAGAGAGAGGGTACACCGATATGGAAGCCATGTTCAGCGATTTGCCGGGTTTTGACATTTCGCGGAATTACAGTTCTATTTATTCGAATCTTTACCAGCGTGGATACCGGTCTAATGAAACCAACCGTACCATATTTCTGATCGATGGTGTGGAGGAAAACAACCTCTGGTCGAATACGGCGTACTGGGACATGCAGTATCCGCTGAGCAACGTGAGCAAGGTGGAAGTGATCTATGGCCCGGCATCCACCATGTATGGTGCCAATGCATTTGCCGGTGTGGTGAACGTCATTACCAAAGAGCCGGAAGAGATCACCCATGGAAAGAGTTTTGGAGTGAGTGCCCAGACCGGTTACGGGACCTATGCGACGAAATATGGCGACATCACCCTGGCTGGAAAACACAAAAGCATTTCATTTACCCTTACCGGCAGGTTCTATCAGTCGGATGAGAGAAACCTTTCAGAATTCAAAGACTATGATTATAACCCTGATGATTATAATTCAGTGAATTACAAGTCATTGCTCAACGTAACCTCCAATGCCCAGAACTATTATACTACCAACGGTCTTAATGACACTTCCCTGCTGTACCAGGTGATCAGGGACGGAAACAACGTGGTTACCGCCCTCATGCTCACAGACTCAGGTCAGAACATGGCCAGGTCGCTGGATAAAAAAGCCATCACCAACAAGACTTTTAATGGTCATCCACTGGAATATTCCGCACTTTTCAAGGACTGGCTGGTACACGGGAAGTTGAGAATCGGAGATTTTACCATGGGATTCCAGCGATGGAGAGGGGTTCACGGCACCACCAACATGTTCAACGATAATAATATATCCGGGTATCTCAACGGCAGCGAATTTGAACCTGTACAGAACTTCTTCTATGCCCGGTATGAAAAGAACCTCAACGATAAGTTGGTGATCAGCAACAACGTGCAGCTGATGGTCCATGAGCTGGACAACGGGACTTCTTCCCTCACCCTGAACAATTATTCCAATGGAAAGAAGAAACTGGCTGACCTGGCCAAAGGGGCGGCGCCCAACTGGGTGCAGATCTACCTGTACCAGATTTCAAAGCAGCTTCGCGATGAGTTCAAGGTGATCTACAGTCCCACTCCCCGCTTTGACCTTGTGAGCGGTGTTGAGGTGAGGAACAGCCTTTTACAGGGAAATTACCTGATCTCTCCCAGGGAGTATCCGTCTGACTCAGGGTATGTCGGGGGAAGCCAGACCAACCAGGGTGGCATCATGGGTGGCAATACCTATGACATCAAGGATTTTGGGTTTTATTCCCAAGGCAATTACCAGTTTCATAAAGACCTGAAATTTACCCTGGGTGGCAGGGTCGATTACAATAAGATCAGAAAGCTGGGCGGTTACGGCACCCAGTTCAATCCCAGGGTTGCCATTGTTTATACTCCTAAACAGTTCGTATTCAAGGCCATCTATTCAGAAGCCATGAAAGATGCCGACAACTGGACCAAATTTGCCACCACGGAGTTCCGGAAACTCCCCAGTCCGTCGCTGGAACCTGAAAAAGCCAGGAACCTGGAAGTCAGTGCCGGCTACAACCCCGGAAAGAACCTGTACGCCTCGGTGAATGTTTTCAGCACCAGCTATTCCGGAGTCATCGGCACGAAAGAGGTCCCTTACCAGGGAGGCACCACCACCCAGAATGCTCCAATCGGCAGTATGTCTATACAGGGCCTGGAATCCCAGTTCACCTGGCAGGCAGGTGATTATCATTTCTTCGGAAACTACACTTTCATTTTGAAAACAGAAAGTGAGGCCAACGGCATCACCTCTACCATCGGAGATATCTCCAAACATAAAGCCAACCTGGGCGTCAATGCAAAGTATTTTAACAGCCTGAATGTCAACCTTCGCATGAATTACATCGGAGAAAGGGAGACCGGTCCCGGCACTACCGTGCCCCTTAACCCGGGTAAGTTCCCTGCACACACCATCCTGCATGCTGCCATCGGGTATGAATTCGGATGGGGCCTCATGTGCCAGCTGGTCTGCGATAACATTCTAAACACCGACTACTCCGATCCCGGCGTGAGGAATGCAGACGGTAATTATTACGGGTATTACACGCCCCAAAAAGAAAGGACCCTTTCCGTGAAGCTGATATATGATCTGAGCAAGTAGACATTAAGAAATGGATCACAGGGAATGAGAAACATCTGGAACATATTACAGGTAAAGCCGGAAGAAAGGAAAGCTGTCAGGCTGATGGTATGGTATTCTTTTTTCATGGGGGCTTCCATCGCCTTCTTTTATACCGCGGCCATCTCCCTGTTCCTCCATTGTTTCGACCGGAACATGTTGCCTTATGTCTATATGGCCGGAGGAGTGGTCATTTATTTTCTGGGAAGGATTTTCCGGATCATTCAGAGGAAGAGCAGCATCTCAAAGATCATGACCTGGAGCCTGCTTTTCCTGATCATCACGGCCAGCCTCCTGACGATCGGATACATCTTCACCTTCAATAAATGGCTGGCATTCAGCATGTTCCTTTGGATCAATGTGTTTCTGTTCGTCCATGGGATCATCTTTAACGGGTTGGCATCAAGCATCTTCACCCTTCAACAGGGGAAGAGGTTGTACAGTTTTATAGGTGTCGGGGAAGTGATCTCTAATGTACTCGGTTTCTTTTCGGTGCCTTTGTTGTTAAAGTTCATTAAGACAGAGCACCTTCCTTTGCTCACCCTGTTTTTTCTTCTGCTGACCCTGGTGGTCCTCGTCATGTTGCTCCGCAGTTTCTGGCGGCAGCTGGCTGTCAGGAGGCCTTCGAGAGTACCGGAAAAGAAGAGTTCCCGGTCACTGACGGGATTTTTCAAAGAATCCTTCCTTTTGCAGCTTTTCATCCTTGCCATCCTGCCGGTGTTCGGACTCTATTTCGTGGATTACATCTTCTTTGGACAGACCCAGATGGCCTTTCCTCAAAAAGAAGTTCTCTCGGGTTTTATCGGCATCTTTTTTGGTATCACGGCATTGGTGGAGTTCATTGTAAAGACCTTTGTCTACGGGAGGCTCACCGGGAAGTATGGTGTAAAACCCGGTTTGATAGGGCTGCCTTTGGCCTTGTTGATCAGCACATTTCTTGCCTCTCTGTCGGGTACTTTCTTCGGTGTTGCCGCGATGTTCTCTTTTGTGGTCCTCAGCAAGCTTTTAATGCGTTCCCTCAAGAATTCGCTAAGTGACCCCTCGTACCTTATTCTGTTGCAGGTCATGCCGGCCAGTGAACGGTTTTCTTTCCAGGGAAAAATAGAAGGTGGGCCTAAAGCCCTGTCCAACATCCTGGTGGGGGCTGTCATCATCCTTCTTACCGCCCTGGGTTTGTCGTTGATCCATTTTAATTACTTTTTCATCCTGGTTCTGGTGGTATGGTCATGGGCGGCCTTCCGCATGTTCCAATCCTATCAGCAGGAGCTGCGTAAGATTCTAAGCAGTAAGAGCTCCGCCCAGCCTGAGGAGGCAGGGGAAGGTACCGGAACCTCAGATGCACTTAAACCATGGCATGAAAGGATGATGGATCCCTTTTCCAAATATGATTCCGTGCTGAGCACAGGAGGCGGAGCCCGGCGTTCGCTGCAGGAGGTGGAGCAGTTGTGCCGGTCATCCTCGGCTGACGACCGACTGATGGCTCTGATGATGATACCGCAACTTGGAAGGTTCCAGTCGTTAGGACTGCTGGAAGACCTGCTCCGGGACCCTGTTCCCGAAGTCAGGAAAGCAGCCATTTACAGGGCAGGGATGAACAAGAGCCGGGAGCTGTGGCCCTTGCTTTTTGAGTCGTTGTTCGAGGAAGAATACGGCAGGATGGCGGCAGTGGCTCTCATGCAGGCAGGCCCTTCGGTGATGAAAGAGGCCGACCAGATGATCAAAAAACTGGAGTCCAGATCCTTACAGCAACGCAAGCTGGTGGCTCTGATCGCTGAGATGGGAAAGGGAGAAGGTATCAAAAGGCTCAGGGCGCTGATGAGCCATCCTGACAGGCTTGTCCGCATGGAAGCGATCCGCGGCCTGGTAAAGAACCATTACCGGGTGAACATCTCGGAAGAGGTTTACATACGGCAGGTCATGGAAGAGGAAGTCTCGTTGATCGTCTGGAGCCTCGCCTGCTTGAATGATATCAGCCTGTATTCAGGCAACGACGCGCTGGTCAGGGCTCTGGAACACCAGGCCGTTAACGGGAAGAACTTCCTGTTCCAGCTGTTGGCGCTGATGTTCGAACCATCTGCCATCAGCAGGATACAGGAGAACTTCAATGCCACCGGAAGAGAAGCCCGCATCTATGCTGCCGAGCTCTTCGATATGATGGTCTCAGCACAGGTAAGAGAGATGCTGATACCCTTGTTCCAGAACCTGAAGATGGAAGAGATTCTACAGGCATACCAGTATCAGTACCCCCAGGAGAACCTGGACATCCATGACCGGCTTATCGATATTATTCTTAAAGATTACTCTCTGGTAAGTCCCTGGATCAAAGCCTGCGCCCTTGTCAAGCTGGCAGAGGTGCCGTCGCCGGATACAGAAAAAGTGTTGCTCGCTCACCTGGTCCATCCAGAACCCCTGCTCTTTGAATCTGCCATCAGGACACTCCATACAATGAACCCTGAGCTCCTTGAAAAGCAATCGGTAAGGTTCGGTAAAGAATTGGAAGACCGGATCCGGAAACTTCTTGACAACACTGATCCTGACGAAGAACAATGGAATCTGATGGATAAGGTCAAGCTCTTATCATCGCTACCGTCTTTCAGGGACATCTATGAGGAGGAACTGTATCCCCTTACCCACGGATCCCGGTTCCTCCTAGTGGAAGCAGGTCAGGAGGTCCATCTTCCGCTGGTCCCGGGAAAGGAGGTGGTATATTTTTCAGACCGGACCCTGGAATTGCTCAAAATTCCGTCACATCACCTACAGATACCCCCTGGCCAGGTGCTTTGTGATTTCATTCCCGTTGGCGGCATTACCGGACCACAGAACTACCGTTGCCTGGAAAAAGGCACCCTGATAGAACTCAACCTGGAAAGGTTTTACACCCTGTTATGTCAAAAACCCTTCATGTTAGAACAGATGTTACCTGTACCCGAATTAACCCCCCAGCCATGATAACAGACCGACGATCACAGCATTGGAAAATCCTTCCTTACCAGGCCATCATTCTGTTGTTCCTGGTATTGCCTGCTTCCCTGACTGCCCAGCGAACGAACAGGGAGAAAGGTTCTCCCTTTGTCAGGCATTATTCATCTCGTGATTATGCTGCTCATACACAGAATTTCTGTTGTCTTCAGGACCACAGGGGTTTGATGTATTTTGGAAATTTTGCAGGCATACTGGAATACGACGGTGTAAGCTGGAGGCTGATCCAGACCCGTAACCAGACCAGGGTCACCGCCATGGCCCTGGATGCTTCAGGAAAACTGTTTGCAGGGGCCTTTAATGAAGCCGGGTACCTCTCGACAGGTGTTCACGGAACCCTTCACTATTACAGTCTTACAGAATCCTTACCCGACAAAGACCAGGTATTTGGTGAGGTATTGCAATGCCTGATAGCCGGCGGGAAAGTTCATTTTATCACCTCCAGGGGAATCTTGTTACTGGAAGAAGGGAAACTGAAAAGCATTCCTGCTCCCGAACCAGTGCTTGCTGCCTGCGAATGTGCCGGAAAGATTTATGTCCAGTTGAGAAACCAGGGTCTTACTCAGTTTCATGATCTTCAGTATAAAAAAATCCCTGGCGGAGAAGCCGTCACATCGGCCATGGAGATACAAGGGATGGTCGCCCTGGGCAACAATGTGCTGCTGACTACCGACAACCAGGGTATTTTCAATCTGTCACCGCAAGGGATCGTTCCCTGGAAAACGGAGGCTGACCGGTGGTTCCTTGAAGCAAAGATCAGCTGTATCGCATTATCAGGACCAGACCAGATAGCCGTGGGCACACAACGCAGAGGAATCCTCATCCTGAACGCTTCAGGGAACCTGATTCTCAGCATCAACAAGGCTTCCGGACTCGGGAATGATTACATCACCTCCCTCTTCCTTGACAAAGATCAGAGTCTCTGGGCGAGCATGAATGATGGCCTGTCCCATATCGGGTTCCCTTCACCCTTCACCTATTTCCCGGGGTCTTCCGGACTGGAAGGCGGCGTGTTGTCGATGACCCGCCATGAAGGGAAGCTGATGGTGGCCACCTACCAGGGCTTATTCCGTTATCAGCCGGAAACTTCCGACTTTTACAAGATTCCCGGGATCTATACCGCCTGCTGGTCCGTGGTATCTGCCCACGGATCCCTGCTTGCAGCTACGAGCCAGGGGCTTTATCAGATTAGGAATGACCAGTGTTCCCCTCTTACCGAGGCCTTCTCACTGGGCATCGTACAGAGCTTGCGGGATCCCTTCCTTTTCTTCATAGGCCAGACAGACGGTTTGCTGAAAATACGGCTTGAGAATGGCCGGGTCATCTCTCAGGAGAAAGTCCCCGGTATTATACATGAGATCCGACAGATGGCTGAAGATGAGTCAGGAAGGCTGTGGGTGCCGGGATCCCGATCAGGGTTGTTACGTATTGATTATGAACATAATAACCGCATCATAACCTTTGATACGGCCCAGGGCCTGGTAGTATCCGGCGGCATTCGCCTGAACCGTGTGGCCGGCCGGCTGGTAGCTGCCACTCCTGCAGGGGTGTTTACCTACAATGCTAACAAGTCGGTTTTTGAACCCGGTTTGCCCTTACCTGCTGACACTCTCATTACAAAAGCCTGGTACGACCTGGTGATGGAGGATAAGGCCAGACAACTCTGGACAACAGGTGGGGATGAAAAGAGAGCTGCCCTTGGTCTGCCTTCCAGCAACAAACGTTATGCATCACTGACCAGCGATCTTCAGCCGATATCGGATGTCACGATCACGGTCTTATTTCCCGAAGACGACGGGATTGCGTGGTTCGGAGGACCTGAAGGACTGATTCAGTATGATCCTTCGGTAAAAGTGAATCGTCAGAGGGTCTTTTTACCTCTTATAAGAAAGGTGGTAGTGAACAATGACTCACTGCTCTTCTCCGGGAGTTTCCCGGGCATTGACAAGGAAGGAGTGCCTATACAGCCTGACAGCCTGAAACCCGTCCTGGGGCACCAGGATAATACCCTGTTGTTTGATTTTGCTGCTCCCTTATTCGATATCAAGGGAGAAACAAGATACCAGTATATGCTGGAGGGATTTGACAAGATCTGGTCTGACTGGACCACCATCACTCAAAAAGAATACACCAACCTTCCCAAAGGCAGCTATGTATTTAAAGTCAGGGCAAGGGATATATACGGCGTTGTGAGCAAAGAATGTTCTTATGCCTTCAGGATACGGACTCCCTGGTATGCCACTGTGGTGGCTTATGTCATCTATGTTTTGCTGGCCCTGGGGATCATCTTCCTGATCATCAGGATGCGTTCGCGGCAGTTAATGAAAGAAAAGAAAGCCCTGGAGAACCTGATCCAGGAAAGGACCCTTGAAGTGGTTCAGAAAAAAGAGGAGATAGAGGAACAAAGCCTGGAGCTGGCCCACAAGAATGAGGAGCTGGAGCGTATCAACACCGTGGTGAAGTCGATCAATGCCCAGATCCATTTCACCCATCTGCTGCAGTCTATTCTTGAAAAACTGATGGTGATCAAGGGCGTGGAGAAAGCCACCGCCATCGTCCATGACAAGGCGAGCAACCAGTTCCGGATCAAAGCCGGCATTGGTTGGGATATCCGTCAGGCTGAGTCGGAGAGCTATTCACTGGACCAGCTGGAACGACCCTTAATCCATGGTTCCGATGAGGTCTCCGAGGATATTTTCCTGAAAACCGGGGAGTTCTCCACTTCTGCGATGCCGGATGCCTTTAGAAATGCTGTTTCCATGCTGATCGTGATCATTCGGCTCGACGACAAAGTGGAAGGTTTCCTTACCCTTGAAAATACCAGTAAGAAAGAAGCCTACGACCAGAAAGACATCAGCTTCCTGTCGAACTTACGGCAGCATATCATCTCAGCATTCATCAAGACCGGCCTGCTGGAAGATCTCCAGAAAACCCTGGACGAGTTGAAAGACACACAGGACCAGCTGGTTCAGTCGGAAAAGCTCGCTTCCCTGGGTCAACTCACCGCCGGCATCGCCCATGAGATTCAAAATCCACTGAACTTTGTCAATAATTTCGCTACCCTTTCAGCCGACCTGGTGACCGAGATGAAGGAGAACCTTGACAAGCTGAAAGAAACGGTTGATGAAGACACCCGCCTCGATATGGAAGACATCCTCAATATGATCGACTCCAACGTAAAGAAAATCCATGAGCATGGAAAGAGGGCAGAAAGCATCGTCAAAGGGATGCTCCAGCATTCACGCGGAAGAACCGGGGAGTTCGAACTCACGGACATCAACAATATGGTGAGCGAATATGTGAACCTGGCCTATCATGGCATGCGTGCCAAGGATAAGAGCTTTAACACGGCCATCAAGACCGAGCTGGACCCTGAAGTCGGAAAGATCAATGTCGTGCCCCAGGACCTGAGCAGGGTGATCCTGAATATCGTGAACAACAGCTGTTATGCGGTAGACCAGAAGGCGAAATCCCTGGGCAGTTCTTTCCGGCCTGAGATCACCGTGACCACAAAAAAAGCCGGGAAATTCATCGAGATCACCATACGGGACAACGGTACCGGTATCCCCGCCTCTGTTCTCGACAAGATCTTCAACCCCTTCTTCACCACCAAACCCACGGGTAAAGGAACGGGTTTGGGTTTGTCCATGAGTTTTGACATCATCAAACAGATCCATAAAGGAAAACTCGAGGTGAAGACCGAAGAAGGACAATACACCGAGTTCATCATCAGCATCCCAGAAAACATTCAAAAATGAACCAAAACCACCCCTACTCGATGACATTTATGCTTTTACAACCTCCTTTCCTGAACCTCCGGATACTATTTATTTTATTTATTATCGTTTCCTTCCAGGTCCCGGTAATCCTGTCAGCACAGAACGGATGGAAAATGGACCATTACAGCTACCTGAACTGCGGGCTGCGACAGTCGATCACCATGACCGGCCGGCATGCCCTTACTGACAAGATGGGCCTGATCAGCTCGGCCACCCTGAAGAACAACCTGGGCGGTGGGACGGTGGGACTGGATTACAACCTGAAGCCCTGGCTCAACCTGGGCATCCTGACCGGCTGGGATATCCCGCTCAGCTCGGTGGTGCTGATCACCTCCGTGGGAATAAAAGCCGGAAAAACACAGTTTACGAGTGCCTACCTTCGCATCGGTGAAGTGCTTGACTTGTACGAGCTTGCCTGGTGGTACCAGGGCAGGGACTGGAAGGCAGGGGCCATTGCAAGGAATTATTTTGGAGTGGGGCCCAGGGTAGACCTCAGGATACCGAAGACACCTGTGTACCTTTGGTCTGCCGGGCTCTATGAATGGAAAAAAGAAACCTACGGGCTGATGTTGGGATTTACCATGTCATTTGCCGATGAAAGAAAAACAGAAACGAAACAGGAATATTAGAACACTATGGAAACGAAACTTAGAAGGGCCGGGCTGGTCAGCCTGGGTGCCTACCTCCCTGCCAAACCCATTCCAACACACAAAAAGATTGGTTTTATTGAATTCCTGAGAAAAGAGACCCTGCTCCCGGAGGAATACATACGGATGATGGAGCAAAGCGGGAACCTGCCAGGCTTCATCGAAACCAATGAGGAAGGATGGAAAAACCAGCCCTGGTTTGAGGCCTGGCTGGAGAGGCTGCCGGAAAAGAAAAAGAATGATCCTTTCCAGGGTACCCGTGAACGCAGACGTGTTCCCCTGGATCCTCATTCGGTGAAACACTCGGTAATCCCACATCCCATGTTGCCTTCCGATGCCGAGACCCTGGCAGGAGCGCTGGCCCTGTTTCATTCAGGCATCCCAAAAGATGATATCGACCTGGTCATGGTCCATTCACAGGTACAAGACCATAGCCTTCCCTCCAATGCTTCCCTGGTCCAGCACAAATTGCAGCTCAAACATGCCGGTGCCTATGCCGTAGACACCTGTTGTTCGTCCTTTGTCACTATGGTGGAACTGGCCTGCAGCCTCGTCCAATCCGGGATCAAGAATAACGTGCTGATTATCAACAGCATTCTTGATTCCATGATCAATGATAAATCCGATTATTATAGTGTCAATACCGGCGATGCGGCTACAGCGGCGGTCATTACGGCCGTCGGGGACGGAAACGGATATGTCTGTTCTCATTCCACCAGCGATGGCAGCAGACAGGATGCGATCATCTTTCAAAGGCGCTCCCCCCATCTGTTTATGAGCACGGCAGCTACCTCTGATCACAGTCAGGACTTTGTAACGTTTTATAATATGGAAGCAGTGAAAGAGGTTGGGTTTCATGCACAGGAGGACATTAAGTTTGTGGTTAGCAAAGTATTAGAGAAATCAGGCCTGAATATTAAAGATGTGTACCTCTTTGTCACTCACCAGCCTGTGGCATGGGCTGCCCATGCCTGGAAAGATGCCATCGGCGTTCCCGACTCCCGGTTTTATGAGTCTTTTGAAAGATATGGCAATATAGCCACAGCCAGTGTTCCGACCAATCTTACAGAAGCAGTTGAAAAAGGGATGGTAAAAGCAGGTGACCTGGTCCTCCTTGCCTCTTCGGGTGCAGGAGAAAATCATATTGCCCTTCTGTTTACTGCCAGTCAGGCGTTGATCGATAATGTATGCTGAAACAAAGAGGGAAGATGGAAGAAAAACGATTCCAGGGAAAGACGGTATTGGTCACCGGAAGTTCCGGAGGCATTGGCCGGGCTACGGCCCTCGGGTTTGCGTCTGAGGGAGCAGCCCTGGTTCTGACCTGTAACCACAACAGGAATAAAGGAGAAGAGACCTTACAGATGGTCAGGGAGCTGGGGGTACCCGCCTGGCTTCACCAGGCCGACCTAAGTGATGCCAGGGAAGCCGGGTCCTTGGTTAGCGAGGTTCTTCAGCAGACAACCGCCATCGACATCCTGATCAATAATGCCGGTACTTCAGGTTTTATGGGAACGGTATGGGACACTCCGGTGGAAGAATGGGACCGTCTGATCCGGACCAACCTCTACGGAGCCTTTTACCTCTCACGGCTGTTGGTGCCTGGCATGATACAGAAACGATGGGGAAGGGTGATCAACATCAGTTCCATAGGTTACCGAAGGGTTTTGCCTAACATGGCTTCATACCTGGTGAGCAAATCGGCCCTGAACAGCTTTACCAAAGCCCTTTCGAAGGAGGCGGGCCCTTTTGGTATTACCGTCAATGCCATTGCCCCTGGACAGGTGAGTACCGAAAGAATCTTAAAAGAAAGACTCCCGGGTTTAGCACGTGAGTTGGGAATGTCGGAAGAAGCCATTCAGCAGGACATGCTGAAAGACACCGATACCCGGAGGTTCTCCACCGTGGAGGATGTGGCGGAGCTGGCCTTGTTTCTTGCTTCTGATAAAGCGTCCAACATCACCGGGTCGGTCATCGACCTTTCCGGTGGCTTGTAAAGAGGGCTGAAAGAAAAATAAGTGTACCTTTGAAAGGCAGATAAGGCTGTTCAATGAACAGAACACCTATCCTGGATTAATGCTACACTCCGTTGGAAGCTAGAAAAAGTGATCATATAGATTTGGCATTCATTTCGCAGGTCGGGAGCGATCTGGCAGATCCCCGGTTTTACTATGAGCCCGTGACAGGCTGCATGGAACAGAACGAATGGGGCCCGGTTCCTTTCTTAGGGAAGAACTTAAAGGTTCCCTTATGGGTTTCCAGCATGACCGGCGGCACTAGCATGGCAAGGACCATCAATACCAACCTGGCCAGGGCGTGCAGGGAGTTTGGCATGGGCATGGGACTGGGTTCCTGCCGTATCTTGCTGGAGGACCCCAAATACCTGCCAGACTTCGACATGAGGGCTGTCATCGGAGAGGACATGCCATTGTTTGCCAACATTGGTATTGCACAGCTGGAACACATGGTCAGGGATAAGGAGACCGAACGTCTTGTTGGCCTGGTTGAACTGCTTTATGCCGACGGACTGATCATCCATGTGAACCCTTTGCAGGAGTTTTTACAGGAAGAAGGAGACCGGCTGCAACGTCCGCCGGTGGAAACCATTCAAGCCTTCCTTGAAATATCGGACTTAAAGGTCATCGTAAAAGAGGTGGGACAAGGCATGGGACCCGCCAGTATACAGGCTTTATTACGTCTTCCTCTGGAAGCATTCGAGCTGGCCGCCCTGGGTGGGACCAATTTCTCGAAGATAGAGCTGGCCAGGAGGGAAGCCGGACCAAGGGAAGGGTATCAGCCTCTGTCATTGGTAGGACATTCTGCCCCCGAGATGCTCGAATGGATTAGACAGATCAGTGCCACGGAGCCCGTGGCCGTCAAACAGCTCATCCTCTCCGGTGGTGTCAGGAACTTTCTCGACGGGTATTATCTTCTGTCAAAAAGCCCTATGCCTTCCGTCTTCGGGATGGCCTCTGCCTTTCTTAAACATGCCAGGTCGGAGTATCAGGAACTGAAAGATTTTATCGAAAAACAAATCCAGGGGCTGCTGTTTGCCAGGGCATTCCTGAAACCCAGGTAATTCAATGAAGGGAAGGATCATTAAAGGGTTTTCCAAACTCCAGGAAGAGGAAAAACGCAGGCTGGTCTCCAACCTTTGCAAGACTCCCGCCGATGCGGCCCTGCTGTTGGAGAGTTTCCTTTTCAAGGATGAGAAGCTCAGGGAACTTTTCATGGACATGAGTGAAAACACCGTAAGCAGCCACCATCTTCCCTTTGGCATCGCTCCCAATTTCGTGATCAACGGCGATATCTACCATGTTCCCATGGTGATCGAAGAGAGTTCCGTGATAGCAGCGGCAGCTTCCAGTGCCCGTTTCTGGGCAGAAAGAGGTGGTTTCCGGGTCCTGGACCTGAAGGCCATCAAGCTGGGACACGTATATTTCAGGTGGTTGAAGGATCCGGCCGTGCTCAAAGAACGGTGGCCTTCCATCAAACCTCTGCTCCTCGATCGCCTGAGGGACTTCACCACCAACATGGAACGAAGAGGCGGCGGCATCGCCGACCTGGAACTGCTGGATGACAGTACAGAAATCGAAAAGCTGTTCAGGCTTAAAGCAGAATTCGAGACTGTCGACTCCATGGGGGCAAATTTCATCAACACCTGCCTGGAAGATCTTTCCCGGGGCCTGACCGAGATCCTCAACCAGGACGCTGACCCCCTGTCAGCACCCTGCCAGGTCATCATGTCCATTTTAAGTAATTATACCGACCAGTGCACCGTGACAGTCGGAGTGAGCTGTGAAAAGAAAGCCCTCAAAGGGATCACTTCAGGATTGAGTGTGGATGAGTTCACCGAAAAAGTGTGGATGGCCTATGAGATCGCTTTTCGAGACAGGTACCGGGCTGTCACCCATAACAAAGGGATCATGAACGGGGTTGATGCCGTGCTTATCGCAACAGGCAATGATTTCAGGGCTATCGAAGCAGCAGCCCATGCCTATGCCTCCCGGTCAGGGAGGTATCGTGCCCTGAGCTGGTGTGAAATGGAAGGAGACCAGTTTACCATCAAGTTGCAGATCCCCATGTCAGTAGGGACGGTGGGTGGCATCACCAACCTGCATCCCCTGGCCCGCATGTCGCTGGAAATCCTGGGTAATCCTTCTGCTCCTGAACTCATGGGTATCATAGCCTCCACCGGGCTGGCCAGCAACTTCGCCGCCATCCAAAGCCTGGTGACCACAGGCATCCAGAAAGGTCACATGAAGCTGCATCTCACCAACATCCTCAATATCCTTTCCGCTGACCCGCATCAGCGAAAGGAAGCGCTTACCTATTTCGAAGGCCGGACCGTGAGCTTCGCCGCCGTCAAAGAATTCCTGGATGCTACCTGCCGCTGATTTTATCGCCCATGGTAAATTGCTGATCACCGGAGAGTACCTCGTCCTCAAAGGTGCAGAAGCCCTCGCTTTTCCCGTGAGATTCGGTCAGACCATGACGGTCTCCCCGGTGAAAGAGAGACTGTTGTACTGGTTCAGCAGGGAGAAGGAAAGACTTTGGTTTTCTTCAGCCCTGGACCCGGAGACGATGGATCCCATCCGTACCACCCATGCGGCCACTTCCGCCTTCCTCCAGAAGGTCCTTTTGGCCGCCAGGAGTCTGAACCCGGCCTTTTTATTCCCTGAACAAGGGTACCGGGTGGTTACACAATCCAACTACCCGTTGCAGTGGGGCCTCGGCAGCAGCTCCAGCCTGATCTCCCTTATCTCCCAATGGGCCGGGGTGGATGCCCACGAGCTTCACCGCATGGTGTCCTCGGGATCAGGATACGACGTGGCCTGCGCCAGCCGGGATCAACTGTTCCTCTTCAAGACCGGGAAAGACCATCCTGAGATAAACCCGGTTGATAAGGCTCCGGCCCTGGAAAAATATGCCTATTTCTTTTATCAGGGCCGCAAACAGGACAGCAGCAAGGAGGTGGCCGGCTTCCTGAACCAAACACTGGTAAAACCTGATATTACCGATAGAATCAGCCAGATTTCACGGGAAGTGAGTCTTTGTGAGGATTACCAGCTGCTCTGCGACCTGGTGGACGAACACGAACAACTGTTGTCAGATCTGCTGCAAAAGCCCAGGTTGGGTTTGTCATACAAGGGGATGCCCGGTGTAGTCAAATCGCTGGGCGCCTGGGGAGGTGATTTCGCCCTTGCCCTTTCCGACCAGCCTGAGGAAGAGGTGTTTTCGTATTTCCATTCGAAAGGTGTACAAACAATCCTTACTTTTGCGCACCTGAAAGTGAATTCATGAACCCCGGCCTGAGAGAATTGTTCCACCGATCCACGCCACCCGATGTAGCCCCGGGACAGAAAATCACCGCCGAATGGAGGTCTCCCAGTAACATTGCGTTCATCAAATACTGGGGCAAGAGACCCGGACAGCTGCCCCTGAACCCCTCTCTCAGCATGACCCTGGAAAAGGCAGTCACCACCACCCGGGTGACCGTCGTGAACGAACCGTTACATCCGGGAATCGGGAGCCTCAACCAGCAAACCGGCCATCCTTTCCTTCCCAAGCTGCAGCATCTCTATGCCCTCCTGATGGAGGAAGTACCCTGGATCTCCTCGTGGACACTGGAAGTAGAAACTCAAAATTCCTTTCCCCATTCCACCGGCATCGCCTCTTCCGCCTCAGGGATCAGTGCCTTTGTTCTGAGCCTGCTATCCATTATGAGATCCTTTGCGGAAAGACCGATGACCGATGCCTCTTTTTACCGGGCGGCATCCTGGCTGTCACGGCTTGGCTCAGGAAGTGCCTGCAGGTCGGTGTACGGAGGATTTGCCCTCTGGGGAGCCACGGAGAGTGTACCCGGTTCCTCCGATACCCTTGCCATTCCTGTTGACCCTTATATCCACCCCGATCTGAAATCCCTTCGGGATGCCATCCTGATCGTGTCCAGCGAACCCAAAAGCCTGGCCAGCACCCAAGGCCATGCCCTCATGAACGCACATCCCTTTGCCGAAGGAAGGATGCAACAGGTGGATGAACATCTTAAAGAACTGATGCATGCCATGAAGGTCGCCGACCTGGACCGTATGGCAACACTGGTGGAAAACGAAGCCCTCAGCCTTCATGCCCTCCTGATGACCTCCCATCCGGACGGATTGTTGCTGAAACCCGCTTCTGTCGAGATCATTCACCTCACCAGGGAAGCCAGGAAAAAAGGACTTCCCGTGTTCTTCACCCTGGACGCAGGTCCCAATGTCCATCTTCTTTACCCTGCCTCTCATGAGGAAGACGTTAAACAATTCATTGAGCACCAGCTTATTGAACTTTGCAGCGAAAAACTTGTTATTTATGACCGGTGCGGGGAGGGCCCCGTCGCGGTCATACTGCCCCAGGCTTAAGCCATCTGAATATGGAAAACAAACAACATTATTACGCCAAGCTGCTTCTATTCGGAGAATATTCCATACTGCTGGGCTCGGCAGCCCTGAGCATCCCATACAGCCATTTCCAGGCTGAACTCAGTTTCCTCAGGGAAGACAAGTACACTGATCTCGACCAGGCCGTGGAAAGCAACCGCATGCTGAAGGAGATGGGAGATTATCTTTTCACTGGATGGCAGGAAGCAGCACAAATCCTCGACCTGGAGAAACTTCGCAGTGACCTTGATGATGGCCTGTACCTCGAATCCACCATTCCTCACGGCTACGGTCTGGGCAGCTCCGGTGCGGTATGCGCAGCCCTCTTCGACCGGTATGCTGTCCAACACACCGACACTGCCAAAGTACAGACGGAAGCCGACCTTCCCAAGCTGAGGGGTATCTTTTCAGGGATGGAATCTTTCTTTCACGGGAAAAGCTCCGGAATTGATCCGTTGGCCATATTTCTTCGTACACCCCTGTATATCAGCACAGAAGGCGACCTTTCACAGGTGGGTATCCCCAGGAACTGGGACAACAGAAAAAGCGGCATCTTTCTTGTCGACAGCGGTATAGCCGGCAAGACCAATGCCCTGGTCCCGGCCTTTCTCCGGAAGTTCGCCCCCGGAGGACAGATCACCGCCGAAGGAAAGACCTTCTGCCAGCTCAGCAACGATTCTATCCACAGCCTTCTGCAAGGCGATATTCCCAGTTTCTGGCACAGCCTCAAGTCCCTTTCTGAATTCCAGCTTAAGTATATGGACTATGTCATTCCTGATTCCATGCAACCCCTCTGGAAAGAAGGACTGGATCAGGGAAGCTATTACTTCAAGATCTGTGGTTCCGGCGGGGGTGGTTTCCTCACCGGTTTTGCCCCTGACTATCTGAAGGCTCAGTCGGAACTGAAGAAAAAAGGAGTACAGACCATACCAGTGTACCTGGCTTCCTGATGACTTGCTGATGAAACACCTGCTTACCATATTGTTATCATTGTTTATTCTGCTGACAACCGGATCAGCACAAATACCTCCTGGGTATTATGACCCGGCAGCGGGACTCAACGGGACGGCATTGCGGGCCGCCCTTCATGACATCATCGACGGCCACACCCAGGTGTCGTATGATGACCTTTACACTTATTTTGAGCAGACCGACAAGAAGACCGACAACACGGTTTGGGACATGTATTCCGACATTCCGGAGGGGACCCCGCCTTACACCTACCAGTTCATTACTGCCGACCTCTGCGGCAACTACACCCAGGAGGGTGACTGTTTCAACCGGGAGCATTCCTGGCCCAAAAGCTGGTTCGGGGGTGAGGTGTATCCCATGTATTCCGATCTCTTCCAGCTCTATCCCACCGATGGATTTGTGAACAACAAGAGAGGCAATTATCCATACGGACCCGTTGGAAGCACCTCCTGGACCTCAGCCAACGGCAGCAAGGTCGGCAGCTGCAGCTGGCCCGGATATTCAGGCACCGTGTTTGAACCCAGAGACGAATACAAGGGTGACTTTGCCAGGACCTACTTTTACATGGAGGTCAGATACTGGAGTGAAGACTCGGGGTGGCCCGGCAGCGACATGACCTCCGGTTCCCAACTGCTTCCCTGGGCCCAGTCGATGATGCTGGCCTGGGATGCCGCCGACCCTGTATCTGCAAAAGAGACCGGCCGGAACAACGCCGTCTATCAGGTCCAGCACAACAGAAATCCCTTCATCGACCATCCAGAATACGCCCAGCTGATCTGGGGACCAGCCTCCGTTCAATCTCCTGTTTCGGAACAGTTCTTCCTTTCAATATATCCCAATCCGGTGAGCGGACAAGCCCTGGTGCGTCACCCTTTGCAAGAGATGTCTTCCCAGATCCTCCTGACAGATGAGCTTGGACAAGTCGTGCTCAAAGTTCCGGTGGCAGAAAATCAATCTGAGACGACCCTCGACATGACGTCCTTTTCTCCAGGCATTTATTTCCTGACACTTACCGGCAACGGTTTCTGTGTGTGCAGGAAAGTGGTGGTGGTGAAATAGGCAGTGGCAGTTTTTCAGTTTACCAGTGTACCTTAGTACTTCCCTTCGTTCACATCCTTTTTATAGTTCTTCAGCATCTTTCCAAATTCTTTGTCCTTCTTACGACGTTGTGCAAGCGTCGATTCAAAATGGACCTTTTCTCTTTCCAGGCGCAGGTAATTTTCGAGGGCACTTCTTTCTATTTCACCTTTTTCAACAGCTTCCAGCACTGAACAACCAGCCTCGTTGATATGCTTGCAATCCTTGAATTTACAATGTTGCGAAAGGCTGATGATCTGATCAAAAGTGGTCTCCAGTCCGGATGAGGTGTCTGCTATGCCTACCTCTCTCATCCCGGGATTGTCAACCAGTATTCCTCCGGTTTCAAGGACGATGAGTTCCCGGTGACTGGTAACATGTCGCCCTTTTTGTGTACTGTTGCTGATCGTCCCTGTTTTCATCATGTCTCTGCCAGTCAGGCTGTTCAATAAGGTAGACTTCCCAACTCCTGAAGAACCGAGCAGACAATAGGTCTTCCCTTTCTTCAGAAGCTTCCTGATCGGCTCATATCCACCGGGAGTCATGTTGCTTACAGGAATAACCGGAACATCTTTCATCCGCGAGTGGAGGGTTGTTACGATCTCACCCAGTCTTTGTTCTCCGATGAGATCAGTCTTGCTCAGTAAAATGACAGGGTCGACCTTCGATGAGTAACAAATGGTAAGGTATCTCTCCAGCCTGTTGATATTAAAATCTCTGTCCACCGCCTGGACCAGGAAGGCATAATCAATATTCACGGCGATGATCTGTACCGCTCCGAATTGCCCGACGGCTTGTCTTTTGAGGATGGAGAACCTCGGGAATATTGTATGGATGATTGCGAAATCAGAATCGTAGGAGGTAAAGGCGACCCAGTCTCCTACAGCAGGGAAATCTTCGCGACTCAAAGCCGAATATCTCATATTTCCCGTTATTTCAGCCTCAAATTCAGCGCTGGCAGTCCTGACGATGTATCTTTCCTTATGCTCTGAGGTAATCCTTCCTACTTCAAAATGATCCAGTTTTTGCTCCGACCGGAATGTTTCCAATTGGTCCGAATAACCCAAATCTTCTAATGTCAGCGCTTTGTCCATGTTGCAGAAATTGCTTAGTTACGGGTTAGTATTTATAGTTGACGAGTGAATGGTCCTGAATACCTGGACGGCTTTATGGGTGGCGGATGATATCCGTGGTTATCTCCCTGGCAATGCTATCTGCAAGTAAAAATCCACCATCATTACAAAGAACGATGATGTTTAAGCCGATATCCGGAACTGAAAAAACAGTAGTGGAAAACCCTATCCCTGCTCCCGGCGTCCATACAATTTTGTGTCCCTCTAAATGACTGATAAACCATCCTAGACCGTAGGAAGCTTTTGGGTCATAGTAGATGACCATGGAAGCATTCACGTCATCCCCATTGTTGATCTTTGCACCCTCCCATACTGCCTTAAGCATATTCATTTCTATCACTTTACCCGAGAATAATGCCTTTGTCCAATTGTTCAGGTCGTGTATTGTGGACATTAATTCCCCATCTCCGTTTGAGACACCATGCTCATCAAATTCCCGGGTGGCATTTTGAAGGACACCATTCACGCTCTGGTAACCATTCACCCTGTTTTTGACCAGACTGAAAAAGTCCGTTCTTCGGGTATGGTTCATTTTCAACGGAAGAAAAAACGCTTCCCGTAAATAATCAGGATACGGTTTCCCGGTGATCTTTTCCACCACCCTGGAGAGCACCCAGTATCCTGTATTAGAGTAACTCCATTGACTGCCTGGAATGAATTTCAGAGTACTCGTCGAGTCAGCTATTTCTTTAAACCCTCTCCCGGGAAGGGTGCTGCCCTCAGGAAAATCATTTAAATAATCCTTTATACCGGAGGTATGATTCAGGAGTTGGCGGATGGAGATATCTTTCCAGGCCGGAGGAATGGAATCGAGATACTTGTTTACCGCATCATCCAATCTCAGTAATCCCTCGTTCTCCAATTTCAACATTGAAACAGCACAGAATTGCTTGGAAACTGACCACAGCCGGTAAACAGAGCTGTCGGTCATGGGTACATTTAACTCAACGTTAGCATATCCGTATGATTGAGTGAATACGATTTCATTGTTTTGAAGGATGGATACTGACATCCCTGCCAGCCCAAGACTATCGATATATTTCTCAATGATCTTTTCGACCCTCCCTTTCTGAAAGTTTGAGTGTTGGCTTAGGGTCATTTTTAAGAAGCCAAAACATAGTATGGTCAGGAGAATAAGGAATCTATTCATAATGTGGGCTTTAAGGAATACATCATTTTTCCCTGTCTTACCATGACCGGGACTTTTTGGTCGTGACAGGCTTAGGCCTGGTCAAATATAGTACATATTCCGTTATTACAGACATAATTTCACTCTATATCATCAGCCCTAAGTAATTTTATTTCAACACTTTAGGCATCTAAGGGCACTGAGGAGCGTTAGCAGGTAATTGAAAGATGCGGGATAACGGGATAACGGGATGCGGGATGACGGTTGGCAGTGGGCAGTTGAGCAGTGGGCAGTTGGCAGTTGGCAGTGACCTATATCATTATTAATCAATAATATACATAATTAATTATCAATTATCAAATTTCAATTATTTAAATTACCTCGTAGAGGTTATCTAACTGTAGCAAAGAGTCATCCGGTTGAATATTTCCCCTCCCCGTTCTATTGTTGCTCGAAGATAGAAAGATGGTGGGGAGGGGCAAGGGGAGGGTTGACTCTGGCGAGGCAGAAGGTATAATACTCAGGTATTTGCCGCGGGAAAGGGGGTCGGGGCTAGTCCAGGGGTTTTCCTGTGATTTCGGCAAGATGCCGGTCTTCTCAGAGCGTAGCAGGATACTACGCTCAACAGGGATCAATGAAATGTGGCAGACAGAAGAAAAAGCTAGATCAAAAACAATCTTGCCTTAACCCTTGCAAACATCTAAATGAGTTTTGTATATTTACATCTTAAATCGTACCCCAAAATGGTGCACATTGGTTTGACGAGGCACAAATTTACAGGTCATCTCATGGTTTTATGAAAACAGCTGGCCTGATCATGTTTCATTTAATCTGCCTGATGAGTATTGTTGAAGCCCAGGTAAATTGGATCCTATACAATACCAGTAATTCTGATCTGCCCAGTAACGAAATTGGTCCCATCGTTTTTGACAGCAGCGGAGATGCGTGGATCGGAACCACTGCAGGCTTGACCACATTTGACGGGCTCAACTGGACGACATTTAATACCTCAAACTCAGGTTTAATAAGCAATTCGGTATCATGTATCGCCATTGATGAGGATGGAATATTATGGATTGGAACCGGGGCCGGATTGAATAAATTTGATGGGAACAACTGGGCAATCTATATTCCGGCCTATTTTGACATCACATCCATTGTATTTGACTCATCCGGAACCATGTGGATTGGATCTTTAAGTCTGGGACTGGTAGAATACGACGGGATAAACTGGACTTACCATAACACTTCAAACTCCGGTTTGCCAAGCAACCGGATAACATGCATTGCCGTCGATGCCAATAATACAAAATGGATTGGAACAGCCACAGGCGGGTTGGTAACTCTCATCGATACAAACTGGAGTGTTTATAATACCAGCAATTCCGGACTACCAAACAATTACATCAGATCAGTTGCCTGTGACGAAAACAACACCAAGTGGATTGGCACATTTGACGGACTGGTAAAATTTGATGGGATCAATTGGACAACCTATAACACCCTGAATTCCGGATTGCCCGATGATCAAATCATCGACATCGCCATTGACGGGAACGGGATAAAATGGATAACCATACCCTATCTTCCCTTTAATCCCGGCAAACTGGTCAGATTCGATGGTATCAGTTGGACAATCTTCTCCCCGTATAATTCTCCCTTACCCTGCAATCTGATGGGTGATGTTGCGATTGATTCAAACGGGTCGAAGTGGATAAGCACCTGCGGCATCATGGTTTACAACGAAGGAGGTATTCCTCAGTCAATCAATGATCTGTCAGATAACAATGAGCTGCATCTCAGGCCCAATCCAGCCCACGATTTTTCTGTCGTTGAGTTGCCCGCGGGCTATCACATTTCTCGTATTGAAATCTTCAATTCTCAGGGAAATCTTATTGACAGTCAGAATGTTGAAAATAGATCTCCCCTTACATTGGATGTAAGCAATTGGCCTGCAGGGATTTATTTATTCGGAATACAAACTGATAAGGTTTTTATCGCAACAAAATTGGTGAAAGACTAGAAAAAAAATTGATTTCGAAAGTAACCAACCTCAAATTGAGAGCGACAAAAACCCTAAAGTAGAGACCAACACTAGTGTCCGGTTGTTGATTTAGGAAAAGCTTATAACCCCCGGTTGAGCGTTGCGGGACGCTACGCCCAACGGGGGAAGAAACCTCTGCGCCCCTGCGCCCCTGCGGTAAAAGTATTATACTGTCTCGATCAGGAATGAAATTCTATATTCCCCAATTTCTTAAGTGATCTAAGTGTCTTAAGTGATTTTATTTCAACACTTTAGGCATCTAAGGGCACTGAGGAGTTTTCTGCAGGTAATTGAAAGATGCGGGATAACGGGATACGGGATGCGGGATTTTTCAGTGTATCAGTGTACCAATGGACCAGTGTACCACTTGAAATATCATTCCGTAATCTCTAAAATTCCCTACTTTTGTTCCCCCAAAAACCATCGCTTATGAAATTACGACTTGCTTCCTTCTTTCTGATCTCTCTGATGACCCTGTCGCAGGCTTTTCCCTGCACCAACCTCCTGATCTCCAAAGGTGCTTCCAAAGACGGCTCCGTGATGATCACCTACCTGGCTGATTCTCACGTGCTTTATGGAGAGCTCTATTATACTCCGGCAAGGGATCACACGGAAGGTTCTCTCCGTGACATCTATGAGTGGGATACCGGCAAGTTCATGGGCAGGATCAAACAGGTAAAACATACCTACAACGTGGTGGGCAACATGAACGAACACCAGGTGGCCGTCGGCGAGACCACCTACGGAGGGCGCGAAGAACTTTGGCACCAGCCTGACGCCGTGATGGACTACGGCAGCCTGATGTACATCGCCCTGGAGAGGGCCCGCACCGCCCGGGAAGCCATCAAGATCATGACCGACCTGGTAGCCGAATATGGCTACGCCAGTGAAGGTGAATCTTTCTCCATTTCGGACGCCAACGAGGTGTGGATCATGGAGATGATAGGAAAAGGCAGCACTGAAAAAGGCGCCGTTTGGGTAGCCAGAAGAGTCCCCGACGGATATATCAGCGGTCATGCCAACCAGGCACGCATCCAGACCTTCCCTATGAATGACCCCGACAACTGCCTCTACTCATCTGATGTGATCAGCTTTGCCCGCAAAATGGGCTGGTACACCGGTGATGATAAGGATTTTAGCTTCTCTGACACATACAACCCCGTGGATTTCGGAGGTGCCCGCTTTTGTGATGCCAGGGTGTGGAGCATGTTCCGCAGGGTAAACAAAGACATGGACCAGTATGCCGACTATGCCCAGGGCCTCAACGTAAAACACCGCATGCCCCTGTGGATCAAACCCGACCATAAGATAGACCTCCATGAAGCCATGGACCTGATGCGGGACCATTTTGAGGGAACCCCCCTCGACATGATGAAGGACCTCGGCGGAGGGCCTTACAACAACGGGGTTCGCTGGAGACCCATGACCTGGCAGGTCGACTCTGTCGACTATTTTAATGAGAGAGCCATCTCCACCATGCAAACCGGCTTTTTCTTCCTCGCCCAGTCCAGGAACTGGCTGCCCGATGCCATTGGCGGCATCTTCTGGTTTGGGGTGGATGACACCTATACCGGTGTGTATTCGCCCATGTACTGCTCCATCAACAAAGTCCCCCATTCCTATGCCGTCGGCAACGGGTCGATGATGGAATTTTCGGATGATGCAGCCTTCTGGGCCTTCAACCAGGTGTCGAACTTTGCCTATACCCGCTATCGCGACATGGTCCCGGAGATCCGCAAAGTACAGCTGGAACTCGAAGAAAAGTACATAGGGCTCACCCAGGGCGTCGATATCGTCGCCAAAGAACTTTACAAGAAGAATCCGGCCCTGGGCACAGACTACCTGACGGATTTTTCCGTTACCCAGGGAGACCTGACCGTGAAACGCTGGAAAGAACTTTACCGTTACCTGTTCACCCGCTATCTCGACGGCAACATCAAGGAAAAAGATGGCGACAAACAGAACCCAAAACTGCAGCAACCCGGGTATGGGGAAGACTGGTTGCGGCTGATCATCCGGGAGACCGGTGACCGTTACAAGACGCCCAAACCCACAAAATAAAAGGATATGGAAGATTTTTCTGACATCCAGGATTTTGATGCTAAAATAAAACGCTACAAAAGGACCATCAAGATCCTCAGTGCCGTCGTGGTGGTCCTCGGCATCCTGCTGATCTTTGCAGGTACGAGGGTAAGGACCATCGTGGTGCAAAGCGACAAGGTCAATACCGAAAAAATGGCCCTCCAGGGGGAGCTGGATTCCCTGTTGAAAGAACACAACAAGATCAGGACCGAGTACGGAGATATCAGCACCTCCCTGCTCACCAAGGATAGCATCATCCAGGCCAACGCCAATGAGATCAAGGAGTTGCTGGCTTATAAATATGATTACAACAAGATCAAGAAGAAACTCGACAAGCTTCGCAGCATCACCCAGGGCTACGTCCACCAGATCGACTCCCTGCTGACCCTTAACAGCGCCCTTCGCAAGGAGAATACCGCCATCCGCGACGACCTTTCCAAAGAAAAGGACCGCAGCAGTTCCTTGTCGAAGGAGAAAGAGAACCTGACCGAGAAAGTGACCATGGGTTCCTACCTGAAAGCTTATAACATTAAAGCAGAGGCTGTTAAACTCAAATCCAGCGGCAAGGAAGTCTCAACCGAAAAAGCCCACAGGACCGATGCCGTCAAGGTCTGCTTCACCATCAGCGAGAATCCCCTGACAGAGCCGGGCCCCAAAACGGTCTACATCCGTATTGCCAGGCCAGATAATGTGATCGTCACCGAAGGGACCGATGCCAGTACCTTTATGTTCAACGGGGAGGTGATACAATATACCCTGAAGAAGGATATCGACTACCAAAACAAGGCCCAGAACATCTGCGTGACCTGGAAGAAGAAAGACCGGAACTCAGATGCCATGGAAGGCACCTACCATGTGGCTGTCTTCGTCGACGGATACGAGATCGGCAAGGGCAGCTTTGAACTCAAATAAGGAAATTTTAGCGGCGAAGGATCTGAAGCGCCTTTTCTTTGTCGGATCGCAGCTGAGCAGCCAGGGCGTCCAGGTTCTCAAATTTCTTTTCTGACCGGATCTTCTCCATAAAACCTATGGTGACCTGCTCACCGTAAATGTCCTTGTCGAAATCGAAAATGTTCGTTTCTATCGTCAGCTTTTTCCCGTCAAGCGTGGGCCTGAAGCCGATGTTGCACATCCCGTCAAAAGCTTCATTCTGGTATTCGGCATACACGGCATACACTCCATTCCCGGGGATCAGTTTGTTGGGATGGGTCTCCAGGTTGATGGTCGGAAAACCGATGGTGCGCCCTTTCCTGTCGCCTTCCACCACTTGTCCCGACATCAGGTAAGGATAGCCCAGGAAAAGCCAGGCACGGTCGAGGTCGCCACCGGCGAGGGCCTTACGGATTCGGGTGGAGCTTACCTTGGAGTCTTCTATGTCCTGGGAAGTCAGCTTCTCGACCGTAAAATGATATTGCTCAGAGAGGTCTGAAAGTACTTCAATGCCTCCTTCCCTGCCTTTCCCGAACTGATGATCGGGGCCCATCACGATATAATCAGCGTTGAGGGCGTTCACCAGCACCCCCACCACAAACGCTTCCGGGGAAAGTCCTGAAAGCTCCGGTGTAAAAGGAAGGACCACAAGGTGTTCCACGCCCGTGTTCTCAATCAGCCGGATCTTCTCTTCCAGGGTGGTCAGCAGGTTGAATTCTTCATTGGCCGTGCCAAGGACCAGCTTGGGGTGAGGCTCAAAAGTCACCACCACACTCCGGGTACTACGCTCTCTGGCAAGACTTACCAGGCGGTCCAGAATTTTGCGGTGGCCCAGGTGCACCCCGTCAAACATGCCCACGGTGACCACCGGGCTCAGGGTGGAAGGAAAAGTACTTAAGTTTCTGTGTATCTGCATCATTGATCGTATTAAAACATAGGAGCCATCATCTTATAACAGACTGGTTGTGAAGGAGTTCCTGTCATTCCACTTCACTTTTCTCTATCTTCAGACCGATCTCCATAATACCCGGAGTGTCAAACTTAGGCATGGTGTTTTCGATTTCAAACTTATAATGCCCTTTCTCATTGAACCTGAACTGTTTCATCACCGGTTCGGTGAGGTCCCAGAGATCCCCCATGCCGGAGGCCCTGAAGGTTCCGTCCGGATTCTTCATCAGAAGGGTGAATTCTTTGACCCTTCTTTCACCGGAGGGAGCATACACCGCGAGGGTCATCGAGAGTTGATCATAAGGATAGACGGTATGATGACGGACCTCCACACTGATGTCATAGTCCTGGTCGATATCGTCGATATCCGTTTCAAAGAAGACACTTTCGAAGGCATTCCATTTAAGTTTTTCGAACACATGCCTCTCTTCAAATACTTTTCTGCCGGAACAGGAGACCAGCGTCACCAGCCACAAGCCCAGGATGATCTTGCCGTATTTCATGGAACGGTTCATTTAAGGGAAAAGTAATGGTAAATAAGGCGCAAAATTAGTACTATTTCCGGTAGGGTCAAAAGGGGAGCAACTTCAAATGAGGACGATCTTATATATCCAGGTCCTTCTCGACTTTTGACTGATTTAGCCCCCTCCCTGGAGGGTGTTTCAAAACCGAGACACTCTCTTTTTTTTAGTTAAGTTTTTCCGATCACATTAGTTTTTGCTCAGGCCGCATGGCCTCGTCTTGGCGCC
>CAZSDK010000002.1:0-148958 GCA_964605655.1 uncultured Bacteroidales bacterium
TTGGGCGCGCAAAAGAAAGGCTCAATCTAAAATTAACAAAGGCTGCCTCACTTTTGAGACAACCCCTTCATCAATGCCGGCATCTTGCCGAAAAAAACCGTTGATTTAAACACAAAATATTGTTATTCTGCACAATAGATCTTATGATGTCAAGTACTCAAGAAGCTCATTCGCAGAACAGCTTTAGGTTAAAAATGTTACCAGATTGCTTGCCTGCGCATTAAAATCCCCTTATATTTGCTTCTTGATTACCAGGCGGTTCCCTCGTAAAAGCAGGGCGATACCGAAAGGCCAGACGAGTTGGAATAATTTTAAAATTAACAGAATGAAAAAATTAGTTCAAAACTTAATATTTCTTTTGTTTCTTCTGGTCTGTAACCTCTCCTATGGACAAAATAATACGGAAGATGTGGTTTATCTAAAAAATGGCAGCATCCTCAGGGGAATAATTATTGAACAAGTTCCCGATCAGATCATCAAAATTCAATTGAAGGACAGAAGTGTTTTCGCTTTAAAGTATGAGGAAATAGAGAAAATTGTCAAAGAAAATCTTCCTGGTGACAATTCAAATAATAATTCCAAAGTAACTGTCTTTAAAAAAAGGGGCTTCATTAATTGGCTAGAAATAAATTACAGTCATGGAATTGGTAACGTAAACGTGCAAAGCTATACTGTTAAAAATGATCAATTCTCTTATGGCTTTAGAACTTTTGCCGGTTACCAATTTAATGAGCATTTGTCTTTGGGTATAGGTTTTGGTATTGACAAATATAAATATACAAACGCAACAAGGTATGAATCTACAGACGCAAGGTTGCCAATAACTTTTGACGTAAGAACGACTATTATGAAAGGGAAGGTAAGCCCTGTTTTTACGGCCAATATGGGTTACGCAGTCGGACTAAATGGTGTAAAAGGCGGAATTGTTATTAATCCGCAAATTGGCATTAAAACATATATTTCGAAAAACGTAGTGTATATATTCAATATTGGTTATAAATGCCAAGAACAAGAGGAAACGTATAGTTTTTTTAACCCCCACTTATATTCCGGTAATTATTCTTATACAGATTATACAATTTCCCAGTTTATTACAATAAGCACAGGTTTTTCATTCTGATATTGAAACCACCCCCGTGTTGACCGTAGCTTAGCTACGCCTTGCGAAGCCGAAAGTTGAGGGTGTCTCAAAAGCGAGACATTCTTTTTTTTTGTTAGGTTTTTCCGATCACATTAGTTTTTGCTCAGGCCGCATGGCCTCGTCTTGGCGCCGCAACTGGGAAGCTCCCTCGGTCGCTCGTGTTCCACTCACGACCTCAGTCCGCTCCCCAAGGTTGCTCTGCCAAGACTGGTATAGGTAAAAGACATTAAAGTTATTACCCATCTTATTAACAAGTGTTTGTTAATCATTTACTTAAATGCCCTTTGGGTTCGAGCCTTAAGTGGGTCCAGGGCCGCCCTTTTCCCTTTTCCCTTCCGCGCAGCGGCCTGCTGCGCTTTGCGTACTCATGGCTTATGAAAAACCATATATCCAGTAGCCGCAGAGCTACCTTGTCGGGTGCGGTCCCGCCATTGGCGGGAGCCTGACGAACCAAAGGTGAGGAAGGAAGCAGCCGGCGCAGTCGCGGCGCGGCTACTCGGCCATGCGGCCGTGGAGCAAAAAAAATCGTAAAGATGGCTCAGTTTTGAGCAACCCTCTGATCTGTTTTTGGTTGCCGTCTCCGTCAAGTAGTTGGAGTACCTGTCTAAAAGTGAAAAAATTGAAAATTGAAGGTACAAGAGAAGTTTGAAGGTACAAGTAAATTCAGGATTATCAGCCTATATCCCTCTACTTCAATCTTTTACACTTCACTTCAATTTTCTCACTTCTCCTTTATACCTTCCAGTGTAGCGGTCTGCATGCCATCCAGTCGAAGGACATTTTCAGTTTAAAAATGCTTCCATATTGCTTGCGTGCGCATTAAATTCCCCATATATTTGCTTGTTGATTACCAGGCGGTTCCCCTGCAAAGGCGGGGCAAGCTGTCCAACGAGATTTTGTCTTTATGCTCATAACGTACATTCTCTTTTTTTAGGCTTAGAAAGATAAAATCCTTAAGGTTAGCAAACATTTTAAGGACACAAATATGAGACGAATTACAATTTTATTTTTTTTAGTAACACTTTTTTTGAATGCCTTCTCGCAAGATGAGAATTTGCTGGTAAAATTTGATTCAATAATTGCAGAAGCAGATTTAATGTATAAATATGAAAAGGCAGTCTGGAATTCGACAGATTTATTAATGGCAGACAAAATGTTAAAAAAGAATTATGGTGGTTATGTTGTAAGACATTCAGTTGATTCAATTTTTGTGACCTACTTGGACAAAAATCAGAAAGAAAGTATTGCCCAGTTCATATACATTTCTGCAAATTTGAATAAGCCTTGCCACATTAGAATGGAATCTTCACCTTTGTCTGTTACGGAAAAAGAATTACTTGACATTAAAATTAAAATGCTTGATCAACTTTCTGATAGCAAATATAATGTAGCAATACCACAAGGATTTAACCCTAACTTTGTTCTAATTAAAGAAGACACAATATTTAAACTCTATGTGATAATGGGGACATCAGAATCCGGAGTGATACCTTTTGGGAATGATTATTTGTTCAAAGCAAATTCAAAAGGAGAGATAACATTTTGGGGGAAATTCCATTCACGTATGATTTCTGTTATGGCAGAAATGGATGGACAAAAAGTAACAGAATCATCTCATTCTCATTTGCGAACTACTCCATACATTACTGCAACAGATATTTGTACTTTTAGACTATATGCTCAATACACAGAGCTAGAAAGATTTTCAGTATACTCTCCTGCACTTGGAAAAACGATGACATATATTTTGAAAACAAATAAAATTGAAATTAAAGAATAAAACGTTTTACCGGCATCTTGCCCAAAAAAGTAGTTGATCCCACATGTTGAGCGTTCCGTACCGCTTCAATTAAATAGGGGGGCTTTTTAGAAGTGAAAAAATTGAAAATGGAAGGTAAAAGCCAGCCTGCTCTATGTTTTGTTAAGTTTTTCCGATCAAATTAGTTTTTGCTCAGGCCGCATGGCCTCGTCTTGGCGCCGCAACTGGGAAGCTCCCTCGGTCGCTCGTGTTCCACTCACGACCTCAGTCCGCTCCCCAAGGTTGCTCTGCCAAGACTGGTATAGATAAAAGACATTTTATTTTAACATTCCCCGTGTTGAATGTAGGTCAAGCAACGGTCTGCGACGCCCCATCTTAAAGCGTAGGTCCCGTATGCTACACGGAGCCATACAGAAATCGATCTTAAAAAAAGCCAATTTCACGGCTCAGTGACGCGAATCTGATCAACATTGAGTCATGTGATGTATATTTGTAAAAAAAAGACCCATGAAGAACGTTCTGACCCTCTGTGTCTTGCTGCTGTTGTCGCTGGTAGCCTGTAAAAAGGAGGAAAAGGAAAAGGAAGTCATCCCTGCCGACAACTTCCAGCCGGTGTCTCCTTTTTCCACCTGGACCTACTCGGGATTCCCCGATATTGAGGTGTATTCGGTCACTATGACGGGAATGCAGGCCCTCTATAACGAGCATATCTGCTATGAATCGTACAGCACCCAGGGCAAGACCTGCTGGTACCGGAAGGCAAATGGTTCTTATTACTACCTTATCCCTGCCGGCGACACGGTCCAGGAATACCTGTACCTGAGAGACAACAGTTCGGTGGGCGCCCGGTGGACGGATGAATACGAGGTGAACGGTTATGACACCCGCTATGACTACACCATTATAGAAATGAATAATTCCAAGCTGGTGTACGGGAATATCTATCCCTCGGTAATCACCGTCAAAAGGGAAACCTGGGTGGACTTTGGCATGGGCACCGACTCCCTGGTGGCCGACGAGAAATTCTCTTATGCCAACAATGTCGGACTGATCATGATCGACAAAGGCAAACAGGTGATCTACCTGTCCGACCACCTTATTCAATAAGCCTCACAAGAACATCATTTCTTCTTCATTTTAACTCAAGCTTCACAAGAACAATGAAGCCTCCTCCGCCTTTCTATGAAACGTTTTGATTAATACAGGGACTCCATCCCCTGAGGGGGATTGAGTCCCTCTGCTTTCACTCCTCCCCCTTATTGGGGGGAGGCAGGGAGGGGGGCGGAGAAAAGTAACAAGTAACAGTATGAAGTAAAAGCATTAAGTGAGTTATAAATGCTTGATAATGAACCTTTTTACTTGATACTCTTGCTTGGTACTATTACTTATCTACCGCTAGATTAGGCGGTGAGGCAGATTCTGCTCATCCCCTGACTTCATCCCCTGAAAGGATTGAGTCCCTTTCTATGAAACGTTTTGATTAATACAGGGACTCCATCCCCTGAGGGGGATTGAGTCCCTCTGCTTTCACTCCTCCCCCTTATTGGGGGGAGGCAGGGAGGGGGGCGTGAAAGGAAGCACTGAGGTCGTCTCTTAAAGAGGATTATGCTTCGATCCCGCTCAGCATGACGCTTGATTATCAATGTTTTGTCATCTTCTTTAGAATATCCTGGTAGCCGGGATCAGAATGAAGCGGAAGGAAACTGCTGTCGGCTTCCAGCCGGGTAGCATCTTTAAATCCCAGGTCTGCAGCTTTTTGCAGGAACTCCAGTGCAAGGGCTTTATTCCCCTCCTTCATGCCGGCCACCGCCTGGAGGTAGGCAGCCTCGGAATTTTCGGGGTCGATGATGCCGTATAAGGCAGCCAGGGAACGGAATGGTTCCCACTCCCCTGCCTTCAGCGCTGCCGTAGCCCTGGAATAACAAGCCAGGCTGAGGTAACCGGAAAGCCTTTTATAGACATGGGATTCCTCGCTTCCTCCGGCCTTCTTCGCCGTTCTGTCCATCTCAGCGACTGTTTGCTTCCACCAGTTCAGGTCTTTCTCCTGCAAAGCCCTGAGATAGGTCTCCTGTAATCCCTGTTCCTTCCCCATCCATGACTGCTGTTCGTTAAGGGCTTTTACCACCTCGGGTCTCACCGACAGGCTGCGATAATGTTTGCCAAAAGTGGCGGCCTGGGGAAAACCCCTCAGAAAATGGTCAGCCATCTGACTTATCTCCAATGCCTTCAACCAGGAGGAAGATTTTTCCAGGGACTCCATCCTGAGGGTAAACCGCCTGGACAGGCTGCCCAGGTAAGCGGTATCGGCCGGGATCTGCTTGTTGCGCATGGCTCCTGCCTGCAACCAGGCAAAGATGTCAGGGACCAACTCCTTCGGGGGCCAGGCATGGGTGCCGTCGAAGGTCATGAGAAAATGCGGGATGCCGGTACGGTCGAGGGCCTGGAACAACTGCTTCATTTCTAAAAGATTGAAGTCGTCGTTGCCACCGATGCCCAGGTAGTCGAAGCTGACGGGTGGCAGCCCCTGTATGTTGGGAAAACCTGCCGAACAACCGATGAGTCCCTGTATGTTCCTTTTATACAATGCCTGGTAAGCAGCCACCCTGGCCCCCCCTGAAAAACCCATCACGTAGACTCTATGTGTATCCACCCGGAACCTCCACCGGATGTCGGCCGACAGGGCATCGAAAATAGCGGAAGTCGCCTCGGTTGACATCCCGTTCCTGGAGTCGTTGGAGCCTGCGACCAGGTACCCGTTTTTCTCCGCCTCCTCTGCCAGGAGGTTGACGGGAAGCCGGCCGTCGGCATGGGAGTCAAAAGCGATGATCACCGGCCAGGACCCGGAGGTATCATAATTCGAGGGAAGATACAAGGCATAGGAAAGGTTGCTGTCGGCCCTGCACACCACCCTTTCCACACACTTACCCTTCCATGCCGAAACATCAGGCCGGGGAGGCAGGTCCCCCTTCTTATCCTTACCCGAACAGGCAGCCGCCATCCCGAAGGCAGCCACCAGATACAGGACCATTTTTGTTTTCATCCTCAGAAAATTGAAGCCTAAAAGTACATATTTGCCTCTTCCCTGACTAAAAATCAACCTTAAACCATGTTAAATATCAAAAGAATAGAATCGTAACAATCACATTATCAACTATCAATTCTCAATTGTCAATTATCAACCATCAATTGTCAGTAATTTTTACTACTTTGTATTGCATAGTACTAAAAATTGCATTATCTTTGTCGCATGGAAAATGAAATCTCTTTATCACAAATGCGCAAGGGGGTTCTTGAGTTTTGCATCATGACCCTGCTGGCCCATCATGAGGCTTATGCGTCCGACCTGATCGACCGTTTGAAGGAATCCAAGTTAATAGTGGTGGAAGGGACCCTTTATCCGTTGCTGACCAGGTTGAAGAATGAAGGACTGCTCACCTACCGCTGGGAGGAATCCAGGTCGGGGCCGCCCCGTAAGTACTACCAGCTTACACCCTTGGGGGAGACCTACCGCAACGGGTTGGAAAAGTCATGGCTGGAACTGGTCAGCTCGGTCGAAACAATTATCAATGATTCAACCAAAATAAATTCACATAACCATGAAAAAGAACTTTAATGTCAACATAGCGGGCATCATATTTCATATTGATGAGGATGCCTATGAGATGCTGGAGCATTACCTGAGCCTGCTGAGGCAGCATTTTGCCGGGGTCACGGGCAAGGAAGAGATCCTCTCCGATATCGAAAGCCGTATCGCTGAGATGCTGCAGACGCGGCTTGACGAAGCCAAGGAGACCATCATCCTGGCCGATGTGGAAGCTGTGATCGCGAACCTGGGACAGCCTTCGGAATGGGAGGATGCCGCTGAAACGCAAGCCAAACCCGGGCATCATGCGCCCAAACGTCTGTACCGCAATCCCGACAACAAGGTGATCGGGGGTGTTTGTTCCGGCCTCGGTGCATACTTCCATTTTGATCCGCTTTGGCTGAGGATCGCCTTCATCCTGATCACCATAGCCGGCTTCGGCATCGGCGTGATCGCCTACCTTCTCCTCTGGATCTTCACTCCGGAAGCACGCAACACGGCAGAAAAGCTGGAGATGAGGGGAGAGAAGGTGACGGTGTCGAACATAGAGAAGTCCATCCGCCAGGAGTTCAGCGGCATCAAAGACACTTTCAACAACATCAAAGACGAGGCTAAAGACAGTCTGAAACGCAACAGCCGGAAAGGAGCCACCTTCTTTGAGAAGCTTTTCAACCTCCTCATGCAGATCATACGCGTGGCATTCAAGATCGTGGTGGTGGCCTTTGGGCTGATGTTCCTGGCTGTAGGCTTGTTCCTGCTTATCGGGTTGTTGTTCTCTTTTATTGATTCGGGGAACGAGGTGTACATCTCCAGTTTCGGCATCTCCACCTTTTCAGTGCCAGCCCTGCTGCGTATGTTCCTGGAGCCCAGGGAGCTTACTCTTGCCCTGGTCGGCCTGATCCTGGTAATGGGCATCCCGCTGGTGCTACTGATTTATTTCGGTGCCCGTCTGATCTTCAAATTCAAATACCGTTCCCGTTTCATCGGCATCCCGGCATTCTCCCTGATCCTGGCCGGCCTGGTCATCAGTGTCATCGTCGGTTTGCAGGTGGTCCGTGGTTTCTCGCAAAGGGCAGTGGTAGAAAATGAATATACACTGCAACAGCCGGCGGGCAGCAAGCTCCTGGTCGACCTGGGGAAGGTGCCTTACGAGCAGGACCTGGGACATGGCCCTGATCATTTCATGATCGGCCGGTGGAACCTGTACCAATCGGGCGACACCAATGTCTTCTTCGGCATCCCTTCCATCGACATTGTCCGGTCGGAGAACGACAGCTTCTCGCTCCAGACCTATGCCGTTGCCAAAGGAGAGACCCTTCCGGAAGCCAGGAAAAGAGCCTCCCATATACGCTACACTTTCACCCAGAACGACTCTGCCCTGGTCCTCCAGCCTTATTATTATATGCCTTTACAGGATAAGATCCGTAACCAGGAACTCCGGCTGCTGCTGAAGGTGCCGGTGAATAAGTCGGTCAGGATCAAAGGCGATAGCGAGGTCTTTGATGATGAGTACGATGACAGTCCGTTTTCGGCTCTTTCCAACAAGACCTGGGTGATGACCGAGCACGGGCTGAAGGAAGACCGTCCTCTGCCCCCCGCGGCAGCCGACACTATAAAAAAAGGGAGATAGCCCGGGTCCGTACCTCCGGCTGATCAACCTTTTGAGCTGAAAGTTGTTTACCTTTGGTGTAACACACCAGGTCAAACAATATTCCATGAAAGGTGTCACATCCATCACTAGGGCAGGAGGTATTACTCTGAGCAGGGAAGAGGTGCTGAACGATTACCGTTTGGCTCATGAATCGAGGCAGATCAGCCTGTTGGGGCGCAAAGAGGTCCTGACCGGCAAAGCAAAATTCGGGATCTTCGGCGACGGGAAAGAACTTCCGCAGCTGGCTATGGCCAAGGTCTTCAGGGAAGGAGACTGGCGTTCAGGCTATTACCGCGATCAGACCTTTATGCTGGCAGCGGGTATGCTGAGCCTGGATGAGTTCTTTGCACAGCTTTACGGCGACACCGACCTCGCCGCCAACCCCGGCAACGGGGGCAGGCTGATGAACAATCACTTCGCCACGCGAAGCCTGGATGAGCAGGGACAATGGAAAGACCTGACTCGCCAGAAGAACTCTTCCGCCGACATCTCCCCCACGGCCGGGCAGATGCCCAGGTTGCTCGGACTGGCGCTGGCCTCCCGGCTGTTCAGGAACAATGAGGACCTCCATTCTTTTTCTCAATTTTCATCGAAGGGTGATGAGGTAGCCTTTGGCACCATTGGCGATGCCTCCACCTCTGAAGGCGTATTCTGGGAAACCCTGAATGCCGCAGGGGTGCTGCAGGTCCCCATGGCCGTATCGGTGTGGGATGACGGCTATGGCATCTCAGTGCCTATTGACTATCAGACGACGAAAAAGAGCATCTCTTCCATACTGGAAGGATTCAGGAGTGACCAGGATGCCCCGGGTTACCAGATTTACAAGGCCAAAGGGTGGGATTATCCAACCCTGGTGGATGTCTATCATGAAGGCATCGCCTTATGCCGCCGCGATCACTCACCGGTGCTTTTTCATATTGATGAGCTGACCCAACCCCAGGGGCATAGCACCTCCGGCAGCCACGAAAGGTATAAGACCCCGGAAAGGCTGGAATGGGAAAAAGAGTACGACGGACTGGTACAGTTCCGGAAGTGGATACTGCATTCCGGTGTGGCTACGGCAGAGGACCTGGACCAGATAGAGGCCGCAGCGGTCGTCACCGCCAGGGAAGCCCGTAACCGTGCCTGGGAACATTATATCAGGCCGCTCAGGGAGAAGAGAGATGCTTTCCTGACCCTGGCCGACGTGACCACCTGTAATTGTGCCAAGACCAGCCGGATAGAGTCTATCAGGCAGGAGCTGAAAAGGGTGTCGGAACCCACCCGTAAGGACATCGCGTCTTCGGCCAGCAGGGTGCTGCGGCTGATATGTAACTCCTGCTCCAACCCTTCCAACTCACTAAAAACCAATGTGACCGCCTGGCTGAACAGGGAGATGGAGGAAGGTTTCGCCCGTTACAGCTCCATGTTACACAGCGGCAGCGCCCTGAAGCTGGAGCCCTCCCCTCCCGTCTATGCTCCTGATGCAGCCCTGGTGCCGGGAAGGGAGATCATCCGCGACAACTTCAGCCAGATCCTCCACGACCATCCCATGACGGTGATCTTCGGGGAAGACGTGGGTAAGATAGGAGGCGTGAACCAGACCCTGGAAGGCTTACAATCGCAATACGGAGAAGACAGGGTCTTCGACACCGGCATACGGGAAGCCACCATCATCGGGCAGGCCATCGGACTGGCGATGAGGGGCCTGAGGCCCATCGCCGAGATACAGTATTTCGATTATCTCCTTTACGGACTTCAGCTTATGAGCGACGACCTGGCCACCTTGCAATACCGCACTGCCGGCGGACAGAAGGCTCCCGTGATCATCAGCACCCGTGGACACAGGCTGGAAGGCATCTGGCATTCCGGATCCCCGCTCAGCATGGTCATCAACGCCGTGAGAGGCATGTATGTGTGTGTACCCCGCAACATGACCCAGGCCGCGGGCTTCTATAACACCCTGATGGCTTCCGACGAGCCCGGGCTCATCATAGAACCTCTGAATGCTTACCGTCTCAGGGAGAAAAGGCCTTCCAACCCGGGCAAATACCGTATTCCCCTGGGTATCCCGGAGACCATTGAAGAAGGTACCGACCTCACCCTGGTCACCTACGGGGCTTGTGTCCGGATCGCGCAGGAAGCCGTGGCACAGCTGAAAGATTTTAGTATCTCCGTCGAACTCATCGACATACAGACCCTTCTTCCTTTTGATATCCATCATCATATCGTGAAATCGCTGCAGAAGACCAACAAAATACTGTTTTTCGATGAAGACGTTCCCGGAGGCGCCACCGCCTTTATGATGCAGCAGGTGCTGGAAGTACAAAAGGGCTATTACTACCTGGATGCCGAACCACGCACGGTGACAGCCCGGGAACACCGGCCTGCCTACAGCACCGATGGTGATTATTTCTCCAATCCCAATGCCGAGGATGTCTTTGAAGCAGTGTACAACCTGATGCATGAGGTGCACCCCGAAAAATATCCCAAGATATTCTGAGCAGGAAAGAGAGAACAAAAACAGCCCCTGCTTGTTGTTTTATCAAGTAATTATCAGGCCCATGATCGTACATTACACCCTTTCCATCACCGGGCAGGTCCAGAAGGTGGGATTTCGCTTTCGTGTCAACGTGGAAGCCAGCAGGCTGAACCTCCTGGGTTATGTGAAGAATGAGGCAGATGGTTCGGTCACCGTGGAGGTGGAAGGAGAAGAAGAGAGTGTTAACCATTTCCTTCAATGGTGCAGGATGGGACCGCCCAAGGGCGCCATCGACAAGATGGACCTGAGAAAAGGACCCGTGGCAGGATATACCGAGTTCCTGATCAGGCACTGATTAAGAAGTAATAGTAAGAAGTAAAAGGTGCTCATGTTCTATGGCACCATGATCTTTCCGCTGAGGTGAACACCTTGGGTTGCGCTTACAACTCCAGCAGGGTACCGATACCGGCAGCCAGGGCCTTGTCATAGACGAGCTTGGTGATGGCAGTATTTGCATTTTAGGTGCCTCGAACCTAAATTTGCCTCTGATAGAAACAGGAAAATATTTCCATTTGATTTTCCATTCCGAATATTGTATTGCATCTATATGATAGAAGCTAATCACCTTTTTTTGCTTATTGCCTCCTTCTGGAAGGATTCAAACCACATAGAAGCAATCGATAGCAATAGGATTAATATTATGACACAGAATGAATTAAATGTATTGACCCATACCATAATTGGCGCTTCAATTGAAGTTCATCGTGAGCTTGGACCTGGGTTATTGGAAAGGATTTATGAAAAATGTCTTTCCCATTTACTTAAGAAAAAGGGACTCAAGGTTGAAACCCAGCAAAAAATCCCGTTCATTTTTCAAGGCTTACAATTAGACTGCGATCTCAGATATGATTTATTGGTGGAGGATGAAATTATTGTGGAGATAAAGGCAGTAGAAACAATGCTTCCAATTTTTGATGCACAATTGCTTACGTATCTCAAATTGCTGGATAAAGCCAAAGGAGTACTCATCAATTTTAATTGCGTAAACATCTTTAAAGAAGGTCAAAAGACACTGGTAACAAGAAAGTACGGTACTCTGCCGAAAGGATACTAATGCACCTATTGTGCCTATGTGGTAGAAAAAATATTGGGGGTCCCATTTACGAACACAGGAAAAGTAACCGTGGCACGATATACCGAGTTCCTGATCAGGCACTGATTAAGAAGTAAGAGTAAGAAGTAAAAGGTGCTCATGTTCTATGGCACCATGATCTTTCCGCTGAGGTGAACACCTTGGGTTGCGTTTACCCTGTATGCATACAAGCCGGCGGAAAGTCCGTTGAGGGATAGTTCAAAGCGCATCACACCGGCGGGGATGGTCTCCCTGCCCACCAGGGCTCCCGTAACACTGAATAATTCAATGACAGCCTCTTCCGGCAGCGCTTTCGAAAAGTACAACCAGGTGTGACCAGAGGAAGGGTTGGGAGACACCTGAGTTCGGATGGACCGGAAGGTATCCGGGACCCGGTTCACCGAATCCACCTCAACCAGGGAAACATCGTCGACCAAGTAGCCACAAATTGGGTAGAGGTTTGGGTCTCCCACCAGTACCAGGGTATTGTCCTCATCTTTAAAAAAGTCGCCAATGATGAGATATTTCTCCCCTCCCTCGGCCCGGAAGGTTCCTGAGACCTCCATCCAGGCCAGGGTGTCGGAGAGCACCCGGCCCCTGGGGTTGCACACCTGGGGGGTGTACTCCAGCAGGTGCTGGATGGGAATGGTGGTATGATCGCAGATACAGGTATCTTTTAACACACAGGCTCCGAGCAGGTCGGTGGCATAGCGGCTGCCGTTGACCAGACTAACAAAAAAAGTAAGGTGGTACCAATGGGTAGCCTCCAGTTCAGCTACAAGGGAGGAACCAATATATTCCCGATACTCCGGTCCAGCAAATAAGTATATACCAGCAAGGGCAACACCAGTGTGAGGGACCTGATACCCCCCTGCGTTGTATGGTGTCCACCAGTTGGACAACCCGTAAGAGCAGGCGTGGAAATAATCCGTACCTCCGTTACATGGGTTATACCAGCCTTCAGAAAAGTGGAGCTGGTCTCTTGTATAAGGACAAGCGGTATGGTCTTCGAAGCTGTAGTTTTTTACTAAGTTATGCTGAGCCATGCCCCCCGTGGCAGACATAACCAGCAGCCACATCACCACCAACCGAATGGGTATATTTTTTATCAGGGTCATGCTTCTTTTTTCATTTCCCAGAATTGAGGATCAGTTTTCCGCTCTGGGACACAGAGCCCGGACCATTGACCCGGTACCCGTATAATCCTCCGGCCAGACCGGACATAGGAACCTCATACTTCAGGGTCCCTGCAGGTACGCTCTCTTTCCGCACCAGGCCGCCCGTAAGGCTGAACAGCTCGAATACCGCCTCCCCCGGCAGGGCTTCCGTAAAGTACAACCAGGTATGATCTGAAGAAGGATTGGGCGATACATGAGTACGAATAGCCCTTCGGGTATCGGGAATGCGGTTCACTGAATCCACTTCAACCAGGGAGACATCATCCACTAAATAAAAACAAATGGGGTACAAATTTGGATCGCCCACCAGTACCAGGGTATTGTCCTCATCCCGGTAAAAGTCGCCAATGATGAGAAATTTCTCCCCTCCCTCAGCCCGGAAGGTTCCTGAGACCTCCATCCAGGCCAGGGTGTCGGAGAGCACCCGGCCCCTGGGGTTGCACACCTGGGGGGTGTACTCCAGCAGGTGCTGGATGGGAATGGTGGTATGATCGCAGATACAGGTATCTTTTAACACACAGGCTCCGAGAAGGTCTGTGGCATAACGGCTGCCGTTTCCAAGGCTGACATAGAAAGTAAGACGGTACCAATGTGCAGGCTGCAGTTCAACCGAAAGGGTAGTACCAATATATTCACGATACTCAGGTCCGTAAAATAAGTACATCGCAGTCTGTGCAACACCAGTTCTGGGAATCTGGTAAGAACCAACATTGTAAGGAGTCCACCAATTGGACAATCCATACGAACAGGCGTGAAAATAATCGGTACCTCCGTTACAGGGGTTGTACCAGCCTTTGGCAAAGTGGAGTTGGTTTCTTGTATAAGGACAAGCGGTATGGTCTTCGAAGCTGTAGTTCTTTACTAAGTTATGCTGAGCCATGCCCCCTGTGGCAGACATAACCAGCAGCCACATCACCACCAGCCGAATGGGTAAATTTTTTATCAGGGTCATGCTTCTTTTTTCATTTCCCAGAATTGATGACCAGTTTTCCGCTCTGGGACACAGAGCCCGGACCACTGATCCGGTACCCGTATAATCCTCCGGCCAGACCGGACATAGGGACCTCATACTTCAGGGTCCCTGCAGGAATGATCTCTTTCCGCACCAGGCCGCCTGTAAGGCTGAACAGCTCGAATACCGCCTCCCCTGGCAGCGCTTCCGTAAAGTACAACCAGGTATGATCTGAAGAAGGATTGGGCGATACATGAGTACGAAAGGCCCTTCGGGTATCGGGAATGCGGTTCACCGAATCCACCTCAACCAGGGAAACATCGTCGACCAAGTAGCCACAAATTGGGTAGAGGTTTGGGTCTCCCACCATTACTAGGGTATTATCTTCATCCCGGTAAAAGTCGCCAATGATGAGAAATTTCTCCCCTCCCTCAGCCCGGAAGGTTCCTGAGACTTCCATCCAGGCCAGGGTGTCGGAGAGCACCCGGCCCTTGGGGTTGCAAACCTGGGGGGTGTACTCCAGCAGGTGCTGGATGGGGATGGTGGTATGATCGCAGATACAGGTATCCTTTAACACACAGGCTCCGAGAAGGTCGGTGGCATAGCGGCTGCCATTGACCAGACTAACGAAAAAAGTCAGGTGGTACCAATGCATAGCCTCCAGTTCAATTACGAGGGAGGAACCAATATATTCACGATATTCTGGTCCATAAAACAAGTAAATACCAGCAAGGGCAACACCAGTGTGAGGGACCTGATACCCCCCTGCGTTGTATGGTGTCCACCAGTTGGACAACCCGTAAGAACAGGCGTGAAAATAATCGGTACCTCCGTTACAGGGGTTGTACCAGCCTTTGGCAAAGTGGATTTGGTTTCTTGTATAAGGACAAGCGGTATGGTCTTCGAAGCTGTAGTTCTTTACCAGGTTATGCTGAGCCATGCCCCCTGTGGCAGACATAACCAGCAGCCACATCACCACAAGCCGAATGGGTATATTTTTTATCAGGGTCATGCTTCTTTTTTCATTTCCCAGAATTGAGGATCAGTTTTCCGCTCTGGGACACAGAGCCCGGACCATTGACCCGGTACCCGTATAATCCTCCGGCCAAGCCGGACATGGGGACCTCGTACCTTATGGTCCCTGCAGGAATGATCTCTTTCCGCACCAGGTCGCCTGTAAGGCTGAACAGCTCGAATACCGCCTCACCCGGCAACGCTTCCGTAAAGTACAACCAGGTATGATCTGAAGAAGGATTGGGTGAGACACTGGTTTTGATGGCCCTTCGGATATCGGGAATGCGGTTCACTGAATCCACCTCAACCAGGGAAACATCATCAACAAAATAATAGCAAATGGGGTACTGGTTTGTATCCCCCACAAGCAACAGGGTATTGTCCTCATCCCGGTAAAAGTCGCCAATGATGAGAAATTTCTCCCCTCCCTCGGCCCGGAAGGTTCCTGAGACCTCCATCCAGGCCAGGGTGTCGGAGAGCACCCGGCCCCTGGGGTTGCACACCTGGGGGGTGTACTCCAGCAGGTGTTGGATGGGGATGGTCGTATGATCGCAGATACAGGTATCTTTTAACACACAGGCTCCGAGAAGGTCGGTGGCATAGCGGCTGCCGTTTCCAAGGCTGACATAGAAAGTAAGATGGTACCAATGTGCCGACTGCAGTTCATTCGAAAGGGTAGTACCAATATATTCACGGTACTCTGGTCCGTAAAACAAGTAAATGCCAGCATGGGCCACCCCGGTATGAGGGACCTGATATCCCCCAACATTGAATGGAGTCCACCAGTTGGACAGTCCATACGAACAAGCGTGGAAATAATCCGTACCTCCGTTACATGGGTTATACCAGCCTTCAGAAAAGTGGAGTTGGTTTCTTGAATAAGGACAATCGGTATGGTCTTCGAAGCTGTAGTTTTTTACTAAGTTATCCTGGGAGTGAAGGGAAAGTGTGAGAAGGAGCATGTATACCATGAGAATACACCGTATTCCCGGTTTTTTTGTTTCCATAAAAGCGTAATTGTTGTTTTCATAAATTGACATACCTCCTCCGGCACCCGAACGAGGTTCCGGGGAGGGAATGGGTTCATTTTATTGTAAATGAACGGTATATGATGGTGCAAGATACGATATTTTTAAAATTTGTCAAGTGTTTTTTATCATTATTTAATGAACAATCACCATTTTATGATGCCCCAGCGGTTTCGATCCCGACCATAGCCCTACCTCATAAAAGCCGGACGGGAGTCTTTCCGTTTGGATGGAAAACCTGAGTTCCCCCGGATCTTGTTTATACGAAGCCACCAGGCTGCCTGTTACATTGCGGAAGAGGATCAAAATGGGATCGCGGGGCACGGAACTGACTTCCATCTCTATAGAGCCGTTGGCAGGGTTCGGCCAGAGCCGTACCAGGCAAACCTCTGTATCTCCCTCTTTTTCTGTCTGTAACCTGTAAGGTGTCCCATACGACTCGGGATCGATGCCCAGCATCACGCGCGCTGTGTAAGTAGCATCACCGGCCTCGTACGGGGTCATCAGGCTGATCTGCATCAAAAGGGCACTGTCACCCGTCGACAAGGCATAATCTCCCACTGCCCAGGTCCTTCCGTACACCTCGTACACCGTTCTCAGGTTGGCCATCCACTGGTCCGAAACATGTAAAAGCTGGGAATAAAACGAGGCGGAATCGATCTTCATCTCATGGAAACAACGGACGATCTTTTCTCTGAGCCCGGGGTCTTCCTGCGAAAGGCTGTCAAACAGGTCACGGTAGGCCTCGTCGTCACTCCCCCCCAGGCTGAGCAGGGAGGGATCTCTCAGAAAACACTGGTACAGCATCTCTTTCTCATAACACTGATACTGAGCTTCGAGAAGGGCATACTGATTTTCATTCCTCAGCACCCGGCCAAAGTATGACTCCCGGTCGGTGGTATCCAGGCATTCCCCAGGCAGAAAAGGGCCCCTCTCGCAATCGTGGTTCAACCCGTTCGGTATGCTGAGAATGTTAGGGTAACAAGGATGCAAATAAAAGCCCAAATTAGGGTCCAACAAATGATCCACATCATTTGGATTACTGGTCACATACCAATTGACCGGGGGGCCTGCCCAGAAACCGGGGCCGGTGGAAAGTCTGTATTGGGGGGCGGTCCAGTTCCCATAAAAGCCGTTGTGGGTGTTCTTCTGCCCCAGGACACCCTGGTCGGTCATGGCCGTGTAAGGTCCGAAGTAAAACCCATGATAGGAATCAATAAACTGGTTGCAGGGAAACTGGGTGTTGAACAGTTCCCCGTTTGTAAATACTCCAGAACCCAGGTGGGTGAAGGAATTACCGAACACCCAGGCTCCGTATGTCCTTGATATCCTGAGACCTCTGATGTTCTCCACCATACCTGAACTGAGGCTGGAGTTCACTCTGTATACCGTATCATATTCTATGATGCAGCGGTCAGAATTCTCCACGTTGATACCGGTACGCCGGGTACCGTAAGACAGGTCATGAATGAACCGGATGCTGTTGTGACTGATCTCCGAAGAACTGGGTTTCGCATGTTGGTTGATGACGGAGATCCCGTTCTGAATACCGGAAATAATATTGGAATGGATCCACAGGTTCAGCTCTGTCGGGGCATGATAATCATCGGCGCTTTTCACCTGGATGCCCGTTCCGGTCATATCATAGCTCAGGTTTTGAGTTTCAATGGTGTTGTGATGGATCCAGGCCGGGTACTTCGGATTGAGGCAGAAGATGCTGTTGGAGGTGTTGTAGAATTGGTTCCAGCTGACCAGGGATGTCTGGTTTTGCGTAAATACACCCATGCTTGACTGGTGAAACTCGTTGCCGGTGGTGTCGGAGTCGCCCACAACGATATCCGGCACAAACGGGGAAGCCTCTCTGAGTTTTTTAACAGAAAACACCGCAGCATGTTCTGGAGGATAGACATACTTGCTGTTGACAGGAATATTGAGGAAGTAATTCCTGTATACTTCCGTCCTGCTGTTGACTGATCTGATGCCACAGAGAAGATTTGAGAAATAATTTCCCTGATAGTGATCTATTCCCCCGATAAGGACCCCGTCCACCCTGTTCAGTTCTATGCCTGTGTTCGATGGGACTCCAAGGTGTGGCTTATACGGCAGAAGGATAGCGGTATCGACGGTATTAAACTCACAACCGCTGATATAACCGGGATAGGGATACTCATAGCCCGGACAGACACCACTATAATAATCTGTCATCTTAATGGAAATGTAGTTATAGAGAAATCTCGCACCGATCAGGTGCATCAGTCCTCCGTACCTACTGACGACAGCGTTGCAGGCATCCCTGATGACAGGCTTGTAGGTACTGCCGGTACAGGTGAGCGTGCAGCCGGAATCGCTTACATAGATCCCATCCCACATATATTGACATGACTGCTGGATGATGACATTTCCCGTGATAGTGAAGCTGTAACCCGGCAGGATGATGATCCTCGACATAGGTCCCATATTTAAGGTTGTGGGCACATTGTCGCTGTCGTGGATGATGATGTTTGCTGCAACAAGCAGGTCACCATTGACCTGGATCATGAGATTGGAAAAAGTAGTGTCGTTCAATAATTTAAAATTCGACCATAAAACATCGTACTCTTTCCTGCAACAGGGAAACACCGTTTTTTGAAGGGTCGTTTCACAGTTCTCTCCAAACTCCATGGTTACGGATAGCGTGGCCGGAAAACCGGCTGGGCTGCCGGACCAGAGGATCCATACCGAAGAAACACCGACACCGGATGAAGGGCCTACAAATTGTGCTGCCCAGGCTGAATCAACCGACCAGGAATAGTAATATTGAGCATTCCCGCCGGCGATTTCATAATGGGCAAGCGAATCGCAATTATTGTTGTTACCGGTGATCTCCGCATCCAGGTAGTTATTCAGCACAGCAACGGTCACGGAATCGAAGGCCTGGCATCCGGCCTCAGAAGTAAAGGTGAGGTAGTACACACCCGATTGTTGTTCCGTAACGTTCATCAGCAAAGGATTCTGGGCGTTAGAATGAAATCCGCCCGGCCCTGCCCAGTAATAAGTTCCCGTGAGGAGGGATGATGCCGTTAACTGAACTTGCTGCCCTTCACACACCGGTGAATTTGAGGCCGCAGTGACTACTGGTTCCTGAATATCAACAAAAATAGAATCCAGCTTATGACAATGCCCGTCATCAGTATAAACATAATACCAGCCTCCATTCGCAAAGGAACAATCAGGAATGGACGGGTTGGCTTCGGTCGTGCTGAAACTGTCCGGACCTGACCAGAGAACCGGTATATTGTTGTTGATAACCGTAAACTTAATGGTATCTCCCAGACATACAGGGCTGTTGGAAGAAGGAGATACGTCTGGTCCGTCCAGGATATGAATCCAGTAATATCCATGAGAAAATAACTGGAATCCAAAATTTTCAAATATCCTTAGGAAAACTTTGTAATAACCGGATTGCAAAAAAATCCTTGCATAGGTTTGTTGAGGATCAGGCCAGTTGTTGCAAGGCACGAACGGAATGGGGGGAGATGATGTCATGCTCATCAGGGAATTATAAAAGACAAATTCGTAATGCTGAGAACTAGAATAATAATAGTTAGTAATTTTATTGTAGAGTGCGTTGTTGACCCTGAATAGGATCGTGTCCCCTATACAGGCCTCAGCGAGAATATTATCATTAGGGTCTGGGTGAGTATTACCAATGGCTGTCTCGATCAAACATTTATCTACCAATGTAGAGGGTACGAAAGCACAAATACCCCAATCAGGATCATAGGAACATAGCTTCAGTCCAAACCATCCTCCGGTGCCAGAAAAATCGGATATTTTAATAAAATACTGATTACCAGGCTGAAAAATATTGGTGTCGATGATAAGCTCATTGTTGGCCACCAACAGAAACTGCAAATTCTCACAAGAATCTCCGTACACCTGAATGCCTGAGATATTGCCATGTGGTGCGGAGTCTGACGTCATTATTGACAAGAAAACAGCAGAATGAACAGCCTCAAACTGCAACCAGAATACAGAATCCTGCATGTGGAGGTTCTCATTTTGGACACAGCTGGTCTCCAGCGCCAGGGGAACAGCGGTCTGGCAGGTAGATTGTGCTTTTAAAGGACGGGAAGTCGAAAGCATTACTATTAATGCAAACAGGAAAATAAGGGCGCTACCACAGGCCTTATTGTGGGATAAAATTGAATGCATAATGTTGATTTTGGAGCGAATCTACTTTCATCGACGTGCCAAAACCTGTCCCTTTGCTAAAATGGAATCAATCTAAATCTTTTATGTAATAACTTTTCAACTTCCGGTCAAATTGGACATCGTACCCCAAATCCCGGCATTCGGCCAATTTTCTTTTCACGGTACGTTCAGAAACGGTTATTCTCCTGGCGATGTCCTTTGAATTTCCTGCATTACCCTTTTGAAGCAACTCAATCAGGTAATTCATTTTCCTGAAGTTGGTCAGATTTGTCATGGTAAAGATCTTTGGGAACCATATCTTTATGACATAATCCAACAATTATCCCAACATATGTCGCCAATTGTTAATATCTAAATGCATTTGTTAATAACCAACCTCCGATACCATCTCACAAAAAATAAAAGTGCATAAGAATGGCCGGTCCCTTGGAGGTGCCAAGAAGAACAAAGATCATGATGATGCATGCTAGGCGGGAAAAAGAAAGACCTTATCAACTGCAGGTTGTTCCAAGGTCATTCTTTTCATTTGACGGTATTGATGACCAGTTTTCCGCTCTGGGACACAGAGCCCGGACCACTGATCCGGTACCCGTATAATCCTCCGGCCAGACCGGACATGGGGACCTCGTACCTTATGGTCCCTGCAGGAATGCTCTCTTTCCGCACCAAGCCGCCTGTAAGGCTGAACAGCTCGAATACCGCCTCCCCCGGCAGCGCTTCCGAAAAGTACAACCAGGTATTATCTGAAGAAGGATTGGGCAATACATGAGTACGAATGGCCCTGCGGGTATCGGGAATGCGGTTCACCGAATCCACCTCAACCAGGGAAACATCGTCTACAAAGTAACCACAAATTGGGTAGAGGTTTGGGTCTCCCACCAGTACCAGGGTATTGTCCTCATCTTTGAAAAAGTCGCCAATGATGAGATATTTCTCCCCTCCCTCAGCCCGGAAGGTTCCTGAGACCTCCATCCAGGCCAGGGTGTCGGAGAGCACCCGGCCCCTGGGGTTGCACACCTGGGGGGTGTACTCCAGCAGGTGCTGGATGGGAATGGTGGTATGATCGCAGATACAGGTATCTTTTAACACACAGGCTCCGAGCAGGTCGGTGGCATAGCGGCTGCCATTGACCAAATTTACGTAAAAGGTAAGACGGTACCAATGCTTGGCTTCCAATTCAGAGTTAAGTGTTGTACCAATATATTCACGCTTCTCTGGTCCGTCAAACAAGTAGATTCCAGCATGGGCAACCCCACTTCGAGGTACTTGGTATCCTCCAGCGTTGTAAGGTGTCCAAAAATTAGAAATCCCATAGGAACATTCGTGAAAATAGTCAGGAGTTCCGTTACAGGGGTTATACCAACCTTTGGCAAAGTAGATCTGATTTTGTATATATGGGCAATATGTATGCTCCTCGAAGCTACAGTTTCTCACTAAGTTATGTTGCGAGTAAAGAGGAAATGCAAATTGTAACATGCAAATAATGAAAACTAAGGACAACCTCCATTTTAATTTTAACAGAAGGGTAATGTTTGTTTTCATAATCACATGTCTGAACTCCAGGGCAAGCCCCGGACCCAAACTTCGCCTCGCCTCTGGCGAGATTGTTCGACTAATTAAATTTTTTCACTTCGTTCAAAAAATCTGAGTCTCATTAAAAAAACTACCTCCTCCAGTGTTGAAGCGGACTCTGGGGAGGAAACATATTCATTTCAAGTAAATGAATAGCCTAAGTTCGCGGAATGTACGATCAATTTTTAAATATCCAAATTTTATTTAACGTTTTTTATAAAATAATCCTATAACTATTTTATTTTCAACATGATCCCGTTTTCAGAATTTCCATACTAAAACCAGAGGACTCCTCTCTCTTTGTACCAAATTATTCGTAGTTCCCAGTTATACAGTTAATTACATTATTGGTTACAAGCGTTGGGCCCTATGTAATAGCATCCTCAAGTGGGGAAAAAGCTTTGGTAGTCACAGTTCGAAATTAATGGCCTCAGAGGGTCAAAACTTGTCCCTGTGGGAAAATATTCAGAAATGATACCGGAACCTTTCAAGTTTAGCCACAGGTAGTTGAAATCAAAATATAACCAGGAGAAGCACTGAATTAACTGTTTAACGACTCAATAACAAAGTGGCTCACTTTGCATCACTATAACTCCATCAGAGTCCCGATTCCTTCCGCCATAGCTTTCTCATACACCAGCTTGGCGGTGGCAGCATCCTGCACGGCCAGACCGTTCGACTTGAACAGGGTAATCTGCTGGCCGGAGGTTCGGCCGGCCTTGCTCCCTTTGATGATCTCCCCGAGCTCGGCATGGAAATGAGCTGGGGTGATGGCGCCTTCTTCCAGGGGTATGATCAGGTCACCGGCCTCTTTAAAACAGGCTTCGCGTGAATCTCCCACGAAGAGGGAACGTTTCACCAGGGTGGTATCAAGCTCCCTGGCGCCGGGAGAATGGCTTCCGATGCCGTTGATATGGGTTCCGGGCCTGACCAGGCTCCCATCGAACAGAGGGGTGGATGAGGAGGTGGCCATACAAAGGATGTCCGCCTCGAGCAGGGCTTCCGGCGCAGCGGCCACGGCCACCATCAGGTCGAGCTTGCCTGCCATCTCCCTGGAGAATTCCACGGCAGCTTCTCTACGTACGTCATAGACCAGGGCCTTGGAAATCTTCCTGGCTTCACACACGGCCCACAGCTGCATCTTAGCCTGCACGCCGGCACCAAAGATTCCCACCACCAGGTCGTCCTGCTCCCTTGCCAGGTACCGGGTGGCGATGCCGCTGGCCGCACCCGTCCGCACGGCGGTGAGATACCCTCCGTCCATAATGGCGATGACCTTTCCTGTGTCGGGGTCCTGTAGTAAGACCGTCCCCATGGTGGTGGGTAACTGATGCCTGCCGGGGTTGTCTTTATAGACGGTCACCACCTTGCAGGCCAGCACGCCGCTGTCTTTGAGGAAGGCCGGCATATAGAGGGAGACGCCTCCCTCAGGTTTGATGGCGGTACGAAGGGGCATGTCGGCGGTGCCGCCGGCAAGTTCGAGGAAAGCACTTTCCACGGCTTTCATGCAGTCTTTCATGGTCAACACGGAGATGACGTCCTGGCGGGTGAGTAGTAAAGGCATGGGATGGAATTGATAATTGATAATTGAGAGTTGATAATTGATAATGAATGTAAAGGTAGTGTTTTTAGTCCAGTTTATCTTATCTTCCGGTGGATCAGGTAGCCGCCGCGGGGGCCGCCTTCGGGGCCGAGGGTGATGAGCTGGCCGGCCATCTCCAGCAGGGCCTTGTGGTGTTCAATGTAAAGGATGGTATTCCCTTCGCCTGCCAGGCGGTGGAACAGTTTCATGAGTTTTTCGATGTCGTGGGAGTGAAGCCCGGTGGTAGGCTCATCGAGGAGGTACAGAGTGGCTCCTCCGGTACGGTGGATCAGCTCCATAGCCAGGTGAAGGCGCTGGGATTCTCCTCCCGACAGGGTGTTGGCTGCCTGTCCCAGCTTCAGGTGCGAGACGCCTGTCTCCTCCAGCAGGCTGAGTACAGGCCCTACCGACGGCACCTCACTGAACAGGGGTAAGGCTTCGGCAATGGTCATATCGAGAATATCGGCCATGGTCATTCCTTTCCAGCGGCACTGCAGCACCACCGGCTGATAGCGGCTGCCCTGGCAGGTGTCGCAGCTCACCCAGACGTCTTCCATGAAATCCATGGAGGTTCTTTTTTGTCCGTGACCACCACAGTCGGGGCATTTCCCTTCTTTACCCAGGTAGGAGAAAGCGGCTTTTTTAAGTCCCAGCCGGCGGGCTTCGTCGGTGGCGGCAAAAAGGTCCCTGATGCCGTCCATCATCCCGGTGAGGGTGGCCGGGGTGCTGAGGGCATGGGTGCTGAGGGGTTTCTGGTCGACGAGAAGGATACGTTTGAACTGCGATAAACCCCACACCTCCCTGCATCCGTGGGGCACAGCCTGTCCGGCAGAACGCCACAACACCTCCCGCACCAGGGTGGACTTACCGCTCCCGGAGACGCCTGTCACGGCGATGATCCCGCCGCTGATAAAGTCCACATCCAGGTCTTTCAGGTTGTGAAGCGAGGCGCCCCTGATGCCGAAGGAAGCGGGGACCACGGGACGCCCTTCAGGGCGTCCTTGCAGCGGTCGGCGCAGATAGCGTGCCGTTGGCGTATCCATCTGATTTTCAAACTTATCCGGCGTGCCGATGGCGATGACCTCTCCTCCCTGCCGGCCTGCGCCAGGGCCCATCTCGATGAGGTGGTCGGCCTGGCGGATGAAGGTATCGTCGTGTTCCACCACCACGGCGGTGTTGCCGCGACCGACCAGCTCCCTGATGGCCCCGATGAGTGGGATGGTCTCCTTTTCACTCAGCCCGATGGTGGGTTCATCCAGCACATAGGTGACCCCGTAAAGGCTGGTGGCAAAAGCACCGGCCAGACGTATCCTCTGCCCTTCTCCCCCGCTCAGGGTCCGGGAAGAACGGTCGAGCGAAAGATATCCCAGCCCCAGCTGGTCCACCACCCTCAACACCGGTTCCACATGAAAGGCGATCTCCTCAAATACAGCCTTCTCCTCCGGCCTGTCCCATGAATGCTCCCTGCCCGAGAAAAATCGCAGGTTGTCTGCCACAGTGAGTGCGGAAAGCTCCGCGATGGAATACCTCTGGCATTGAATATCAAGAACTTCCGGCTTCAGCCGGGTACCGGAACAGTAAGGGCAAAGCAGCTCCGACAGGAGGTTTTCCACCTCGCGGGTGTTCTTGTTGAGATGGCGACGCTGGTACTCTTCGTCCACCAGGTTACAGAATCCTTCCCAGGTAGTGGAGAGATGATGGATGCCACTGCGGGTCTTGTTCCTGAATTCCCAGTCCACTTCCCAGATGACGGGTCCGGTACCATACAGTACCAGGTTTTGGGTCTCTTCATCGAGCTGTGACCAGGGCAGGTCCAGGTCCAGGTTTTTCTTCCGGGCTACCTCCCGAAGGGTGGCCATATACTGGCCGTAAGGATCTCCGTAAAAGGCACCCTGTTTATGACCTGCCATGGCCCCGTCTGTAATGGAACTTCCGGGCCTGGTGATCAGCTTCAGGGGATCACAACTCATCCTGTATCCGAGTCCTTCGCATACCGGGCAGGCCCCCGACTGATGATTGAAGGAGAAATGGCTGGAGGAGACCGGCCTGCCCCGGAGGGTCGACAAACGGGAATATAAGAGGCGGTAATGATCGTAGATACCGGTCATGGTACCAACCGTTGAGCGGGATGAGTAGGAGAAATATTTCCTGTTGATGGCCACGGCAGGCATCAGCCCGCTCACTTCTTCCACCCTGGCCGGGTTCGACTGGCGGATGAGGCTGCGGGCATACGCCGACAGGCTCTCGGTGAACCGGCTTTGTGCTTCCGCATAGAGGGTGTCGAAGGCCAGAGACGACTTACCGCTGCCTGATACTCCGGTAATGACGGTGAGTTTACCGGCAGGGAAGCGAACATCAATATTCTTGAGAAGATGCGTGGTCACTCCTTTGAGAAGGATCTCAGCAGGCAGCGTGAGTATTGGTTCTCCGGCTGTTTCGACGACTGAGGTGACGGCAGGGAAGATGTCGGGCGTAAAAGGTCCCTGATACATGAGTTTGCCTCCGTTTCTTCCGCTTCCGGGGCCGAGATGGATGATACGGTCGGCGTTCCTGAGGAGGGTCTCGTCCTGTTCGACACATACGATGGTGTTCCCCTTGTCTGACAGTTTTCGCAGGACGGAGATCATTTTCTCGATGTCGGCGGTATGCAGCCCGGTGGTAGGTCCGTCGAGAAGGTAGAGGGTTTTGCCTGTACTTTTTTGCTGCAGTTCCCTGGCGAGCCTGATGCGCTGTGCTTCGCCGCCTGACAACGTGCTGGATGCCTGGCCCAGGCCCAGGTAGCCGAGCCCTATCTCGCTGAGGGTCTGCAAGGGTTTCAGCAGTTCAGGGCGGTCAGTGAAGAAGGCAAGGGCCTGTTCGACTGTAAGTTCCAGTACCTCAGCGATATTTTTATCTTTATAATGTATCTCCAGAACCTCATCATGAAAACGTCTGCCTTCACAATCGGGGCAGGGCACATCCACATTACCGAGGAAGTGCATGCCCACCTGGAGGCTTCCGGCTCCCTGGCAGGTCTCACATCGTCCCCCGGGGGTATTGAAGGAAAAGTTGGTCCTGGTGAAGCCGGCTGTTTTTGATGACTCCAGGCCTGCAAAGAGGTCGCGGAGCTTGTCGGCCCAGCCGGTATAGGTGGCCGGGTTGCTTCGGGGGGTGCGGCCGATGGGCTGTTGGTCTATCCGGATGATTTTGTCGATGGTGGCATGACCGGACACTTCTCTTACTCCTTCCGGGAGTACCGGGTGACCGCTGAGCCGGGCGCTGATGGTCTTCTCCAGCAGATGATGGACGAGGGTGGATTTCCCCGATCCGGAGACGCCGGTGACCACGTTGATTGAGGCCAGGCGGAAAGCCACATCGAGGTGGTCCAGGTTATGGGCCGAACAGTCTTTCATTTCCAGGTAAGCGGCAGAGGCCTCTTTGGCATCTTTCGAAACCTTGCTGACCTGGTCACGATGAAGCCAGTCCCAGGTCGGGCTTACCCCGCCCAGGCGGGTCTCCGTCATATATTCGGCAAAGGGTCCGTTATAAAGGATCTCTCCCCCGTGAATACCGGGTCCCGGACCCATATCGACGATCCAGCCGACCGAACGTATGGTGGTCTCATCATGTTCTACGACGATGACGGTATTTCCCCTTTCGACGAGGTTTCGCAGAATCTGGAGAAGGGGTTCTTTCTCCGAAGGATGGAGGCCTATGGTAGGCTCATCGAACACATAAGTCACGTGGCTCAGCTCGGTATTGAGAAGGTTGACCAGCCTGATCCTCTGGGAGTCTCCGGGTGAGACTTCCCCGGCGGGACGGTCCAGGGTCAGGTGCTCCAGCCCCAGCCGGATCAGGTACTCAAGCTGACGGCTCATTTTCTGCACCACGGGGCCGGCGACAGGCTTTTCACCGGGGGTCCAAGGCTGCTCCAGGAGCCAGGACCTCAGCGTCTCCAGGTCCATGGAAGACAGGTCAGCGATAGACTGCCCGTGGAGTGTCACCTCCAGGGTTTCGGGTCTCAGGCGCCGGCCCAGGCATTGACTGCAGGTGACTGCCTCTGCATACCGGAGGATGTTATCGTTACGGTCGCGGCGAAGGATGTCGGTCATGATGTTTACCAGGCCCCTGTAGTAATCCTCCTCCCTCGGCTTGGCGGTGATACCGGTCCATTTCAGCCTGTTTTCCAGGGGATGCTTACCAAAAGGCACCTTGATGCGGTCGGAACCGAAGAACACCACCTTCTGCTGCTCCTCCGTCAGGTCTTTCCAGGGAATATCGATGTCAAACCCGTGTGCCTGGCAAACGAGGTTCAACACCTCCAGGGTCACCTGGGAATACATGATATATCCGTTCGGCAGGCTGGGTGAGAGCACTCCCTGGCGCAGGGAAAGTGTAGGGTCGGTGATCAGCTTTTCCAGTGATATTCTTTCCTCTTGTCCTAACCCGTGGCAGGCCGGACAAGCCCCTTCGGGGCTGTTGAAAGAAAACAGGCTGCGGCTCATGACAACAGGATGGGGGCTCTGACCCAGACGTGCAAACAACAGCCTGAGCCAGTCGTACAGCTCACTCAGGGTGCCCACGGTAGATCTGCTGCCGGCGCTGGTGGTACGCTGGCCCAGGGTGATGACAGGGAACAGCCCTTCGACACTTTCCACATGAGGCCGGGAAAGCTTTCCCATAAACTGGCGGGAGAAGGAAGAAAAGGTCTCCAGGTACCGCCTTTGTCCTTCCCTGGCAATCACATCGAAGGCAAGGGAAGACTTCCCCGAACCAGAGACACCTGTTATAACAATTAACTGGTAGTGAGGCAGTTCTAATGAGATATGCTTCAGGTTATGTTCAGAAGCGTTGTGGATGCGAATCCGGGCAGAATCCAAGGCGGGGGTAAAGAATTATTTGAGAGCCGTAATATCCAGCTGCCTGTAGAAGACATCATCGCTCAGGCGGGCGCTGCCACCGATGGCTGAATGTTCCCCCAGGGTGGATATGTATACGGAGAGTTCGTTCAGGTTATTGTCGATCAAAGCTTTACGGAATGGTTCCTTAAAGAGGCAATAGTTTTTGGAGATGTTGCCACCGATTACCAGGCAGTCGGTGCGGAAAAGAGCCAGCCAGGGGGAGAGGAAGTTCCCCAGGTTTTTTCCGAAACACTGAAAGAGTTCCTGCACCACCAGGTCGTTGGAATATTGTTCTGCTAGTTCTTTTACCCCGGCAATGTCTGTTCCTTTCCTCTTCTTGTAATTACCAAGGAACCAACGTGTTGAAAAGTTATCATCGGCGTTGGAGGATCCGAATGGCAGGTGATAGACACAACCCTGGGGTGGAACTTCCGGGCCTGATTCGACAGGGACTCCGTTAGAAATGAAGGAAGAACCGAAACCCGTTCCAAGGGTGATGGCGACCACCCTTTCAAATCCGGATGCTTCTCCCATCCAGGCTTCTCCTACCGCAAAACAAGTCGCATCGTTCATGAAACGGACCGGCATTCCCAGGGGAAGGACCAGTCGTTTCTCCATTTCTCCCCTGACATCCACGCCATTCAGGTTGTCAAATTTCTTCACACCTTTAAACCGGGCGATGCCCGAAGGATAATCAAAAGGGCCGGGCATGGCAAAGCCTATGCCCCTGACCTGGTCAATATCAGTATGCTGCATGGTATCGAGTATAGCCTGTGCCCAGGCCGAGAGGATCCCATCCGCATCCCCGTGGCAGTCAACGTCCTGCCTGGCCATGGTCGCATCCATGACGGTCCGGGTCTCAAGATTGACCATCATGCTGGTGACATGGCTGCCACCGATATCGACTCCGATTGCAAATTTTTTATCCATAACACCCCTGTTTTTTCAGGTGCAACTTAATCAATTTTCAATAACCTGCATTTTTTTCGTGCAGGGAGTTATCAATTTCTGTCAACATCCCGGCGACCACCCTGTCGATGGGAAAAGTGAAGTCGTCCGGCCGGAGAAGTTCCAATGGAACAAGCCGGAAGCTTTGCCTCCCTTCTTCTGCAGGGAAATCAAATTTGATCAGGGTTACCGGAAGACTTTGGGCATCTTGTATGTCGACGAGGTAATAGATGCTCAGCAGCTGTCCGGGTACGGGCAGCAGGAAGGTAGACTGGTAAAAATCAGTGGTATAGAAATGCCTCAATACCCGGATATCCTTTCCCATCTCTTCACGGAACTCGCGTTTAAGACAATCGAGGGGACCCTCCCCTTCCTCCATGCCTCCACCCGGAAATTTGGTCATGAAGGTACCTAACTGGTATTCATCTGTCACCAGCACTTCCCCGGCGGGGTTGATGTATATTCCGTAAACCCTGACGACGACCATGGCCACATTGTTTAGGGCCTGGTGGCCCTGGTGATCTCCCTCTTTCCGGCGGGTCCCGGCAGTCCGGTTACTTCGAAACCAGCCTCCTTCAGCGTCCTTTTTACAGATCCTTTCGCTGAGTAGGTCAGCAGGATACCCTGTTTCTTCATGGAAAGAAAGATCTTATCAAAGACTTCCGCGGTCCAGAGCTCCGGCTGCACTTCGGGTGAGAAGGCATCAAAATACACAAGATCGAACTTTTCCTCACCCAGCATCAGGTCCTGGATCTTTGCCTGGTTCTTGAAAAGGATGAAGGTCTCGTTCAGATAGTAAGGGAAATCCCATGGGGTATGGTGGATCTTCCAGAACAACACCCTTTCGTCGCAGGATCCTACCAGTCCGGGATAGTTCAGCTGTGCCAGCATCTCCTGGTCCACGGGCTCGGGCTCGGCTGTGACATACCTCACCTTTACCTGCCGCTGGGCAGCAGCCTGGCAGGTAAGCAGCGTATTCAGACCCGTCCCAAATCCAACTTCCAGGATGGTGACCTCTGAAAGGGCCGGGGACAGGGAGAGAAATCCATTCCCGATAAAAATATGCTTCGATTCCTGAATAGCCCCATGAATGCTGTGATAATGTTCCTTCAGCTCAGGAACAAACAAAGTATGAGACCCGTCTTCGGTAGTGACCAGTTCCAGCGACATCTTGTATTCGATTTATAATGCAGTAGTACAAAAATACCTGAAATTTAAATACCGCCTGAAGGAGGCCTGGGTTTAGCGGTTATAAAGCGGAAGACAGGCCTGGACGGTCCCCGGGATATTGACAGAGAACTGAAGTTGAGAGGAAGGGAACTGGTAGATGTTGACAGAGCCCGGTTCGGCCACCAGGAGACGGTCTCCGGTCACATCATAATCTATGTACTTAATATCCAGATTATCAAGAAACTCAATGATGGTCTCCGCCGGAGCATGGAACCACCAGATGCGCTGAAGACCGGCAACGAGATAATTCTCTTCATCAGCAGCCACCAAACCGGTGATACTGTCAACAGAAGCAGACAGAGCAGGATGAATTTGCTGTTGCAGTACATCATAATATTGTAAAGTTCCCTGACTCCCGAGATTTCCGGCCACCAGTACCTGGTACTGACCTACAGGCTCCAATGCCACGCTCCGGAAAAGTGTCTGCAAACCGGCCTGGTAAGCGCCGCTGGGATAATAATACTGGTTGATATAATTCTGGCCACCCGTGACTTTAACCACCGGCAACACCAGCCTGCCACCCTGAAGACAACTTTGAACAGGATACAGGGAGAAGCCCAGGTCCACGTAAAAATCCACGGACCCTGAGACCGTGTATCCTGTGCATTTTCCGTTGGAGGTTGAAACGTACAGCATGGAATGATCCAGCTTCAAACCCTGATAAAAAGGCCTCCCCGGCGTTCCCGCCCCCTGGAGGGTCCAGCAGACTGAATCTCTGTCGACATGATAAGCCCATAGCTTAGAGGTGTTCTTTCCGGCCACATAAAGCTGCCTGGACAGAGCATCCATACACACATGGCCATAATCGGTACCGAAAGTATGAATAGCATGTACCTGAAGTGCGGTATCAATATCGTAAAGCGTCAGAGTATTCACCCCTGTCTGGCTCAGTACTAAAATTTTTTCAAGCACCCTTTTTACAGCTACCAGACTGATTGGCTGATACTTATTCTTTGATGTATAGGAAGTGAATGCAGAAATACACACATAATATTTTCCACTTTCCAAAGAAATTGCATCTATAGGGATAGACTGATCAATGTCCCACTGACCTGAATGCGGAGTATTCAGAGAGATGGGGTACATCGGAAGGACAGGGGTAAGCTGTTGATTGACAAGGGTTACCTGCAATCCGGTCAAAGGATCATCAGATAATACTTCGGCACGGACATGCAAGGTATCAAAGACATTATAAATCTGGTTTTCAACGGGTTCAATAAAATTGACCACGGGTACAGCATGTTCTTCCTCTTTTTTGCAGGAGGTCAGCAGGCAGATACCTGCAAGAAAAAAGAAAAAGCGAAGGATTCTTCCCATAAGTAAAATGAGTGTGGATGATAAAATTACAACAATCAGGATAAAATCATGCATCGATAAATATTAGCACTATGACCCATCATCTGAGTTTAACCGATATCCTTTTCCTGGATATCGAGACGGTCTCTCTGGCCCCAGATTACCAGAATCTTACACCCCAATGGCAAACCTTATGGGGCAAAAAGTCCCGTGTCCTCAGGAACCTGGTGGAAGAAGACCCCTCGGAATCTTACCAAAAAGCCGGCATCTATGCCGAGTTTGGAAAAGTGGTCTGTATTTCCACCGGAAGAATCGGTGAAAATGGCTTGGTGGTCCGTTCATATTACGGACACGAAGAAAAACCCCTTTTGGAAGCCTTTGCTCATGAACTCCAAACGAACCACTCGGGCGACAGGCATCTCTTGTGCGCCCACAACGGAAAAGAGTTTGATTTCCCATACCTGGCCAGGAGGATGCTGGTACAGGGCCTGCCTCTTCCCGATATCCTGAATACCGCCGGCAAAAAGCCCTGGGAGGTGAATCATCTCGATACCATGGAGTTATGGAAATTTGGAGACTACAAACACTATACTTCTCTCGAACTCCTGGTCCATTTGCTGGGAATCCCCAGTCCAAAGCAGGATCTGGACGGGAGCGAAGTTGGCCGCGTATACTGGGTCGATCATGATTTGATGAGGATCGTTGAGTACTGCCAGCGCGATGTGGTGGCCCTGGTACGTTTGTTCCTCCGGTTTCAGAATGCAGGAATCCTGTCGGATGAGGATATTACGTATGCACCATCCTCATTTTCAACATGCTGACTCAATTCTCCCCTTGCATCCTTTTGAACAAATTACCCCCGGGGGTGTTTTATAGTATTCCTTTGTTGGAATAATTAACGTATTAGAAACATTTTAAAAACCTACTAATGAGACACATCATATTGACCCTCCTCCTGATTTCCTCAGTTTTACTGGCTCATTCCCAGTCATTCTACGATCTTTCCGCCACTACCATCGATGGAAAACCTTTCCACTTTTCTGAGCTGAAGGGGAAGAAGGTTATGGTAGTGAATACCGCCAGTAAGTGTGGTCTGACTCCTCAATACAAAGAACTGGAGGCCCTCTATCAGAAATATGGAGGGGCACGTTTTACGATCATCGGTTTCCCAGCCAATAATTTCATGGAGCAGGAACCAGGGACCGACAAAGAGATCCTGGAATTCTGCCAGAAAAATTACGGGGTCACGTTCCAGATGATGTCGAAAATCTCTGTCAAGGGAGATGACATGCATCCTGTTTACCAGTGGCTTACGAAAAAAGTGCTGAACGGGTTGGAGGACAATGAAGTCAAATGGAATTTCCAAAAGTACCTGGTTGATGAGGACGGAGCCTTGATTAAGGTAGTCTCCCCCAGGGAAAAGCCCGATTCTGAGGCTATTATCTCCTGGATCCTTGGTAAATAGATTACTCCGGCTGACGAGTTCCCGCTTCCTAAAGAATTCCGTGGCTAATCATGGAATTAGTGTACCTTTGCATCTCTTAAAACAACCAGAATGAAAAAGAACCTGTTTTTGTTAATGCTGCTGATGTTGGCAAGCACCGTCCTGTTCTCCCAGGATAACAAGCACAAAGTGAAAGCGCCCAAACTTAAAAACAAGCAAGACACCCTGTCGTATGTGCTTGGGGCGGATATCGGAAAGAGCTTGCGTATGAGTAAGATTGAACTGAATGAGAACATTTTCATCAAGGGATTACAGAACTCCTACAAACAGGATGACCAGGTCTTCACCAAGGAGGAAGTGGAAAAAGTGCTTCAGAATTTCCAGCAGGAAATGAAAGCTAAAATGAACGAAGAAAAAAATTCAAAGACCTCAGCCACCAAGGCCAAAGGGGACTCTTTCCAGTTGGCTAACCGGAAACAACCCGGCGTGGTGAAGCTCGACGATGGCCTTCAGTACCGTGTGATCACGCCCGGCACAGGCGACTCTCCCGTTGTAACAGATACCGTAACCGTATATTATAAAGGGATGCTGATCGATGGTACCGTTTTCGATGCCACCAACCCAGGAGAACCTGTCAGTTTCCCATTGGGCAACCTTATCAAAGGCTGGACTGAAGGAATCCAACTGATGAAAGAAGGCAGTAAATACGAGTTTGTCATTCCTCCGGACCTGGGATATGGTGACCGTGAAGTAGGCCCCATCCCTGCCGGATCCACATTGGTTTTTGAGGTGGAACTCATCTCTATAAAACCGGGTCCTCCCTCAAAAACCGAATAGCTCCTGCAATTTGGCTGAAAGGTCTTCACCACGGAGCTTTTTGCCAATGATGACACCCTCTTTGTCGACCAGAACGGTAAAGGGGATGGCTGACACCCCGTATGTTTTGGCAGGTTCTGATTTCCAGTATTTCAGGTCGCTGACCTGGGTCCATACCAGTCCGTCATCATTAATGGCTTTTTTCCAGGCAGTGGAATCCCTGTCAAGGGAAACGCCAAATACTTCAAACCCTTTATCGTGGTATTTGTGATACAACTCTACCACATGAGGGTTTTCTTTACGGCAGGGACCGCACCATGCAGCCCAGAAATCGACCAGTACAATCTTTCCCTTTAAGGATGAAAGACTTTTTACCTGGCCTTTGGGATCAGGAAGAGAAATCTCAGGGGCAGGACTGCCTATGGATATTCGCCTGGCTGCATCCACCCTTCCATGAAATTCTTTGATATATATATTATTGGGATAAGCCGGAAATACATTCTTGTCATAAAGATCATAAACAGTGAAGTACTCATCAATATCCAACTGGTCGATGAAGATCATACAAGCCAGTGAGGTGGGATTATTGGTAATAAACTTCTCGATGGCAGCCTTCTTTTCCTTGTCAAAGACATCGTACATGCTCCTCAATGCCTCGGAAACCTTATCAGATTTTTCCGTTTGCATGTTCTGTTTATAGGCTTCTCCAATACTGTCGAGTTTGGTATTGAAGAAGTTCATGGCAAGGTTGAATTTCCAGTAGAGCTCGGTTCCCGGACTTCCCTTAATATCAGGTTTGTCATTCAGAGAGGCGGCTTTTGCGGTCATGGTGACCTTTTCCCCAGGAGCGAGGATCACAACCAGGAAGTTGTTATCGTCGAGAAACACCCGGTAAATGTTGGTTTCTCCCAGAGGGAATTCCAGGGAAAAACTCCCATCCTTGGCTATCGGACTGGTAGCCAGGATATTTACCTCGCGGGTCACGGCCCTGAGGCTTACTTCCTTATACTGATGTTCACCGGTCAGCTTTCCGCTGATAAACGTTTTCACAACCCCCTGGGCGCCGGCCATGCTGGTCAGTGTTATACACCCTATGATTATTACTAGGACCTTTTTTATCATGCTTTTACTCTTTAAACCTGGTTAACAACGAATAGGAGTCGAGTTTGTTGTTCTGATCGAACTGCTGGGTCTTTACCATCCCCACCCCTTCAGCGATCCAGTCGATTCCATGGATGGTGATATTCATCATGGTCTTCATTTCCAAGTCGTAAGTGATCTTGAAACAATCAAAGGTACCTGCCGGTGTGGTCACTTTTTCTTTGGCAGCCACCTTCCTGTTTTTAAAGGTCATGACCACACTCATCACGGCAACGCCCTGACTTTCAATAGAAACATTGGTCTCACTATTCTCAAGGGTTTGCCCGACCAAAAGTTTTGACGGGAATTTGTAATCGGTCCCCGACATTTTCACCGAATATTCATCACCCATGTCCATGATCTGGCCCCCGAGAACCTCGTTGATATCCCAGATGAAGTTTCCGTTCACGCATTTGAAATTCACATCTTTGTCGACGATGGCCTTACCGTTTTCCCCGGAGCCTTTAACGTGGGCTTTCACTGTAAACCCTCCTGCAGCAGGGGTCTTGGAAAGTATTTTCATCTGCGTGGTACTCACTACTTTATCGGCAGCCGTATAATGAGTGATCTCCATTTCTGCGCCGGGTTTCACAGGAACATAGCTCGTACATTCCTGGGCATAGGAGCTTCTTTCAAACGCCAACACGGTGATCAGGCTGACCATGGCTATCTTGATCACATGGAAATAATTCTTCATGGATTTTCTTTTAAGGTTAGATAATAAGGGTCAGGCAGTGATTCGAACCGGCTGCCTGTTCTACTTTTTGTAATACCGGAAATCCTTACCCAGGTACCTGGCAGACTCGCCCAGGCCTTCTTCAATGCGAAGCAGCTGGTTGTACTTGGCAATACGTTCCGATCTGCAGGCTGACCCGGTCTTGATCATGCCTGTATTGAGGGCTACCGCCAGGTCGGCAATGGTCGTGTCTTCCGTCTCTCCCGACCGATGGCTGATCACTGCTGTATATGCATTTCTGTATGCCATGCTGACCGCTTCAATGGTCTCGGTGAGGCTTCCGATCTGATTTACCTTGATGAGGACGGAATTGGCCACACCTTTGTTGATGCCTTCCTGCAGGCGTGAGGTGTTCGTGACAAAAAGGTCATCCCCGACAATCTGAATGCGGCGGCCCAGTTTATCCGTCATGAGCTTCCATCCGTCCCAGTCATCTTCAGCCATGCCATCTTCGATGGAAAGGATGGGGTATTTGTCGACCCAGCCTGCCCAGTAGTCGACCATCTGTGCAGGGGTAAGCTTATCGCCCGTAGATTTGTGCAGATGGTAAACGTTCTCTTCAGGAAGGAAGTATTCAGAAGATGCGGGGTCGAGGGCAAGACAGATATCTTCTCCGGCTTTATAACCGGCTTTTTCAATAGCCTGAAGAATCACCTGGATGGCTTCTTCATTCGATTTCAGGTTGGGGGCAAACCCTCCTTCGTCACCGACATTGGTGGAATATCCGGCCTTTTTCAGTACCGATTTCAGATGATGGAACACCTCAGCACCCATACGGATAGCATCCGTAAAAGAGGAAGCCCCCACCGGCATGATCATAAATTCCTGGAAGTCAATGCTATTATCTGCATGTGATCCCCCGTTCAGGATATTCATCATCGGGATAGGCAACAGGTTGGCATTCACCCCGCCAATGTATCGGTAGAGCGGTTGACCTGTTTCCTGGGCAGCGGCATGGGCCACAGCGAGCGACACGCCGAGAATGGCATTGGCACCGAGGTTTCCCTTGTTGGGAGTGCCGTCGAGTTCGATCATCCTTTTGTCGATGTCGGTCTGGTCGGTGATATAGAATCCCCTGAGTTCCTCGCCCAGGACTTTATTGACATTATGAATGGCTTTTTGCACGCTTTTGCCAAGGTAGACCGACTTATCACCGTCGCGCAGTTCAACGGCTTCATGAACTCCGGTGGAAGCTCCTGAAGGGATTGCCGCTCTCCCAACGGTTCCGGAATCGGTGTAAACATCCACTTCTATGGTGGGATTGCCTCTGGAATCCAGGATCTGCCTGGCATGAAGGTTAAGGATTGTGCTCATTTTTCAGTGTTAGATTAGTAGTATCTGTGTATTGGTAATCAAGAAGTTCATTCAGCCTCAAGGCCATACTTCCACCCACAAAAGTAAGATGTTTTTGGCAGATGGCAAGTCAATAATAATCACACAATCAATCTAAGTCTCTCTTGTTATGAGATCAAGTGGTAAGATGATTACTATAGTTGCAACAGTTGAATGAGGATCAATTGTAGTGTCATTAAAAGAAAAAGGCTGTCTTCGAATGAAAACAGCCTTCGTGCATTCTCCAATAGAAATGCTAAACTTCCTTTGTTTCCTCAGGTTCAGCGGGGGGTTCAGCTTCGGCAACGGGTTCTTCAGCCACCTCTGCCACGGTTTCCTGAACCTCTTCGGCAGCGGTCTCCACTTCAGCCACAACCTCCGGAGTCTCTTCCACAACCGGGGCCACTTCGGCAACAGTCTCTTCAATCTCAACTGTTTCAGCAGGTTCAGCAACAACAGGTTCCTCAACTTTTTCCGCCACAGCAGCTGCTTTGGTTTTTTCCTTCACGGGAGCAGAAACAGTGTCTTCGGTTTTCTTCTTACCACGGCTACGGCGGGTTTTGGCTTTATCACCAGCCTTTACATCTTTGCCATAGGTTTCGTTGTAGTCAACCAGTTCAATGAAACACATTTCAGCGTTATCCCCTGCCCTGCTGCCGGTTTTCAGGATACGGGTATAACCGCCCGGCCTGTCGACGATCTTCTGAGAGATATTCCGGAACAGTTCGGTCACGGCCTCCTTATCCTGAAGATAACTGAACACAGTCCTCCTGTTGTGAGTGGTGTCCTCCTTGGAACGGGTGATCAGGGGCTCAATGTAGGACCTGAGCACCTTGGCTTTGGCCAGGGTGGTGGTGATTCTCTTGTACTTGATGAGCGAAGTCGCCATATTGGCCAGCATAGCCTCCCTGTGCGCGCTCTTTCTTCCGAGATGGTTAATACTATTACGATGTCTCATTGCAACTATTCCTTGTCTAATTTATACTTGGTTACATTCATGCCGAATTCCAGTCCTTTTGATTTCACGAGCTCTTCCAGCTCAGTGAGTGACTTCTTCCCGAAGTTCCTGAATTTCAGCAGATCATTTTTATTATAAGCGACCAGGTCTCCCAGGGTTTCGACGTCGGCAGCCTTCAGGCAGTTTAACGCCCTGACCGAGAGGTCCAGGTCTACCAGCTTGGTTTTCAGAAGCTGACGAATATGCAGCGAGGTCTCATCAAATTCCTCAGTGACTGTCTTTTCTTCCACATCCAGCTTAATCTTTTCATCAGAGAAAAGCATAAAGTGATGGATAAGGATCTTGGCTGCTTCCTTCAGGGCATCCTTAGGATTGATGGAACCATCGGTAAGCACCTCCAGCAAGAGTTTTTCATAGTCGGTCTTTTGCTCCACCCTGAAATTCTCGATGGTATACTGGACATTTTTGATCGGGGTATGGATAGAATCGATAAAAATGGTCCCAATGGGAGGGTTCAGGGTTTTGTTCTCCTCGGCCGGCACATAACCTCTTCCTTTATCAATGGTGATTTCCATCGACAATTTGGTGGAGGGGTCCATGTGGCAGATCAGCAGTTCAGGGTTCAACACCTGGAAGACCGACAGATATTTATTGATGTCGCCGGCGGTGAACACATCCTGCTGGCCGATGACCACATGTGCTTTTTCACTGGTTTCGGTATCGAGCTGCCGTTTAAAACGGATCTGTTTCAGATTGAGAATGATCTCGGCCACATCTTCCATCACTCCTTTGATGGAGGAAAATTCCTGGTCCACACCTTCGATGTGGATGGAAGTGATGGCATACCCTTCTAACGACGACAGCAATATCCTGCGTAAGGCATTGCCGATGGTGACGCCAAAACCGGGTTCAAGGGGACGAAATTCAAAGGTGCCTTTGAATGCATCCGACTCTAACATGATGACCTTGTCGGGTTTCTGGAATGCTAATATTGCCATTGTATTTACCCTTATTTTGTTGGTAATCAGTTCATTATTACTTGGAGTACAACTCGACGATGAGCTGTTCTTTGATATTCTCCGGGATCTCTTCTCTTTCTGGATATTTGATGAAGGTGCCGCACATCTTTTCCTGGTCCCATTCCAGCCAAGGGTACTTATCGGAGCGTGAAAGCAGGTGGTTGGCGATCACTTCGAGTGATTTGGATTTTTCCCTCACAGCGATCACATCCCCCATTTTCACTTCAAAGGAAGGTACGTTCACCAGGTGACCGTTCACGGTGATATGACGGTGGGAAACGAGCTGACGGGCTGCAGCGCGTGTGGGAGCGATCCCGAGGCGGTACACCACGTTGTCGAGGCGGGCTTCAATAAGCTGCAGCAGAATAGTACCGGTAACACCGCTTTTGCGGGCAGCTCTTTCAAAAGTGTTTTTAAACTGACGTTCCAGGATGCCGTAAGTATACTTGGCTTTCATTTTCTCCATGAGCTGCACACCGTACTCCGACTGTTTTCTTCTGCGTTTGGTCTGGCCATGCATTCCGGGAGGATAATTTTTCTTCTCGTAACTGCGGTCAGGACCATAGATAGGTTCCCTGAATTTACGTGCGATCTTGGTTTTTGGTCCGATATATCGTGCCATAGGTTTATTGGTTTTTTTCTACTTAATATTGTTTGGACGATTCACCCAGTCATCCGGATTATACCCTTCTGCGTTTCGGGGGTCTGCAACCATTGTGGGGCAATGGGGTGACGTCGGTGATCTCCACCACCTCTATTCCGGAGGTGTGAATAGTCCTGATAGCAGATTCACGACCGGCTCCCGGGCCTTTAACACATACTCTTACCTTTCTCATTCCCAAATCATAAGCCACTTTGGTACAATCGGTAGCGGCAACCTGGGCTGCGTAAGGAGTGTTCTTTTTGGATCCTTTGAATCCCATCTTACCTGCGGATGACCAGGCGACGACCTGTCCGGCTTCATTGGTAAGGGTGATGATGATGTTGTTAAAGGATGCCATGATATAAGCACGACCGATAGGGTCAACCTTTACGACGCGCTTCTTTGATGTTTTTGTGGTCTTAGCCATATATCAACTTCTTGATTTCTAATGCTAAATAAATAAAAATGCCGAGGATTAACCCTTGCTGGGTGCTTTCTTTTTGTTGGCAACCGTTTTCTTTCTTCCTTTACGGGTACGCGCATTGTTCTTTGTCGACTGTCCGCGTAATGGCAGGCCTGAACGATGCCTGATGCCGCGATAGCATCCGATATCCATCAAACGTTTGATGTTCATCTGGACCTCGGAACGCAATGCTCCTTCCACTTTGAACTGGTCGTTGATAATGTTTCTGATCTTGGTCAGTTCATCATCATTCCAATCCTGGACTTTCTTATCAAAATCAACACCTGCACCCGTGAGGATGGTCCGGGCACTGCTTCTTCCAATGCCATGGATGTAAGTTAAACCAATTTCTCCTCTTTTTTGCCTTGGTAAATCAATACCTGCAATTCTGGCCATAATTGTTTATTTTAAATAATTGTAAACCAATTGTTTAACCCTGTCTTTGTTTGTATTTAGGGTTCTTTTTGTTAATCACAAAAATTTTACCTTTCCGTCTGACTACTTTACAGTCGGGGGTCCGTTTCTTTACAGATGCGCGTACTTTCATGACATTTATATTACTATTTATACCTAAAGGTAATCCTTCCTTTTGTCAGATCATAGGGTGACATTTCCACCTTGACTTTATCGCCTGGCAGGATTTTGATGTAGTGCATCCTCATCTTGCCTGAGATATGGGCCATAATTACATGTCCATTCTCCAGTTCGACCCGGAACATAGCGTTTCCGAGTGATTCTTTGACGATTCCGTCTTGTTCGATGACTAATTGCTTAGCCATAAATGATCCTAGTTATGTTGATGAATTACTTCTTCAATTTCTTCAAAACTCGATAAAATCTCCGGCTGGGTTTTCCCGATCAACACCACATGTTCGTAATGGGCTGAAGGGAGGCGGTCTTTGGTACGGATGGTCCAGCCATCATTTTCCTGTAACACGCCTTTCTTTCCGTAGTTGATCATAGGCTCAATGCAGATGACCATCCCTTCCCTGAGCATCATACCTTCTCCTTTCGATCCGAAGTTCGGCACCTCGGGCTCTTCATGAAGGTTTCTTCCCAATCCGTGACCCACCAGCACCCGTACCACCGAAAATCCGTACGCTTCAACGAAAGTCTGGATCTGGTGACCAATATCTCCCACGTGGTTGCCGGCAACAGCCTTGGAGATGCCCTGATACAATGATTCCCTGGTCACTTTCATGAGTTTCAGCAAAGATTCTTTCACCTCACCCACTCCAAAAGTATAAGCAGAATCACCATAATAACCATTCATCAGCACACCACAATCCACCGACACGATATCTCCTTCCCTGATCTCTCTTTCTCCCGGTATTCCGTGAACAACCACTTCGTTCACCGAGATGCACAGGGTGGCAGGAAAACCGCGATACCCTTTAAATCCCGGTTGTGCACCGTGATCCCGGATGAAGCTCTCGGCAATCTTGTCCAGGGCAATGGTTTTAATGCCCGGTTTGATATGCCTGGCGACCTCAGCCAGAGTTTTTCCAACAAGCAAAGAACTGTTCCGGATGAACTCTATCTCCTGTTCATTCTTAATTGTAAGCATGATCAGGCCTTCAATTATCCGGTCATAGCCATCGATGACCTTCCCTTGATCCTTCCTGATTTCATCAGGCCGTCATAATGCCTCATCAGCAGGTGGCTCTCTATCTGTTGTAAGGTATCGAGCACCACGCCCACCAGGATCAGCAGAGAAGTCCCCCCATAGAACTGGGCAAACTGTGAGTTGACCCCGATGTGCCTGATAATGGCCGGCATAATAGCGACCAATGCAAGGAACAGTGAACCGGGCAAGGTTATCTTTGACAAAATATTATCCATAAATTCAGCGGTCTTTCTTCCCGGTTTCACTCCCGGGATAAATCCGCCGTTTTTCTTCATATCTTCAGCCATCTGATTGGGATTCACCGTGATAGCAGTATAAAAATAGGTGAAGGCCACGATCAGGATCGCAAAAATGAAATTATACCAGAATCCGTTGTAGTCCATCAGGGAGCCCATAAAACCGGAAAGGGCCTGGGACTTTGTAAATCCAACGAAGGTCATGGGAAGGAACATGATAGCCTGGGCAAAGATGATAGGCATAACCCCGGCAGCATTCACTTTCAGAGGAATGTACTGCCTCACCCCGCCGTACTGTTTGTTTCCCACAATTCTCTTTGCATACTGAACAGGAACCTTTCGGGTTCCCTGTACCAGGAGGATATTCAGGACGATGACGCCAACGAGGGCAGCGATCTCGACCACGAAAACAACCAGTCCGCCGCCGCCTTTTTCTTCCATTCTTGAAACAAATTCTCCGGCCAGAGCAAACGGCAACCTCGCAATGATACCGATCATAATGATGAGCGAGATACCATTGCCTATCCCTTTATCGGTAATTTTTTCACCCAGCCACATAATAAACATGGAGCCCGCCGTAAGCATGATCACGGAGGAGATCCAGAAGAATTTGGTGGGAGGTTCGTTGGGAGAGAACGGAGCGAAAGCATCATAGGGCATCTGAGACACGAGGTTAGCAATGTAACCAGGTGACTGGAAGACAAGGATGAGGACCGTGAGGTATCTGGTGATCTGATTGATCTTTTTTCTTCCGCTTTCACCTTCTTTCTGCAGTTTCTGGAAATAAGGGATAGCCATCCCTAAAAGTTGAACCACAATGGAAGCGGAGATATAGGGCATGATACCCAAGGCGAAAATGGAGGCATTCGAGAAGGCTCCTCCCGAGAACATGTTCAGCAGGCCCAGCAGTCCGTTGTTTTGGGTCTGTGCTTCCAAGGCACTCAGCTGGCCGGGATCAACGCCGGGCAGTACAATGTATGAACCCAGACGGTAGATCAGCAAAATACCCAGGGTATAAAGGATCCTCTTTCTGAGATCCTCTATCTTATAGATATTCCTAATGGTTTCAATGAGTCTTTTCATGCAGCATTAAATTTTTACCGCTGTTCCACCAACTGTTTCAATAGTTTTCTTAGCTTTTTCGGAGAAGCCATGGGCTTTTACATCCACCTTCGCTGTCAGTTCACCTCTGCCCAATACCTTGATTAGGTCACGTGAAGAGGCAAGCCCCTGTTCCACGAATACCTCCATATCGAAGTAGTCGATCCCTTTTTTGTCGAACAACGACTGGAGTACATCCAGGTTAATACCTTTATATTCAACCCTGTTCAGGTTCTTGAATCCAAATTTGGGGACCCGTCTCTGAATCGGCATCTGGCCACCTTCGAATCCGGACTTGGTCTTATATCCGGAGCGTTGTTTGGCTCCTTTGTGACCCCTGGTGGAGGTGCCTCCCCTGCCGGAACCCTGTCCTCTACCAACACGTTTGTTCTTTTTTATCGAACCTTTAGCAGGTGTAAGATTGCTTAAATCCATCTTTATAGCGTGTTTTGTATGGGTTAATCAATTTCCTGTACTGTTAACAAATGTTTCACCTTCTCGATCATACCAATGATCTGGGGAGTGGCTTCCACTTCTATTACCTGGTGCATCTTTTTAAAGCCCAATGCTTCCAGGGTACGTTTCTGACGTAAAGGCCGTCCGATGCCACTTCTTACCTGAGTAATTTTTATTTTTTTCATTATCAATGAATTAACCTATTAACCATTGAATACTTTGTTCAACTCCACACCTCTGACCTGGGCAACGGTGTAAGCATCTCTCATCTGAGCCAGGGCGTCGATGGTAGCTTTCACTACGCTGTGCGGGTTGGAGGAGCCTTTTGATTTTGCCAGCACGTCTTTCACTCCAACGCTTTCGAGCACAGCACGCATAGCACCACCGGCAATGACACCGGTTCCGGGAGCTGCCGGTTTGAGGAACACCAGGGCACCGCTGTATTTACCGTGCTGATCGTGAGGAATCGTTCCTTTCATTATGGGCACCTTGATCAGGTTCTTCTTGGCATCGTCAATGCCCTTGGCAATAGCGGCGGTGACTTCCTTGGCTTTACCCAGGCCGTAACCTACCACACCATTCTCGTTTCCCACCACCACGATGGCAGAAAAGCTGAAAGTACGTCCCCCTTTAGTGACCTTGGTCACCCTCTGGATGCTCACCAGCTTATCTTTGAACTCGATCTCACTGGATTTTACTCTTCTGATATTTACGTTGGACATGTCTTAAAATTTTAATCCTTTTTCTCTGGCTGCGTCGGCCAATGCTTTTACCCTACCATGGTACAGATATCCGTTCCGGTCGAAAATGACTTCCTGGATGTTGGCTTCCAGTGCTCTTTCAGCTACCAGGGCGCCTACCAGTTTGGCTTTCTCGCTCTTATTCACATCTTTCTCCATGATGGATTTCACCTTGGAAGATGCAGATACCAGGGTTTTTCCCGACAGATCATCAATAAGCTGAACATAAATTTGCTTATTGCTACGAAAGACGGTCATCCGGGGCCTGTCGGCAGTCCCTGATAAGACTTTGCGGATCCTCAGTTTGATCCTGTATCTTCTGTAGTCCTTTTGATTCTTAATAGCCATCAGATCAATGATTATCTTGTTCTTACCATTATTATTTTTCTGAAGCGGATTTTCCGGCTTTCTTCCTGATCTCTTCGCCCATGAAACGTATTCCTTTCCCTTTGTATGGTTCAGGCGGCCTGAGGGAACGGATCTTCGCAGCAACCTGTCCCAACAGCTGACGGTCATTACCCTTGAGGATAATGGTGGGGTTCTTTCCTTTTTCGGCTGTGGTCTCCACTTTGATCTCCGGAGCGAGTTCAAAAACAATGTGATGTGAATATCCCAGAGAAAGATCCAGCAACTGTCCGTTGGCAACGGCCTTATATCCGACACCAATCAGTTCCTGTACGATGGTAAATCCCTCTGATACACCTTTCACCATGTTGGCAACCAGCGACCTGTAAAGTCCGTGTTTGGCCTTATGGTCTTTCTCGTCCGACTGCCTTTTGAGAATGATCTGTCCATTCTCCACTTCCACCTGGATGGCAGGATCAATATACTGCTTCAGCTCTCCCCGAGCACCTTTTACGGTGATCTCGTTGTCAGAGCTCACATTCACCTGCACTCCCGAAGGTAAAGCAATGGGTAATTTTCCGATACGTGACATTTTCTATCCCTCCTTTAGCTGATATAACACAAAACTTCACCGCCGATATTCCTGGTCCTGGCATCTTTATCGGTCATCACGCCCTGTGAGGTGGAGAGGATAGCGATACCCAAACCGTTGAGGACCCTGGGCAAACGATCGACATTCACATATTTTCTCAAACCGGGTTTGGAAACCCTGGTCAAATGGGTGATGGCCGACATTTTGGTCACTGGATGATATTTCAGGGCAATTTTTATTACCGGGGGAAATACACCGTCTTCGAATTTGTAGTTCAGGATATAACCCTGATCAAATAAGATCTTGGTCATTTCCTTTTTCATCCTGGAGGCAGGAATTTCAACGATCCGGTGGTTCGCCATGACCGCATTCCTGATCCGGGTCAAGTAATCTGCAATAGGGTCTGTTACCATGGAGATACTATATATTTGAATATTAATAACTTACTCTTACCAACTGGCTTTTCTCACTCCGGGGATAAGGCCCTGAAGGGCCATAAACCTGAAATTGATACGGGAAATACCAAACTGCCTGATATATCCTTTGGGTCTGCCATCGATGTTGCAGCGGTTATGAAGTCTCACCGGTGATGCATTCTTTGGCAGCTTTTGAAGGGCGAGGTAGTCGCCTGAAGCTTTCAGTGCGGCCCGTTTGGCAGCATATTTTGCCACCATTCTTTGTCTTTTCTGCTCTCTCGCTTTGATGGATTCCTTAGCCATAGTGTTTATTTTTTGAACGGTAATCCGAATTCTTTTAACAATGACAATGCTTCCTTGTCCGATTTGGCATTAGTGACCATGGTGATATCCAGTCCGTTGATCTTAGAAACCTTGTCGATATTGATTTCGGGGAAGATGATCTGCTCGGTGATACCGAGGGTATAGTTACCTCTTCCGTCAAAACCCTTGTCGTTGATACCCCTGAAGTCACGGATACGTGGGATGGCAACGGAGATTAGCCTGTCGAGGAATTCGTACATTTTCTCTCCCCTGAGGGTGACTCTTACGCCAACGGGCATGCCACGGCGGAGTTTGAAGTTGGAGATGTCTTTCCTGGATTTGGTGGCTACGGCTTTCTGGCCGGCGATCATGGTGAGTTCAGCCTGGCTGTTCTCGATCAGTTTTTTGTCGGCAATAGCGGCACCCACACCCTGGTTAAGGCTGATTTTCAGCAACCTGGGCACTTCCATGGAACTCTTGTAATTGAACTGCTTCTGCAATTCGGGGACAATCTCCTTGTCGTATTTTTCTTTCAGTCGCGGAACGTATTTCATTACTTGATTACCTCCCCTGATTTTTTTGAATAACGTACTAATTTATTGGTCTTCTGATCGATTTTCCGTCCGACGCGGGTTGGTTTGCCGCTGTTATCGACCACCATGAGGTTGGAGATATGCACCGGGGCTTCCTTTTTCTGGATGCCTCCCTGAGGACTTTTGGCGCTGGGTTTGGCATGTTTGGTGACCATGTTCACGCCCTCCACGATAGCTTGCATTTTGTCGGGGTTGACGAACAGGACTTTACCCTGTTCCCCTTTGCTGTCGCCGGAAATCACTTTTACGATATCCCCTTTTTTGATATTGAGTTTACTTGGCATGGCTCTTTTGTAATCTATTACAGCACTTCGGGTGCCAGTGAAATAATCTTCATAAACTTCTTGTCGCGCAGTTCCCTGGCCACAGGGCCGAAGATACGGGTACCGCTGAGTTCTTCAGCAGCAGTCAGGAGCACGCAGGCGTTATCATCGAAACGGATGTAGGATCCGTCGTTACGGCGAATTTCCTTTTTCGTGCGTACGACAACAGCCTTTACCACTGCTCCTTTTTTAACATTGCCACCGGGAAGGGCATTTTTGACCGACACGATGATCTTGTCACCGACCCTGGCATACCGCTTGCGGGTACCTCCCAGGACCCTGATACAGAGTGCTTCCTTGGCACCGCTGTTATCAGCCACAACTAATCTGGATTCCTGCTGTATCATAACTATTTGGCTCTTTCAATGATTTCGACTAATCTCCAACACTTGGTCTTGCTCAGGGGCCGGGTTTCAGCGATCCTGACCATATCACCGTTATTGGAATCATTATTTTCATCATGGGCGGTAAAACGGGTGGTTTTCTTCACGAATTTGCCGTACTTGGTGTGCATCACTTTCCGTTCGACGAGGACCACGATAGATTTATTCATCTTGTTGCTTACCACAACACCGATTTTCTCTTTCCTAAAGTTTCTGGTTGCTTCCATTGGGTGAACAATTATGAATTTTTACCGGTTGATGGGATCTGGGACTTGGCACGAGCATGAAGTTCGGTCATCAGCCTGGCGATCGTCTTCCGGTAGGCTTGAATTTTCTTGGGATTTTCGAGGGGAGAAACCGCATGGTTCATTTTCAGCTTGGTGAGCTGCTTTTTTTCCTCCTCGAGTCTTTCTTTGATCTCACCGGTGGTGAGTTCTCTGATCACATCTGCTTTCATCTTGAACTTAGTTTGTTTCGGATGCGTAATCTCTTCTAACGATAAACTTGCACATGACGGGCAGTTTCTGTGCGGCGAGCCTCATGGCTTCCGTAGCAATGTCCAGGGGTACGCCGTCAATTTCGAACAGGATACGGCCCGGGGTAACCGGTGCAACGAACATTTCAGGAGCTCCCTTACCTTTACCCATACGTACCTCGGCAGGCTTCTTGGTAATCGGCTTATCGGGGAATATCCTGATCCAGATCTGTCCTTCACGTTTCATGTGACGGGCAACGGCCTGACGGGCAGCTTCTATCTGGCGACCGGTGATCCATGCTTCTTCCATGGTCTTGATCCCGAAGGAACCAAATGCCAGCTCATGACCTCTCTGGGCATTGCCCTTCATCTTGCCTTTCTGCTGTTTCCTGTGTTTTGTCTTCTTTGGCTGTAACATTATCAGAAGATTTTAATGATTCAAGTATAGGTTAATTATCTCCTGGGACGGGGTTTGCCCTGGGGTCTGGTCCTGGCCTTGGGTGCAGCCACTTTTTCTTTTGAAATAGCAGCAGCCGGGCTCAGGTCATGTTTTCCGTAAATTTCTCCTTTACAGATCCATACCTTCACTCCGATACGTCCGTAGCTGGTGTGAGCCTCCGCAGTGGCATAATCAATATCAGCCCTGAGTGTATGCAGGGGGATACGGCCTTCTTTGTACGTCTCGTTCCTTGCCATTTCGGCACCTCCCAGTCGTCCGGCGATGCTCACCTTGATGCCTTCAGCCAGCATACGCATGGCAGAAGCAATGGCAGTCTTAATGGCACGGCGGTAGGAAATCCTGCCCTCGATCTGGCGGGCAACAGTGCTGGCCACGATAACGGCATCCAGCTCAGGCCTCTTGATCTCGGATATGTTGATCTGAATCTCTTTCTTGGTGATCTTCTTTAATTCTTCCTTCAGCTTGTCTACCTCGGTACCACCTTTTCCAATGATGATGCCCGGACGAGCCGTATGGATGGTCACCGTGATGAGTTTCAGGGTTCTTTCGATGATGATTCGGCTGATACCGGCTTTCATAAGCCTGGCATTCAAATATTTGCGAATCTTTTCATCCTCCACAAGCTTGGATTCAAAACGTCTTCCGCCATACCATTTAGAATCCCATCCTTTGATGATTCCCAGTCGGTTACCTATCGGATTTGTTTTCTGTCCCATTCAGTGTTGGTTATTGTTTGATAAACGAATAAATTAATTTTCAGTTGGTTGTTCGGTTTCCTCTGCTTCGACCCGGTTACGGCTGTCGATCACCAGGGTCACATGGTTCGAACGTTTTTTTATGCGGTAGGCTCTTCCCTGGGGAGCAGGACGGACTCGTTTCATCACCCTGCCTCCATCCACGGAGATCTCTCTGATAAAGAGGTTGCTGTCTTCCATTCTCACTCCTTCGTTTTTGGCCTGCCAGTTGGCGATAGCCGACAACAACAACTTATGAACCCTGCCTGCAGCTTCTTTCTTGCTGAATTTCAGGATATTCAAGGCCTTTTCCACATCATTGCCCCTGATCAGGTTGGCTACCAGCCTCATCTTCCTCGGGGAGGTGGGAACATTGTTCAGTTTAGCAAAAAAGACATCCTTTTTTGCTTCCTTCATAGCCTCGGCAGTATTATGCTTTCTGGATCCCATCTGTCAAAATATTTATTATTTCTTACCTTCTTTCTTTGAACCGGAATGACCTCTGAAAGTACGGGTGGGAGCGAACTCTCCGAGCTTATGCCCGACCATGTTCTCAGTAATGTAAACCGGGATAAATTTGTTTCCGTTGTGGACGGCTATGGTCTGTCCGACGAAGTCCGGAGAGATCATGGAAGCCCTGGACCAGGTTTTAATAACCACCTTCTTCTTGGCATCGATGGCTGAAATCACTTTCTTTTCCAGTTTCAGTTCGATATAAGGTCCTTTTTTCAGTGAACGGCTCATGCTGTTATCGTTTAAACGGTATTATTTCTTTCTCTTTTCAATGATATATTTGTTCGAAGACTTGGTCTTGGAACGGGTCTTATAACCTTTGGCCGGCATACCTTTACGGGAGCGCGGATGACCACCGGTGGCCCTTCCTTCGCCTCCGCCCATGGGATGGTCGACGGGGTTCATGGCCACACCCCTGGTCCTGGGCCTGCGACCCATCCAGCGGCTGCGTCCAGCTTTTCCGCTCGACTCCAGGTTGTGGTCGGGGTTAGAAACCATTCCTACCGTGGCTTTACAAGCCTGGAGGATCATCCTGGTCTCACCGGAAGGCAGTTTCAGGATGGCGAATTTTCCGTCTCTCGACATAAGCTGGGCATAAGACCCTGCGCTGCGTGCCATTTTGGCACCCTGACCGGGTTGCAGCTCTATGTTATGGATGATGGTACCAAAAGGTATCTCGCTCAGGTACAAGGAATTGCCGATTTCCGGTGCCACTCCCTTTCCTGATACGATCTCCTGGCCTACCTTCAGCCCGTGAGGTGCGATGATATACCTTTTCTCGCCATCCATGTATGACAGCAGAGCGATCCTGGCCGTCCGGCCCGGGTCGTACTCTATCGATTTCACCCTGGCAGGAACTCCATCCTTATCCCTTTTGAAATCAATGATGCGGTACATCTGTTTGTGACCACCCCCTACATAGCGCATGGTCATTTTTCCCTGGTTATTCCTTCCTCCCGATTTTCTGTTCGGTGCCAGCAAACTTTTTTCCGGCGTTGAGGTGGTAATATCATCAAAGGCGCTGATTATCTTGAAGCGCTGACTTGATGTGGTCGGTTTGAATTTCTTTAAGGCCATTTACTTAGATATTGCTATAGAAATCAATGGTTTGTCCTTCAACCAGCGTAATGATCGCCTTCTTCAAAGAACGTGTTCTTCCACTTACATAACCCGAGCGGGTGTAACGGGTCTTTCTCTTACCCGAGTAGTTCAGGGTATTGACATCTTTCACTTCTACCCCGTAGAGAGTCTCAACCTCTTTCTTGATCTGCAGTTTATTGGCGCTCTTACGAACCACGAAACCGTAACGGTTGAGCTTCTCACCCTGCTTAGTCATTTTCTCTGTAATAATGGGTTTCAGGATGACGCTCATAGGTATTGATTTTTGAGATTACGGACTATTGTTATCTTCTTTATTGACATAATTTTTCGACTTCCTTCACCGAGCTCTCTGTCAGCAACAGGTGGCCGGAGTTGAGAATATCGTAGGTATTCAGGTCACAGGCCCTGGTGATCTTTGCTTTCTGCAGGTTTCTTGATGACAGCATAATATTTTCATCTACCTGGTCCACCACGAGCAGCGTCTTTTTCCCCGTGAGGTCGAAATTCTTCAGCAAGGCAGTGTAGCTCTTGGTCTTAGGAGCTTCAAAAGTGAAGTCCTCCAGTACCAGGATCTGGTTTTCCTTGACTTTGTATGAGAGGGCTGACTTGCGGGCCAGCTTTTTCAGCTTGCGGTTTAGTTTGAAATGGTACAACCTGGGCTGGGGTCCGAAGATCCTGGCACCCCCGGTGAACAAAGGATTCTTAACACTTCCTGCCCTGGCTCCGCCGGTTCCTTTCTGCCTTTTCATCTTGCGGGTAGAACCGCTTACCTCTGATTTCTCCTTGGTCTTATGGGTCCCCTGGCGGGAATTGGCCATAAATTGTTTGGCATCAAGGTAAATGGCGTGATCGTTGGGATCAATGTTGAAGACGGCATCGTCGAGGATAACGGTGCGGCTGGTCTTCTCTCCGTTGATATTATATACTTCTAGCTCCATCTTTCAAGAATTAAATAGGATCCATTGGCTCCCGGTACGGCACCTTTCACCAAAACCAGGTTTTTCTCAGGGATCAGCTTGATCACCTGCAGGTTGATGACTTTAACCCTGTCACCACCCATCCTTCCGGCCATCCTGATACCCGGGAACACCCTGGAAGGAAAGGAAGAGGCACCAACCGAACCGGGGGCTCTCAGCCTGTTGTGCTGACCATGGGTCGACTCACCCACCCCGCGGAAATGATGTCTGCGGACAACCCCCTGGAAGCCTTTTCCTTTGGAGATACCAACCACATCAATATACTCGCCTTCTATAAATACGTCGACCGTCAGAACATCTCCGTAATCCTTCTGATGTCCCAATTCAAAACGGGTAAACTCGGCCAATACTTTTTTGGGCGTGGTACCTGCTTTGACAAAATGCCCTTTCATGGCTTTGTTGGTGTGCTTTTCTTTCTGCTCTTCGAAGGAGAGCTGAATGGCATCATACCCGTCCTTTTCTTTCGTCCGGATCTGCGTCACCACACAAGGACCGGCTTCTATTACGGTAACAGGGATATTCTTCCCCGCCTCATCATAGACGCTGGTCATTCCGATTTTTTTTCCAATTAGACCTGACATGTTATTAACTTTTATTTCTTATTGAAAATCAGCCTCTTACCATCAAACCTTGATCTCTACCTCCACCCCGCTCGGAAGCTCCAGTTTCATCAGTGCGTCGATGGTCTTGGAGGTGGAACTGTATATATCCAGCAACCTTTTGTAGGTGCAGAGCTGGAACTGTTCCCTTGACTTCTTGTTCACAAAGGTGGAACGGTTCACCGTGAAAATCTTTTTATTGGTGGGCAGGGGAATGGGCCCACTTACCACGGCTCCTGTAGATTTCACCGTTTTCACGATCTTCTCGGCCGATTTGTCAACCAGGTTGAAATCGTACGATTTTAATTTTATTCTGATCCTTTGATTCACCTTAATATACTATTTAATTAGCAATTAATACTTTTCAACGTATCCTTTGACTCTGTATATAATTTCTTCAGTAATCTCTTCAGGAACGATCTCATAGTGAGAGAATTCCATGCTTTCAGTGGCCCGTCCTGAAGTGATGCTTCTGAGCACGGTCACATAGCCGAACATTTCCGACAGGGGCACGGTGGCCCTGATGGTCTGATAGCCTATCCTGGGATTGATTGCGACCAGGTTGGACCTTCTGCGGTTGAGGTCGCTGGTGATGTCGCCAAGATATTGTTCGGGGGTGTATACATCCAGCCTCATCACCGGTTCCAGGAGTACGGGACCGGCCTGGCGGCAGGCGGTGCGGAAGGCCATGCGGGCAGCGATCTCGAAAGAAAGGTTGTCGGAATCCACCGGGTGGTAGGATCCGTCGAGCAGCCTCACCTTCATGCTTTCCATGGCAAAACCGGCCAGAACGCCGTTATTCATGGCCGAGGTAAAACCTTTTTGTATGGAAGGGACAAACTCCTTGGGAAGGGAGTTGCCTTTCATTTCATTGATAAACTGAAGCCCGTGCACCCCTTTGTCAGCCGGGGATATCTCCACTACGATCTCGGCAAATTTGCCTTTTCCGCCGGTTTGTTTCTTATATACTTCTTGATGGGTGACCTTTGAGGTAATGGCTTCTTTATAGGCAACCTGGGGAATCCCGGTGTTGCATTCGATCTTGAACTCTCTTTTCAGCCTGTCGATGAGCACTTCGAGGTGAAGTTCGCCCATGCCGCTGATGAGGGTTTGTCCGGTTTCTTCATCCGAACGGACGGTGAAGGTGGGATCTTCTTCGGTAAGCCGGTTGAGGGCTACAGAAAGTTTCTCGATGTCATCCTGGGTTTTCGGCTCAATGGCTACATTGATAACGGGTTCAGGGAAGACGATAGACTCGAGTTGTATGGGATGTTTTTCGTCGCAGAGGGTATCTCCGGTGCGAATCTCCTTAAAACCGACGGCAGCGCCGATGTCACCGGCACGAATCTCGTCAATATTGTTGTGTTTGTTCGCATGCACCTGGAAGAGACGGGTGATCCTTTCTTTTTTCCCGGTGGTGGTGTTGAGCAGGATTTCTCCGGATTTCAGGACTCCTGAATACACCCGGAAGAAGGCGATACGGCCCACGTAGGAGTCGGTGGTGATCTTGAAGGCCAGGGCAGCGAATTTCTCCGAGGTGGAGGCGGCTCTTTCTTCTTCTTTACCTGTATACGGGTTGAGGCCGGTAACGGGGGGGATGTCTTCAGGACAGGGCAGATAGGCGATGATGGCATCCAGCAGGGGCTGAACACCTTTATTTTTGAAGGAGGCTCCGCAGATGACCGGGGTGATTCTCTGTTCGAGGGTAGCCTTGCGGATCATGGCCCTGAGGTCTTCCTCGGTGATGGAATCCGGGTCGTTGAGGTATTTCTCAAGCAGTTCATCGCTCTCTTCGGCGGCGCCTTCAATAAGCCTGAGGCGGTATTCGGTGGCGGTGGCCAGGTGATCTAAAGGAATATCCACTACCTGGTAGGTGGCACCGAGGTTCTCATCGTCCCAGATCAATGCTTTGTTGCTCACCAGGTCGATCACCCCGCTGAACATCTCTTCCGATCCGATGGGAATCTGGAGGGGGATGGGGTTGGCGCCGAGTTTCTCCCTGATCTGTTCGATCACGTTGAAATAGTCGGCCCCGGTGCGGTCCATTTTATTGACGAAGCTGATCCTGGGGACGTTATACTTGTCGGCCTGTTTCCAAACCGTTTCCGTCTGAGGTTCCACGCCACCGACGGCACAAAACAGTGCTACGGCTCCGTCGAGTACCCTTAGAGAGCGTTCCACCTCCACGGTGAAATCGACATGCCCCGGGGTATCGATGATGTTGACGCGGTAGTCGGCATTCTGGTATTTCCAGAACACGGTGGTGGCGGCGGAGGTGATGGTGATCCCTCTTTCCTGTTCCTGGACCATATAATCCATGGTAGCGGTGCCATCATGGACCTCACCCAGCTTGTAGTTGATGCCGGTATAATACAAAATCCGCTCCGTTGTCGTGGTCTTACCCGCGTCAATGTGCGCCATGATGCCAATGTTTCTGGTATGTTGGAGCCGGAGGGACATGTTTTGCTTACGGTCTGGTGTGATTAGAAACGGAAATGGGAGAAAGCCTTGTTGGCTTCTGCCATACGGTGGGTATCTTCTTTTCTTTTAAAGGCGGCACCTTCTTCCTTGTAGGCGGCCATGATCTCTGCTGCCAGCTTGCCGGCCATGGATTTTTCATGACGTTTCCTGGCGTAGTTGATCAGGGATTTCATCCCGATGGAGCTTTTTCTGCCGGGCCTGATTTCGGAAGGGATCTGGAAGGTAGCACCTCCGATCCTGCGGCTTCTGACCTCAACGGAAGGGGTTACGTTAGCCAGGGCTTTTTTCCATATCTCGAGCCCGTTTTCCTTGGATTTATCCGTCACGATGTCGATGGCATCATAAAAAACCTTGGCAGCCATATTCTTTTTCCCCTGTAACATCAAGTTGTTGATGAACTTGGTCACCAGAACTTCGTTGAACTTGGGATCGGGAAAAGTGATGCGTTTTCTTGGTTTCGCTTTCCTCATGATAGGATGATTTTATCGGGGTACTTGATTATTTTTTGGCCTTGGGTCTCTTGGTCCCGTATTTGGATCTTCTCTGGTTACGGCCTTCTACGCCGGAGGTATCGAGGGCACCACGTATAATATGGTATCTTACACCGGGCAGGTCCTTGACCCTGCCGCCCCTGATCATCACGATGGAGTGTTCCTGCAGGTTGTGGCCTTCACCCGGGATGTAAGCATTCACCTCTTTCTGGTTGGTGAGCCTTACCCTGGCGACCTTACGCATGGCGGAGTTGGGCTTTTTGGGAGTGGTGGTGTACACCCTCACGCAAACCCCTCTGCGTTGCGGACAGGAGTCCAGTGCAGGCGCTTTACTTTTGTCTTCCAGTTTTTTCCTTCCTTTGCGAACTAACTGTTGAATGGTTGGCATACAAATACGTATTGTGTTGCTGAATGATTTCAACTCCAGGTTTGATGCTCGTAAGTACTTGGAAAAATGATAAAGTGAGGGAGGGCAAGACAACAGGCAGGGGGTTCTAACACTCACATTTCCAACGACTTTACCCCTTGCCCTGAACCTTTAGCTGTCTCACTTTATCAGGTTCCTAATACGTTTCAGGCTTTCAATCCTGCCTCAATCAGGCAGTTGACTTATTCGTTTTTCTGCCTTTTTTGGGGCTGCAAAGGTAAGAATCATTTTTTATTCTGCAAATAAATCGATAGAATTTTTTTATGGAGAACCAGTTTACCAGTGTATCTGTTCGTTAATGTTCACTCATTGGTACACTGGTACACTGAACAACTGAATTTCCTTTACCTTTGCAGTTCGAAAAATTCCCATGACTGATTTCCTGAACGAACTGAATAAGGAGCAAAGAGCTGCTGTGGAGCACATGGACGGGCCCGTAATGGTGATCGCCGGGGCAGGCTCGGGCAAGACCCGCGTGCTGACCTACCGCGTCGCCCACCTCATCAGCCAGGGGGTGGAACCTTTCCACATCCTCGCCCTGACCTTTACCAACAAGGCTGCCAACGAGATGAAAGAGAGGATACTGCGTCTGCTTGGCAACGAAGAAGCCCGCAACGTATGGATGGGTACCTTCCACTCCAATTTCGCCCGCATCCTCCGCGTGGAAGGCCACCTGCTCGGGTTTCCCCAGAATTTCACCATCTACGATACCGACGACTCCAAAAGCCTCCTCAAGTCCATCATCAAAGAACTCGACCTGGACATAAAAACCTACAACCCCTCCTATGTCCTACACCGGATCTCCATCGCCAAGTCCAACCTCATCTCACCGGAAGAATACCTGGATGACGCGGAACTGATGACCTACGACCGGTATTCTCACAAACCCCAGACCGGACAGATCTACGCCATCTACCAGAAAAGACTGTTCAAAGCGGCTTCCATGGACTTCGACGACCTGCTCTACTTCACCAACGTGCTGCTTCGGGATTTCCCCGATGTATTGTTCAAGTACCAGCAGCGGTTCAGATATATCCTGGTCGACGAGTACCAGGACACCAACTTTTCGCAATATGTGATTGTGAAAAAGCTGGCCGCCAAGAACGAGAACCTCTGCGTGGTAGGCGACGACGCCCAGAGCATCTATGGCTTCCGTGGCGCCAACATCCAGAATATCTTCAACTTCAAGAAAGACTATCCCGACCACGAACTCTTTAAACTGGAACAAAATTACCGCTCCACCAAAACCATCGTCGAGGCCGCCAACGCCGTCATCCAGAACAACAAAGAACAGATATTCAAGAAGATATGGACAGAGAAAGACAGCGGTCCGCTGATCTCTGTCCTGAAAGCCGCCACCGACAGCGAAGAAGGGGTGCTGGTAGCCCATTCCATCTTCGAGCACAAGATGAACCACCAGCTCGATAACAGTGCTTTCGCCATCTTATACCGCACCAATGCCCAGTCGAGAAGCTTCGAGGAATCGTTGCGCAAGCTGAACATCCCCTATCGCATCTATGGCGGGCTCTCTTTTTACAAAAGAAAAGAGATCAAAGACCTGATCGCCTATTTCCGGCTGGTGGTCAACCCCCATGACCAGGAAGCCCTGCTGCGTATCATCAACTTCCCTTCCAGGGGCATCGGCGACACTACCCTGGAAAAGATCAGGGTAGCCGCGGCCCAGAGAAACCTGAGCATGTGGGAGGTCATGAACGACCTGAGAAACCACAACCACGGCATCTCTTCCAATACGGTGAACAAGATCTCCGACTTCATCACTAAAATAAAAAGCTACCAGGTCCAGCTTCCGGTGACCCCTGCCATCAATCTGGCTGAACATATCGGTTATTCTTCGGGCATCCTCAAAGAGCTGAAAGAGGACCAGACCCCGGAAGGGATCAGCCGGCTCCAGAACATTGAAGAGCTCCTCAACGCCATCCGTGACTTTTCCGACCACCCTGTCAACCACGGGGAACTTCTCGACGAGGAAACCGGCGAGATCGGCTTTTTGACCCTGGATGCCTTTCTCAGCGAGGTCTCCCTGCTCACCGACCTGGATTCTGACCAGGATAAGGAAAACAAGGACCGGGTGACGCTGATGACCATCCACTCGGCCAAAGGGTTGGAGTTCCCTTATGTCTACATCGTAGGGCTTGAAGAAAACCTCTTCCCTTCCTACCTGTCGGTCAACACCCGTGCGGAGTTGGAAGAGGAGCGCCGTCTTTTCTATGTGGCCATCACCAGGGCCATGGAAAAACTCACCCTGGCGTATGCCATGAACCGCTACCATTGGGGCAACCTGAGCATGAGCGCCCCCAGCCGTTTCCTTCAGGAGGTCAACCCTGCCTTCCTGGAGACCACCCAGAAAGTGAGCCTCAACCCGGCCGCCGGACGTAAGCTGACCAAACTCAACCCTTCAACCGAGAATAAACCCAAGACCGCGGAAGAGGAATACACCGACCTCAGCATGATCAGCATAGGCACCCTGGTGGAACACCAGCGTTTCGGGAAAGGAAAAGTGGTAGCTCTCGAGGGGAATGGTCCCAACTGCAAGGCTACCGTGCATTTCAACGAGAATGGGAACAAGCAGTTGTTGCTCCGCTTCGCAAGGTTGCGTATCCTCGAATAATATTATCTTTGCACCTCAATTATTGTTTATGGAAATGGAATATAACACCGGGCGTCCGCCGCTCATCATCCCTGAATACGGCCGGAATGTCCAGAAAATGGTCGATTACGCGCTCTCTATCGAAGACAGGGAAAGACGCACCAAAATCGCCAAAGCCATTATCACCATCATGGCACAGCTTAATCCCCTGGTTAAAGAGTCAGTAGACTATAAACAGAAGCTTTGGGACCACCTCTATATCATCTCCGACTTCAAGCTCGATGTGGACGGCCCCTTCCCTCCCCCCTCGCCCGAAAGCTTTATCGTGAAACCCGAGAAGGTCTCCTACGGCACCAAGTCATTCAGATACGGCCACTACGGCAAGAACATCGAGAAAATCATCCAGAAGGTAGCCGAAATGGAGGATTCTCCTGAAAAGGATGCCCTGGTTCACTCCATCGCCAACCACCTGAAAAAGGCTTTCCTTACCTGGAACCGCGACTCGGTGAACGATGAGGTGATCTATGAACACCTGGACGAGTTGTCGAACTCCAGGCTGAAACTCAGCGAAGACGCCCGTCTTCAGCACACGAACGAATTGCTCGGCAGGCAAAATAAAAAGAAGAAATTCTTCCCCCGCCAAAAAGACAACAACCTGAAAAGAAGGAAAAAATGAGATCCTTTGAAGTCGTCGGCGGGAAAAAACTTCATGGCGACATCATGCCCCAGGGTGCCAAGAATGAGGCCCTTCAGGTGTTGTGTGCCACACTTCTGACCAGCGAGCCGGTTTTCTTGAACAATCTTCCTGATATTCAGGATGTTAATAAACTTATTGAACTCCTTGCCGCCATGGGCGTGAGGGTAGATAAAAGAGGGCCCGGCTCCTTCAGTTTCCAGGCCTCCGACCTCGACATGGCCTATCTTAAGACTCCCGAGTTCAGGAAAAAAGCCGGTTCCTTAAGGGGCTCGGTGATGATCATGGGACCGCTGCTGGCACGTTTCAAAGAGGCATACATCCCCCAGCCCGGCGGTGACAAGATCGGACGCCGGCGTTTGGATACGCATTTCATCGGGATGCAGAAACTCGGTGCCACTTTCAGTGTGGTAGATAACAACCTTTTCAGGGTATCAGGAGAAAAACTGCAGGGCGCTTATATGCTGCTGGATGAAGCCTCCGTGACCGGTACCGCCAACATTCTTATGGCCGCCGTGATGGCGCAGGGCACCACCACTATTTTTAATGCTGCCTGCGAACCTTACCTGGTGCAGCTTTGCCAGATGCTGGTCCGTATGGGTGCCCGCATCGAGGGGATTGGCTCCAACCTGCTGACCATCCGCGGGGTTTCAGAACTCAAGGGTTGCGAACATACCCTGCTGCCCGATATGATCGAGATCGGAAGTTTCATTGGCCTAGCTGCCATGACCCAGTCGGAGATCACCATCAAAAATGTGCAGTACCCGCATCTGGGCATCATTCCTGATGTTTTCCGGAGGCTTGGCATACAGATCATCCAAGAGGGCGACGACCTGAGGGTGCCCGAGCAGGAACATTATGAAGTGGAGACATTTATGGACGGGTCTATCATGACCATTTCCGACGCTCCCTGGCCCGGCTTCACCCCCGACCTGATCAGCATTGCCCTGGTGGTGGCCACCCAGGCCAAAGGAAGTGTACTCATCCACCAGAAGATGTTTGAAAGCAGGCTCTTTTTTGTGGATAAGCTGATCGACATGGGTGCCCAGATTATCCTTTGCGACCCGCACCGTGCCACCGTCATCGGCCTCGACCGCCAACATCCCCTGCGTGGCATCCGTATGTCATCACCCGACATTAGGGCCGGGGTCTCCCTGCTGATCGCCGCCCTGTCGGCCAAAGGGAAGTCCATCATCGACAACATCGACCAAATTGACAGGGGATACCAGTTTATTGACCAACGTCTGAGAAATCTTGGCGCGGAAATTGTAAGAACCTGACTCCATTAATCACCTGTAAATATTGATGTATATGAAAACCAAAGCGTGGATAACACTGATCTACATTCTTTTACCTCTAGTCTTCATCCTCAATGGCCCGGATGCTAAGTCACAGAATCCGGCGATCGGGACCAACATCGGAAATATTGCTCCTGAGATCGTGATGCAGGATGTCAATGGGAAAACACTCAAACTCTCTTCCCTCAAAGGTAAGGTAGTCCTCATCGATTTCTGGGCTTCCTGGTGCGGACCCTGCCGCAGGGAAAATCCCAATGTTGTAGAGGCATTCAATAAATACAAAGACAGGAAGTTCAAAGATGCCAAAGGTCTTGAGATCTTTAGTGTCTCCCTCGATAAGAACAAAGATGCCTGGATCAAGGCTATTAAGGACGACAGGCTCGACTGGCCCAACCACGTCAGCGACTTGCAATACTGGCAGAATGCTGCGGCCAAAACATACGGAGTCAACTCGATTCCGACCAATTTCCTGATTGATGCCAAAGGCATCATTGTTGCCAAGAATCTCAGGGGTATCGACCTGCAGTACCAGATTGAAAAGCTGACAAAGAACTAGGCCGGCTTTCCCGGTTCTCTGCCATTATGTCCTTTCCGGGACATGGCAACATTTTTGATTGGTGGTTAGTCCCGGCATTTCTGAAGGCCGGAGAAAGACATCATCAATAATGAAACAACATGGAAGAAGAGGCAATCAAGCAAGAGAATCCATCAGACAAAGAGGCCGGTACATCGCCGGCCGGGCAGGGTAAGAAGTCGAAAAAACTGAAGTTCAGAAAAGAAACTGAGGAAGAGGTCCTCCAACAGAAACTTGCCGAGGCCAAAGACCAGTACCTTCGTCTCTTTGCGGAGTTCGACAATTACCGTAAAAGAACGAACAAAGAAAAGTCAGATTTACTGAACTATGCATCAGAGGACCTGGTCACACAACTGCTTCCGGTATTGGATGATTTCAGCCGTGCCCTCCAGTCGATGAATGATGCACAAGACATAGGTGCTGTTAAAGAAGGAGTTACGCTGATCAGCCAGAAGCTGACTTCTCTTCTGGAACAAAAGGGACTCTCGGGCATAGAGGCTAAAGGCAACGATTTCGATACCGATTTCCATGAAGCCGTCACCAGCATAGCTGCCGGAGAGGAGATGAAAGGCAAGGTGGTGGACGAGATACAGAAAGGATACCTATACAAAGACAAGGTGATCCGGTTCTCCAAAGTTGTAGTAGGTCAATAAAAACAACCCGGTGACAAAGCGCGATTATTACGAAATACTGGGAGTCAGCAAGAACGCAACTGCTGAAGAGATCAAGAAGGCCTACCGGCAGATGGCTCTGAAGTACCATCCCGACAAGAACCCTGGCAACAAGGAGGCGGAGGAGCATTTCAAGGAGGCGGCTGAAGCCTACGAGGTACTGAGCAACCCTGAGAAAAAGGCACGCTACGACCAGTACGGTCATGCCGGACTGGGTGGCGGCGGCGGCGCTTCCGGGTTCGGGGGCGGCATGTCGATGGAAGACATCTTCTCCCAGTTCGGCGATATTTTCGGAGGAGACTTCTTCGGCTTCGGCGGGGGCCGGCGTTCAGGCGGCCGCCGGGTAAACAAAGGCAGTAACCTGAGGGTCAGGGTGAAACTTACCCTGGAAGAGATTGCCACCGGTACTGAAAAGAAAATCAAGCTGAACAAGTACGTGGAATGTCCCGCTTGTCACAGTACGGGAGCCAAAGAAGGCACCGGGCTGCAGACCTGCACCACCTGCAGGGGCAGCGGACATATCACCAGGGTCACCAACACCATTCTGGGGCAGATGCAGACCTCCACCACCTGCCCGGCTTGCGGCGGGGAAGGACAGATCATCAGGGAAAAATGCAACCATTGTTACGGCAACGGCATCATCAAATCAGAAGAGGTGATCAACATCCAGATCCCTGCAGGGGTGAGCGACGGCATACAGCTATCCATGGGTGGCAGAGGAAATGCTGCTGCCAGGGGCGGCGTACCGGGAGACCTGATCGTGGCCATTGAGGAAATGGAACACCCTTACCTGGTCAGAGATGGAAACAACCTGTACTTTGAACATTACCTCAGCGTTCCTGAAGCAGCCCTGGGAACCACCATTGAAGTACCCACGCTCGAAGGAAAAGCCAAGGTCAAGATCACACCGGGGACACAGCCTGGTAAGATCCTCAGACTCAAAGGGAAAGGGCTCCCCTCTTTGAACGGGTACGGCAAAGGAGACCTGCTGGTCAATATTAATGTATGGATCCCCGAAAACCTCAGCCGGGAAGAGAAAACCCTGATGGAAAAACTGGAACATGCAGAAAACTTTAAGCCCAAACCCGGCAACTCCGGCAAAGGTTTTTTCAGCAGGATGAAGGAATACTTCCAATAAGAATATGTATCTTGCGGTGTTAAACCCCCTGTTTTACTGAAACTCCATGTCCTACATCTTTCAGGCTCATGAGGTGACCAAGCGTTTCTCTGCCCATGTCGCCCTGGATCAAGTTACCGTCAACGTTCCAACCGGGAGCATCTTCGGGCTGCTGGGACCCAACGGGGCCGGTAAAACCACCCTGATCCGCATCATCAACCAGATCACAGGTCCCGATGAAGGAGAACTTTTCTTTAACGGAGAAAAGCTCCATCCTTCCCATATCTCTTCCATCGGATATCTCCCCGAGGAAAGAGGCCTGTATAAAAAAATGAAGGTCGGGGAACAGGCGCTGTACCTTGCCCAGCTCAAAGGACTCCCAAAACATGAGGCTCTTAAGAAACTGAAAGACTGGTTTGACAGGTTTGAGATCCTGGGCTGGTGGAACCGCAAAGTGGAAGAACTCTCCAAAGGCATGCAGCAAAAGGTGCAGTTCATTACCACGGTCATCCACGAACCAAAGCTCCTGATCTTCGATGAGCCCTTCAGCGGATTTGATCCCATCAATGTCAACCTGATCAAACAAGAGATCCTTACCCTCAAGGAACATGGCTCCACCATCATCTTCTCGACCCATAACATGGCCTCGGTTGAAGAACTATGTGATCATATCGCCCTGATCAACAGGGGACATAAGATCCTGGACGGAAAAGTGAAAGAAATCAAAAAGGACTTTAAATCGAACCAGTACGAGCTCACCCTCTCCCACCCTGCCGGGGAGCTCGGACCCCTTCTGAAGGATGGAATGATCGTGATGGAAGAATATAAGGAGGACGAGGATTCCATTGCCCGTATCCAGCTTCCGGACGGCAAAGGGCCCAATGAACTGCTCTCCCTTCTGATCCCTCATGTGGAGATCCACGCACTGCACGAGATCATTCCCAGTTTTAATGACATTTTCATTAAAACCGTAACCGAGGCTGAGAAAAACCATTCCGTTTCCACTATCGAAGAAAAGGAGGTGACCCATGAATAAAGTAGCGCTCATCGTAAAACGCGAATACCTGACCAGGGTCAGAAAGCCCTCTTTTATCATCATGACTTTGCTAGGCCCGCTGCTTATGGCATCCACCTTCATCATCGCCATCTATGTGGCCCAGATGTCGGTGGAAGAAAAAAAGATCGCCGTACTCGACGAGACCAACCTGGTCTATCCCTGCTTTAAAAATACCAACAACATCACTTTTGAGCCGGTCTTCGGATCCCTGGCCGAAAAGAAAAAGACTTTCCGCAAAGACGGGTACGATATCCTGCTTCACATCCCGAAATCAGAATCCACCCTGCCTCAGGGAGCTACGCTGTTTTCTGACAAACAGCCGAACATCATGGTGAAAGGGTATATCCAGAATGCCATGGAGAAGGAGATAGAGCGATTCAAGCTGGCGGCCACCCTCCAGAAGATCAACCCGCCTGTCCCGGGCATAGACCCTAACCTCCTTGAATCAATTAAAACCAATATATCTCTGGTAACCATTAAGTTAGACGAAGGAGGGAAAGAAGAAAAGTCCTATACAGAGATGAGTATGGTCCTCGGTTTCATCGGAGGACTGATGATCTACTTTTTTATTTTCCTTTACGGATCGCAGGTGATGCGGGGTGTTATTGAAGAAAAGACCAACCGTATTGTAGAGATCATCGTGTCGTCGGTAAGGCCTTTTCAGCTGATGGCGGGTAAGATCCTCGGCATTGCCCTGGTAAGCCTGACACAGTTTGTGTTGTGGATACTGCTTACCTTCGGAGTGATCACCGCCTTCATGGGCATGAATGCCGGTTCTATGGGGCTCAGACAGAACCTGGAACAGGTTTCAGGTCCTTCGGCAGGTGTTCCGGGAGCCGTCCAGGCAAGTGATCTTCCAGCCGGAGAAGTGAACCAGGTCTTTGAAGTGATCGCGTCGATCAACTTCCCCGTGATCATCGGAAGTTTCCTGTTTTTTTTCCTGATGGGATACTTGTTGTATGCAGCGCTGTTTGCAGCGGTAGGGTCGGCAGTCGACAATGAGGCAGACACCCAGCAATTTGTGCTGCCGGTGACCATCCCCCTGCTGGTCTCCATCTTCATGATACAGTTTGTCATCAACAATCCTGACGGACCTGCCTCCTTCTGGTTGTCGATGATACCGCTGACCAGCCCGGTGATCATGATGATCCGTATCCCTTTCGGAGTTCCCTATGCCGAGGTCGTGCTTTCGATGACCATACTGGTGCTGGGTTTCCTGGGAGCTACCTGGCTGGCAGCAAAGATCTATCGTACCGGCATCCTGATGTACGGGAAGAAACCCAGTTACAGGGAAATTTGGAAATGGATTACCTACAAGGGTTAATATACCATATTATATATAACAGCACCTAACAAAATTGTCCGCCATGTCAAGGATCCTTATCATTGATGATGAAAAGAGTATCAGGAATGTTCTGAAAGAGATCCTGGAATATGAAAATTTCCAGGTGGCTGAAGCAGAAAACGGACCTGAAGCCATTGAAAAGGTCAAACAGGAACCCTTCGACGTGATCCTTTGCGACATCAAGATGCCGAAAATGGATGGTATTGAGGTCCTGGAACAGATGGGAACCCTGACGGACGCTCCGGTGATCATGATCTCGGGTCACGGCACCATTGATACTGCGGTTGAGGCCATTAAAAAAGGGGCCTATGATTATATCGCCAAACCCCTTGATATGAACCGCACCATGATCACCATCCGCAATGCCCTCGATAAGTCACAGCTGGTGAATGAGACGAAAGTGCTCAAGCGGAAGGTCAACAAGACCTACGAAATGATTGGTGAATCCAGGGCGCTGGTCCAGGTGAAGGAGATGATCCATAAGGTGGCGCCTACCGATGCCAGGGTGCTGATCACGGGAGAAAACGGTACTGGTAAAGAATTGGTTGCCAGATGGATACACGAATTCAGCCCTCGCGCAGGCGCACCTTTTATTGAAGTCAATTGCGCGGCCATACCTTCCGAACTCATCGAAAGCAACCTTTTCGGCCATGAGAAGGGATCCTTCACCTCGGCCATCAAGCAAAAGAAGGGCGACTTTGAACTTGCCGATGGCGGTACTCTTTTCCTTGATGAGATTGGCGACATGAGCCTGGCAGCCCAGGCCAAAGTGTTGAGAGCCCTCCAGGAGAACAAGATCACCCGTGTGGGAGGTGAGAAAGACATCCAGGTCAACGTGAGGGTGATCGCCGCCACAAACAAAAATCTCAAAGAAGAGATAGAAAAAAAGACTTTCAGGGAAGATCTTTACCACCGCCTGAGTGTGATCCTGATCCATGTGCCTCCCTTAAGGGAAAGGAAGGAAGACATAGGCCTTCTTTCCAGGCATTTCATGAATGAGATCTGCCTCTCCCAGGGCAGGGCTCCATTGGAGATCAGTCCTGAGGCCGAAGAGGAACTGATGAAAATACCCTGGACCGGCAATATCCGTGAATTGCATAATGTGATAGAACGGCTGGCCATCCTTTGCGATGGGAAGGTGAATGCCGAAGACGTCCTTCTTTTTGCACAGCCCTTCTCACAAAGGGCATAATTTTTGTAACTTTGCATCCCAACCGGGGCTGACAGGTTTTGACAGCAGGGAAGTGGTCCGGTAAGCATGCCGAGCTTTGAGAAGTTTGCTCGTTAATCCAAGTCTCACGCCCATAAACGGCACAGATTATCAATTCTCGTTAGCTGCTTAATCCCAGGGATTAAGTGCTGACTGCTCCCCCCGGAACTTTGTCCGGCAGTGCCGGGAGAAGAGCATCAAAAAAGCCGGAATAGGCAGGGTAAGGTTTCGGTATCCTGTTGAAGATAAAGAAAATAAGGAATGAATAGGCCCGCCGGTGGCCGGTTGGTTCCCGACAATCAATCACCGGATAAGCATGTAGAAAGCCGTATGGCTGCCTGTTTGGACGAGGGTTCGAATCCCTCCAGCTCCACCAGAAAAAGAGGCTGTCTCACAATCAATGTTTTGTTAATATTTCGACTTCGCTCAATATGACAAAACATTGATAATCAAACGTCATGCTGAGCGGAGTCGAAGCTTTTTCGACCTTATGAGACAGCCTCTTTTTTATTGTTTTTCCTCTCCAGGCATCTGGATGCCATTTCCCCAGTCTTTTATCAAGGTGTCAAATATACGTTTGTCATATTGATAAAATTAATGCAGTATTGCTACAGGTACATTTTTTTCATACTTTTAACCGCGGAAACTAAAATGAAAAAAAATTTTTGGTAGGAAATTATTTGTTTTTTTTCGTATTTTAGCTACCAATTCAGAAAGAATGCCCAAAGTAAAGATTGACTCCAGTTAGTCCGTAAGCAATCTTTACCTTAACTGCTTATAGTTGAGGTACATTCTTTTTTTTATTAACAGCAAAACCAAATCAAACCTTTTATTAACAATTAAAACGTGTTCTCATGGAAAGAAAAACGACAAAGTTTAAGTACCTACTGCTCATTCCAGCTCTCTTTCTCGGACTCCAACTGTTTGCCCAGAAATCAGAGCCAGTGAAGCCGGCCTTGGGGAAAGCTACTACCGAACAGGTTGTAAGCAATCACCATCCAGCGAACTGGCAGCTTGAACAGGCTATCCAGAACGTCCTTGACGGCAAGGAAGGTACTGCATTGACTGCAAACCCCCTGCCTAAAAACGCACCGGAAAACTCCAAGAACCTTTTGGACTACAAGGCAAAAAAAGCTGCCTATATAGCCAAGATGGCGGAACTGGAATCAGATGCACCCTCTATGGGTCTTGCTCCTGCAGGCCGTCAGGGTAAGTTCTACCCGACAGTTCCCAGCGGCAAATATCCCACCGACCTGGCCTATGCCTACAGAGCTGCTGCTCTGGGCAGCAGTCTGCAAAACGGTGCAGTGAGTTTCATCCTCAACAACCCCGGAAGTATGAACGAGCTCGGTGGTTACACCGGCTCCGACTTCACCAACGGCGGTGCCTGGGTTCTCGGTGTCTGGTATGCCACTTCCTATGATGCCACCAACGGCTCTTCATTCATGACCATCAGCCCCACTACCGGTGCCCGTACTGTGATCGGAAACATGGGTGTTAATGTCAGTGACCTTGCTTACGACTATTCCACCAACACGATGTATGCTGCCAGCTACAACTCCTCCACGGCATCATCCAGCCTTTACACCGTGGACATGCTGACCGGTGCCACCACCCTGGTGGGTACCATGGGTTCCTTCATCGCCATCTCTATGGGTTGCGACCAGAACGGAAACCTGTACATCGTGAACATCAACTCCGACGTTCTCATGTCAGTGAACAAAACCACCGGTCTGGCCACCCTGATCGGAAGCATCGGATTCAACGCCAACTATGCACAGTCCATGGAGTTCGACAATTCCGACAACACCATGTACTATGCTTGTTTCAACTCTACTTCCTTTGCAGGTGAGCTGAGAACGGTCAACCTTACCACCGGTCTTACCACCCTGATCGGTACCATGGTCGGCGGCGATGAGTACTGCTCTCTCGCCATCCAGAACCAGCCCTTCATCGTATACCCGAACGACGTGGGTATTCAAATGCTCCTTGGTCCCGGCAACTCGATGGGACTGGGTGCCTCTGAACTCATTAGCGTCAGGGTGAAGAACTACGGATCTGACCCTCAGACCAACGTTCCCCTTTTCTACCAGCTCGACGGCGGAACCCCTGTTCCCGGTACCATCACCAGTACCATTCCAGGCAATGGCGGCACTTATGACTATACCTTCACTCAAACAGGCGACTTCTCCACCTATGGCAACCATACCTTATATGTATGTACTGCCCTTCCCGGAGACCAGGCCACCAACAACGACTGTAAGACCTTTACAGTGGTCAAGATCATGCCCACCTGGACCGATACCATCTATCCGCAACTGTTACCCTATTGGACCGGTAGTACCAACGGAACCTCCTTCACGGAAAACAGCCTGATCAAACTCAATTCCGGTAACGTGGAAGACGGATGGGCCAAGTTCGACATCCAGATGCTGCCGGAAAACACACCCATCAGCATGCTGAAATTAGGTTACTGGGTGCAATCACAGACTAGTGCTCCTTACATGCAGTTCAGGAAACTGACCAGCGACCCCATGGCCAGCTCACCTTCCGTGGTGATGCAACAGATCCAGACCGGTACCCAGTATATCAGCACCACCAGTGGTTATACCGCCGGTGTCTGGCATGTGTTTGACCTCCCCGCCCAGGCTCGTACCGACCTTTCCGCAGCCACCTCGCAAGACTGGTTTGCCATCGGATTCTACGAATATGAATCCTGTGTCAGTTGTTACAATGCTACCATCGAAGGCTGGGCTGAAAGCCACAGGCCTTTCCTGGTAGCCACCTATGGCTATGTTCCCGGACCGGATGATGTTGGAGTTTCCGCTATCATTTCGCCCGTGTCAGGCACCAGCCTCACGGCCAATGAAATTCTTGAAGTTAGCATCACCAATTATGGTACTGTTGCCCAATCAAACATCCCGGTGTCCTATACCGTGAACGGCGGAACCCCGGTGCCTGATGTGTTTCCAGGTCCCCTTAACCCCGGACAGACATTACCCTTCCAGTTCAATCAGCCCGTCAATATGTTTGCCTATGGCACCTATTCCCTTCACGTATGTACCAACCTGGCTACGGATGCTTTCGTCAACAACGACTGTAAGAATTTCTTTATCACCAACAGCATCCCCACCGTTACCGATACGGTATGGCCATTGGATCTGGCTTACTGGACGGGCAGTACCAACGGTACCTCCTTCACCCAGGACAGCAAAATGCGTATCCAGGGAGCCAATGTGGAAGATTCATGGGCTAAATTCAACCTTAGTGGTATTCCTAACGGAGTGACCCTCAACAGCCTGAATTTACACTATTATGTTGAACAACAGAATATTCCTTACTTCAGGATCAACAGGCTGATGAGCGACCCCATGGTAGGCACACCGGCACAGGTAATGGCCAACATCACCGGCGGAATGGCTTATCTGACCACCACTTCAGGCTATGCCGTGGGCTGGCACGATTTTGAACTGGGCGCACAAGCCAGGCTTGATTTTACAGCTCAAACCGATTTAGACTGGTTTGCCGTCAGCTTTTACGAATATGAATCCAGCTCCTCCTGGTGGTTGATGATGTCAGGCTGGGCTGAGACCAACTCACCTTATTGCGTGATCAACTACAATGTTCCCATCCCTCATGACATCTCCGTAGAATCCATCAACACACCCGCTTACATCGTCCAGGGTAACTATACGGTTACTGCCACCATCAGGAACATTGGGACCAATCCCGAGTATAACATACCGGTTACCTGTACCATTGGTTCTGTGTACACCTGTACCGACACCATTCCTTTCCTTGCTGAAGGTCTCGTTACCACTGTCAGTTTTGACAGCCCCGTATGGGCCGCTACCCCTGGTAACTACAACATCCAGGTTTGTGCCCAGCTGGCCATCGACATGAGTATGAGCAACAACTGCAAGAGCAAGAACCTGTTGGTGGAAACCAAGCTGGTACAGGTATATGCCTGTAACGCTTACGACCCCAGCGGTGTCCTCGCTGAAGGACCGGTGACGTTCTTCCTGTCACATCCCGAAGTCATCACCCAGCTTGCTCCCCAGGCCTCTGTTGAGTTCCTTTCAGCAGGTTGCTGGGCCAACGGTGTTTGGTATGTGACTGAGTACAGTTACAGCGAAAACTCCAACCTCTGGACGGTGAATCCTGCCACGGGTGCCATGACCCTGATCGGACCCATGGGCGCCAACATGTCGGGTCTTACCTATGACCATACCACGGGTATCATGTACGCTGCCGGTGCTTACCAGAATTCACTGGGAACCTGGTTAACCAACCTTTACACCGTTGATATGAACACGGGTGCCTCCACCCTGCTTAACGAATGCGGTCCCATCGGTCTGGCCATTAACCTGGCCTGCAGCCAGACAGGTATGCTGTTCTTTGCCGAGATCACCAACTCAAGGCTGTGGTCTTATGATCCACTGTCAGACATTCTCGAGCTCATGGGACCCCTCGGACAACCCCTGAACTACGCCCAGGATGCCGAGTATGACAAATATGACAACGTATGCTACTTTGCCGGTTATACTTCTTCCTCCGGACTTTACAAAGTGAACATCGCCACCGGTGCCCTCACCCTGATAGGACCCTTCCAGGGAGGAGCCGAAATCACCGGATTCGCCATTCCTTACGAATTTGTTCCCCAGCAGGTTGACCTTGGTAACATGTGGATCACCCACCCCACCATCGGTAACCTGACCAATGGAGAACCCATTGTTATCAGAGTCCGTAACTATGGTCAAGACACCGTCGATTGCTTTGATCTCTCCTTCGCATACAACGGTATTGATACTACCGAGAACTGGTGTACCTGGGGCTATCCTCCCATCGCACCGGGTGAGTATTATGAATACGCCTTCAGTAAGGTCCTTAACCTGTCAGAACCAGGTCAGCACTGCATTACAACATGGATCTCCAACGTCGTTGGCGATACCAACCAGGTCAATGATACCGTAGTGAAATGCGTGAACAACGTTTCCTGCGGTCTGATCACCTGTTATCCCAACTCTATCACTGAGCCCGAATCTTGCGGTGACGACCTGAACGGTGGTTGCTACTCCTCACCAGAAGCTTTCACCGATATTATCAATGGTGATACCTACTGTGGTACTCTCTGGAAAGTGGATACCATGAGAGACCTTGACTGGTACAGGTTTACGCTGAGCTCCGTGAAGGCTATCGCCGTGAAAACCAAATCTGAGTTCAACCTCGACTGGTACCTGATCAAACTGCCCTGCAACGACCAACAGGTTGTATTTACTAAAACTGTTGCAAAATGTACGGCTGACAGCTTCTTCGTGAATGCCCTACAGCCGGGTACCTATGCCCTGGTTGCCGGACATAATGAAATCGATTTCAACACCACCTGTAGCGCAAACTGCAAGTATACCTTCAACTTCCAGGTCCACCCGGCCAGGTATTGTGACGCCGGTTCATCCTATTGCGATGAGTACATCTCGCATGTGGTTGTAGGATCCATCAACAACGCCTCCAGCTGTGGTACAGGCGGATATACCAACTATTCCGCGCTATCCACCAGCATGGAGGTAGGAAACTCCTACCCGATCACTGTCACCAATGGTCTTACCTATTATTCTTCTGACCAGTGCGGTATTTGGATTGACTGGAACCAGGATTTAGACTTTGATGATGTGAATGAAAAGATTGTTCCTGTTACCGGTTCACCCGGAGTCGGACCCTATACAGCCACTATCACTGTTCCTGGTAGCGCTCTTCCCGGCCCCACCAGGCTGAGGGTGAGGATTTGCTACGTCGGTAATGTTGATCCCTGCGGAATCTCTACTTATGGTGAGGTTGAAGACTACACTGTGGTTGTAACAGCACCTATTCCTCCGATCACCACCACGGTAGGTTCATTGAATGATCCCTGCCCCGGAACCAAGATCGTTCCTGTTACTGTTGATTTGTTCAACAATGTGAACAGTTTGAACCTGGTTCTCGGAATTTCTTCGGGAGTGACCCTGTTAGGTTACCAGAACGCCAACTCCGCTCTGGCCACAGATCCTCTGACTGTGACACAGTTCGGAAGCAGCATCGTCATTAACTGGTTCTCGATCACCCCGGCCACCATTGGAACGGGCACCCTGCTCGAACTGGTGCTTATGACTACCTCCGGAACCCACCAGCTTGTCTGGGATCAGGGCCCCGACGGATGCCAATACTCCAGCCTGTCACAGGGCATAATCCCGGGAACCTATGTCAACGGTACCCTAACCTTTGGAAGTTGCTCCGATCTTTCCGGTTATGTGATCTACAAGAACCCCTCCACTCCGCGTAAACTGGACGACAGTACCACGGTACAGCTGTGGCAGGGAACCACCCTTGCTTACTCTGCCACTCTTAACCCTGTTGGCGGACAGTACATGTTTACCGGTCTGAACAATGGGACCTATACCCTCAAAGCCATTCCCAGTACTCCTTCGAAGAAATGGGGAGGTGGAAATGCCAATGACGCTCTGGCCATTTTGAGGCACTTCGTACAGATGCCTCCGCTGCTGACCGGACTGAACCTGAAGGCTGCCGACGTGAACGGATCAGGAGGATTCCCCAATGCCGCTGACGCTCTGGCCGTTTCCAGAAGGTTCGTAGGACAGATCACCAACTTCATGCCGCCTAACGTACAGCCTCCCGGAGGACCCGATTGGTATTTCGAAGACTTCACCATCACCATCGACGGAACCGCCAACCAGGCCCAGAACCTGTACTCCCTCTGCGCAGGTGACGTGAACGGCAGCTATGTGCCTCTGAGCTCTATCCCTGTAAGACTCACTCCTAATGTGTACTTACATAATGAAGGTGTCGTTTATCTCGACAACCAGGTAGTGGATGTTCCGGTATATGTTGAGAACAGTATGACTGTTGGTGCAGTTTCTCTGGTACTTGACTATCCGTCCAACCTGGAGATCGTTGGTGTAAGCGTACCCAATACTCCTGACAACCTTGTTTACACTGCAAAGGATGGTCACCTCAGACTGGCCTGGTTCAGCACCGATGCTGCTGACCTCCGCGCCGGTGATGTTCTGATCACCCTCCAGGTGAAAGCCAAATCAGTCACCAACGAAGAAATGTACTTCTTCTCCACTGTTGAAAGCGTACTGGGTAACGAACTCGGTGTAACCATCGAGGACGCATCCATTATGATGCCGAAACTCGTCGGCCTGAATGGTGGTGCAGATTACAGCCTCTCCAACTATCCCAACCCGTTCTCCTCAACCACTGAAATCGTTTACAATATTCCCCAGAATGGTTTCGTGACCCTGAAGGTTTACAACGTATTGGGCGCTGAAGTAGCTACCGTTGTTAACGCTGAGCAAAATGCCGGATCTTATGTAATCAATTTCGACGGTTCCAAACTGGAGAAAGGTGTTTACATGTACCAGCTGCAGGTGAACAATGTTACCCTGACCAAATCAATGGTGATTACCGAGTAATTGCTTTTGATTGAATGAAAAAGAGGCTGTCCCAAAAAGGGGCAGCCTCTTTTTTTTAACAATAAACTGTGGATTGAATTCTCCTTATCCTTAGCTTATTTCCAGATGCCTGAGTATCTTTACATCCGCAAAAAACCTTCAGACGATATGAAGCGAATCAGATATCTTATTACGATCAGCCTTTGTGTCGTCTTTCCAAAAATCTTTGCCCAGATCATCCTTACACTGCCCTCCTATTCCGGTTGTCCTGACACCTTCAGCATTCCGGTCCAGACCCAGCACTTCGACAGCGTGGCTTCCATGTCACTCAAGATCAATTACGATTCCACCATCCTTCAATACGATACCACGACTGATGTTCATCCGGCATTCTCGACGGGTGTCTACATGCAAAACGTGATCCATCAGCAGATCATCATTTCCTGGTTCTCACTTAATCCTGTGAACATTGAATCCGGAGATCTTCTTGTACTCCATTTCCATCACCTGATCAGTCAGACCACCGATCTGATCTGGGACACCAGCAGTTGTGTGATCACCAATATCAGTGGCGCCCCATTGCCAACCCTTTACACCGATGCACACATCGTAAGTCTTTTAACACCGCCTCTTTTGATCTTTCCACCCGATCACGACCAGTACGTTTCCCTTCAACCCATGCTGCAATGGTCCACAACCGGTTGCTCGGAGAAGTATGAATTAGAGTATTCTGTTGACTCTATGTTCCAGAGTAATGTATACAGTACGACCACCTTATTGAACCAATACACCATTCTTCAACCCCTGATCGCTGACACGATGTATTTCTGGAGGGTAAGGGCCCTGATGGAAAGCACCATCTATACCTCGGGCTGGCAGGTGCCATTCCGATTCCACACCCTTGATCCTGACGGGATTTCAGAACCCTCAGCACCAAGCATATATCAAATTAAGATATTCCCCAATCCAACGGTTTTTCGACCAACCCTCGAGCTTGAGATCTTCGTCCCGGGAACCCTCAGTATAAAGCTGTTTTCAGCACAAGGGCATAAGATGGCTGTGGTATTTAACCGATGGGTTCAACCCGGAAAATATTCACTTCCGTTAGATATACCCTTAAAGACATCACAAATGTATTTCGTCCATTCAGAATTTTACAACCCGGAAGTGCAACTTAAACAATCTTTCAGGTTTCTATATATTGGTAAATAAAGGATGGGGATGCACTGTTTTTTTTCAACGGAATCTCCCAAGAAATTAACACAATTCATTGTACTGTGTAAAAAATTCCTTAGGTTTGTGGAAAAATCAAATCTAATTGTAAAGAGTATCAAACCTGATGTTTTGTTAACGAAAATTTAATAAAAAATATTTACAACATAGATTAATTTTGCTAACTTGTGGTGGTTTAAGAAAAAGGACATTTGACCGGGCAGAGAAGCCGGGTTAAGTGATATTTTATTAGGCTGACAAGGGAAAGCAAAGGTTTTGGTTTCTCAATTTATTATTAATAAAGACGAAAAGAACATAGAAAAGAGAATCCTTCACATATATTCAGGGAGAGACTCATTCGTTTCCGGTGCTCACAAGCAGGGGAGAGGATTATGGGTTTCTTTCTTATATTTTATAAATAACTCAAACTAAGAAATTTATAAAAAATAATAACATCAAATATTTCAAATTATGGAAACAAACTTAACGCTTATGAGAAGAGTTACCGTTGCTTTTTCTGCTCTTAGGAAAGTTTACCTGAGTAAAGTTCTTCTGCTCATGATCGGCTTAATGACCTTGAGCCTGAGTTCAAAAGCTGAGATTATCACTACCCTGGGTACGATCAGCACCTGCCCGAACCAGGATATTCTGGTACCGATCAATGTGCAGAACTTTACCGGTGTTGCTGCAGCCTCATTGCAGTTTACCTATGACACAAACGTTATGGATCCCATCCTTTGTAACATTGGAGGGAATTTGACGCTTTGTTACCAAAACCTTAATCCGGCCATCAATGGCATCTTCCTTTGCAATGAACTGGACGGGGTGGTCACCGTGGGATTCTTCGTTATCTCCGGAACCATCAACATTGGTAACGGCCTGATGGTCAACCTCAGGTTTCACACAAAGACCCAAAACGGTTATACTCCTCTTACCTGGAGCCCCGACCCCAACCTCTGCAATTACAGTGATGCAAACTTCAACCTTCTTCCGGCTACCTTCATCAATGGAAATGTTCATACCAGCCCTTCCATCTCCCAACAGCCGGTTAATCTGACGGTCATCCCCGGTGCCAATGGCTCCTTCAGCCTTACCGCCGTTGAAACCAACAGCTATCAATGGCAGGTCAGTACCGACGGAGGGATCATCTTTAATAACCTCGTGAATAACACGGTTTACAGCGGTGTGAACTCCAACACTCTCAATTTCACAGGAGCCACTACCGGTATGAGCGGTTATAAATATCGTTGCCAACTCACAGGAAACTGTACCTCCCCTTATAACACCACCTATTCCAACGTGGTTACTCTTACTGTTTCCATCCCATGCCCGACAGCTTACAGCATCACACCATCGGGAGCTGCAAGCTATTGTCCGGGAGGTACGGGTGTGAATATTGGACTTGTTGACTCCGAGATCGGTGTGACTTACCAGCTCTACCTGGGTACGACACCCGTGGGAACAGCCATACTCGGTACCGGAGACGCCATCAGCTTCGGCCCTCAGACCACACTGGGAACGTACTCTGCCAAGGGGACCAACTCCTGCGGAACTACCAACATGCTGGGAACCTGCGTGGTAAGCCTTTATACCGCTCCCATCGCCACCATCAGCACGGTCATCCCCAATGTGACCATCTGCGCCGGTGGCTCTGCCAACCTGAGTCTTATCCTTTCCGGCTCCAAGCCTTTTAACGTTGTTTATTCGGACGGTACCACCACCTACCCCATCAACAACATCAACAGCAATACTTACATCTTCCCGGTCAGTCCTACCACTACCACCACCTACACCCTGGTGTCAGTCACTGACAATCATGGTTGTACAGGAACTGTCAGCGGCAGCGCCCTGGTGACGGTGAATCCTTCCCCTACCCTGACCGTAGGAAGCAACAGCCCGGTTTGTACCGGTCAAACCCTGAACCTCAGCCTGATCACCAATGGAATCTCCTACATGTGGTTAGGACCAAACAGCTTCAGCTCTACACAACAGAACCCTTCCATCACCAATGTGACTACTGCTAATGCAGGTATTTATTATGTGACGGTCACCGGAAGCAACACCTGTACCAGGTCCGGCAACACCACCGTGGTGGTTTATCCTCCTTTGCCCGAGCCCGCCGGCCCCATTACCGGCCCCAACTCCGTATGTAAAGGACAAAACAATGTTTCCTATACCGTGGGTGCCATCACCAATGCCACCTCTTATGTATGGACTGTTCCAGCAGGATTTGACATTGTGAGCGGACAAGGAACCACCACCCTGGTGGTCAACATCAACAACTCCGCAGTGACAGGCAATGTAAGTGTTTACGGCAACAATGGCTGCGGTAACGGAACCGCCTCCGACCTCCTGGTCGCCGTCAACAACCTGCCCAACGCCCAGGCCAACAACAACGGACCTGTCTGCGTCAACGGAACCCTTAACCTGACCTCCAGCGGTGGTACTTCCTATGCATGGAGTGGCCCCAATGGATTCACTTCGGCACAGCAAAATCCTTCGATCATAGGAGTGACGCTGGCTGCCGGTGGTCTTTATACCGTTACTGTAACCAACGCAGCTACCTGCACCGCCACGGCAACCACCACAGTAGTGGTGAACACCCCCCCGACAGCCACCGCCGGCAACGACGGGCCCGTTTGTCCGGGAGGAACCATCCACCTGACCTCAGGAGGTGGTGTCAGTTATTTATGGAGCGGACCAAACGGATTTTCCTCTACACAACAGAACCCCTATATTTTCAATGCCACATCTGCCATGGCAGGGTTATACACCGTCACCGTGACCAACTCACTGAACTGTTCAGCCACCGCCACCACCACCCAGGTAGTGAATTCGGCTCCCACCGCCGGTGCCAGTAACACCGGCCCGGTTTGTGAAGGCGCTTCCCTTACCCTGAACGCTACCGGTGGCGGCACCTACCTGTGGTCTGGTCCGGCCGGATTCTCTTCCAACCTCCAGAATCCACAGATCCCGGTGACCACCCTCGCCATGGGCGGTGCTTATACCGTGACGGTGACCGGAACCAACAGCTGTACGGCTATTGCCAACACCCTGGTCACCATCAACCCAAAACCCACTGCCTTTGCAAACAATAACTCACCGGTTTGTGCCGGAGGTACGGTTAACTTGAACTCCGGTACCGGGGCCTCGTATGCATGGACCGGCCCGAACGGGTTCACCTCCGCATTACAAAACCCGGTTATCTCCAATGCTCAGTTGATTAACGGCGGAACCTATACCGTTGTGGTAACCGGTTCCAACACCTGTACCAATTCAGCCAACACTACTGTTACGGTCAACGCTAACCCTGTCGCCAATGCCGGTTCTGACCAGAATATCTTCATCGGCACGGCAGCAACCCTCAGCGGTTCCGCAACCGGGGGAAGCGGCAATTATCAATATTTCTGGCAGCCTTCCTCCCTGGTCGTGAACCCGGCTCAGGCTGTCACCCTCACCGTTCCCCTGAGCACCTCCACCACCTTCACCCTCCAGGTGACCGATGCCAATACCCTTTGTACCGGCACCGATGACGTGTTGGTGAATGTGCTTCAGAACCCCATTATCGTGAACATCGGCGTTACTCCCGGTAACACCATCTGTGCAGGAAACAGTGTTCAACTTACCGCCAACGCTACCGGTGGTAACGGAACCTATACCTACACCTGGAGTTCCGTTCCCGCAGGATTCACTTCCAGTATCATGAATCCTACTGTTACGCCCGCCGTTACCACAACTTATAGTGTTACCGTGAGCGATGGCATCACCTCTGGTAACGCTTCTGTTGTTATTACCGTGAACCCATTACCTGTTGTAGATGCAGGCCCCGACCAGGTCATCCTCGCCGGGAATACCGCCACTCTTAATGGTTCAGCCACAGGCGGCAGCGGAAACTATTCATTCCATTGGGAACCGGCAGCACTGGTCGTCAACCCCAATGTTGCCAGTACCGTCACTGTTCCCATGGCAACCACCACACCCTTTACCCTTCTGGTTACCGATCTTACTTCCGGCTGCCAGAGTTCTGATGCTGTTCTGATCACGGTTCAACCCAACCCCATCGTAGTGAATATTAACACCAGCCCGGGCAATACCATTTGCATCGGCACCGGTGTTCAGATGGCAGCCGTGGCTACAGGCGGAAATGGCAATTACCAGTACACATGGAGTTCCGACCCCGCCGGCTTCACCTCAGGCATTTTTAATCCCTTCGTTTTACCTTCTGTTACAACCACTTATTTTGTAACCGTCAGCGATGGCTTCACTTCAGGAAATGCATCGGTCACCATTACGGTAAATCCTTTGCCGGTAGTGTACGCAGGCCCTGACCAGACCATATTCTATTACACAACCGCACAACTCGATGCTGTTGTGAGCAGTGGCACCGGACCCTTCACCTATAGCTGGACCCCTGCACCCCTGCTCGTGAACCCGCTGATCGCTAACCCCGTAACCGTTCCTTTGACTTCACAGACTTTGTTTACAGTCACAGTGGTAGACCAGGGTACCGGTTGCACCAATACCGACCAGGTAGTGGTCTTTGTTCAGGGCTTACCCCTGTCAGTGACTGCCAACGTGGAAGACAATGAAGTGTGTGCAGGCAATCAGGTACAATTACACGCAGTGGCTTCCGGTGGCAGCGGAACCTATACCTATACCTGGGCTTCAGACCCGGCCGGATTTGCCTCATCCATTGCAGACCCCACCGATAACCCAGTCGTTACCACCACTTATTATGTGACGGTTTCCGATGGTTTCAATACGATTGCTGATGATGTTACCGTTACCGTGAATGCCTACCCGACCAGTTTCAACCTCTCCGGAGGTGGAGACTACTGTGCAGGTGCTATCGCACTGGTTACCATGGACGGAAGTGAGACGGGAATGACCTATCAGCTGTATGCTTCGGCCGGTGGTCAGCCCACAGTGCCTGTCTCAGGCCTCATCAACGGCACGGGTAGTGCCATGGAGTTTGAAGTGACCGCCACCAATGAGATCATGGTGATCGCCAGCAATGGCAACACCGGATGCAACACCGTTATGAACGGAATCGTTGCCGTGAACTTCCACCCATATCCTTTAATTTTCGACGGATATACCCAGGCCCCCATTTGTAATGAAAATGGTATCGTTCCTCTCTGGCTTAACGGCTCAGAGGCTGGTGTTGACTATCAGCTTTACAAAGACGGTAATCCAACTGGTGATGTCCTCTCAGGAAACGGTTCAGCCATTCTGCTGGGTAATATTGCCGAAAGCGGACTTTATACCTGTCAGGCTGTTAACGCATTCGGTTGCCAGACCTGGATGAATGTAAATCTCCAGATCAGTGTTTATAACACACCTTCCGCCTTCACCGTTGGTGGCGGCGGATTTGTTTGTGCTGACCAGGCACTGCCTGCAGTGACCCTGGATGGTTCCGAGGCCGGTATCGATTACACACTGTATCATAATAGTTTGCCAACCGGTGTTGTATTGACCGGCACCGGCGATCCTCTCACCTTTACTTTTGCTCAGGCCGGTACCTTTACTGTTGTTGCAGCCAATCCTCTGAACAACTGCACCACCAATATGCCCGGAAGTGCAGAAACAGGTTTCTACCCGACTCCTGTTGCCGACGCCGGTCCCAACCAGATTATACCTTATGGTACCTCCACCACACTGAATGGCAGCGGATCCAATGGCACCAATTTCGGCTATGCATGGCAGCCCGCCGGCATGCTGGATGACCCGAACATTCAGAATCCCCAGACTGTTGTACTGACAGAGAACCAGACTTATACACTGGTTGTTACTGACATCAACACGCTATGCGCCAGTCAGCCTGACCAGGTGACCATCAGCATTCCCGGATTCCCTCTGACTCTCACTCCTTCCGCTCAACCCGGTGAATTCTGTATTGGCGGAAATGTGAACCTGGGCGTCGCCGTGGAAGGTGGTTCAGGCACCTATAACTACAGCTGGACCTCTGATCCTGCCGGATTTACCTCAAGCCTTGCCAACCCGGTCGCCACACCCGTGGTCACCACTATATATTATGTTGAAGTAACCGATGGCTTCTATACTGAGACTGCAAATGTTACCGTTATTGTTAACCCAATGCCTACTGTATTTGATGTCACCGGTGGTGGCGGCAACTGCCCGGGTGTTGAACCAACAAATCCCATTGAACTGACCGGTTCAGAGACAGGTTTCAATTATGAGCTCTATCTGAATGGCAATCCCACAGGCATCATTCTTGCCGGTAACGGTGCGTCACTTAGCTTCACGGATCCTTTAACCCAGGCTGGTTTCTACACCATCTATGCCAGCAATCCCACCACAAATTGTAATGGTTGGATGAACGGTGAAGTGGAGGTCTATTTCATCGATACACCCATCATTACTTTCCAACCCACAGATGTGACCATTCAGGCCAATGATAACGCAAGTTTCACTGTTGTCTCCGACTTTGTCACCTCGTACCAATGGGAGATGAGCGCCGATGGTAACATCTGGAGCCCCTTGACGGATGATGCTGTTTACAGCGGAACACAAACTGCTACCCTCACCATTACGGCTGCCACGATTGATATGAACAACACCTACTACAGGTGCCTGCTCGAAAACACCCTCTGTGATGCCGGAAAAGCATCTGTTTACACAGAAGCTGCGCTTCTGATCGTGAACCCCGAGATCCTGGAAATTGTGACTTCACTTCCCACCCTCAACCTCTGCCCCGGTGCAATCATCGTTCCATTGCATGTTAACGGAATGGAAGATGTTGCCGCCCTTTCACTGTCCTTCACCTTTGAAACAGCAAACATGACCTATACCGGTTTCCAGAATATCAACCCTGCCGTGAATGATCCTTATCTGTTCTCTGTCAATGAGTACCAGGGTGTGGTTTATCTCTCACACTTTACTCTTACTCCTTATTCCATCCTTGATGGAGATCTCATTGAACTGCTCTTCAACTATACCGGAGGAAATGCAGCACTGAACTGGGATTATACCAACCCGGTGAACAATGAATACTCTGATATTAATGGCGATGACCTTGCCGCCAGTTATGTAGACGGATCCATCACCTCAACTGCCACTGCTCCCGTGATTGTCAGCGATCCTGCCGACGCTTCGGTTGAACAAGGGACCAATGCTACTTTCGGTGTTACCGCCAACGGAGCAACCCAATATCAATGGGAAGTATATGCTGCAGGAATCTGGACACCCCTCTCAGACGATGCTATATATAGTGGTGTGAACACCTCACTTCTCACCATCACGGGTGCCACTCTTGATATGGATGGAAATCTCTATCATTGTGTGGTCTCCGAAGATGTCTGCAATCTGAGTGTTACCTCTGCTGATGCAACACTGGATGTATATTATGTGCCAGAGGAAATTGTGACTACCATCGGATCAGCAACCAGCTGCCCTGATAACACGATCATTCTTCCTGTGACAGTCACCAACCTGGTGAACATTGCCGCAATCTCCCTCACCCTGGACTACGACCAGAGTGTACTCACTTATACGGGTTACCAGAATCTCAACCCGGTCTTTAATGAATCGGATATCATCATCAATTCCGATCCGGGTACCTGGGGACTGTCATGGTTCAACCTGATTCCCGTTGACCTTGCCGGCGGCACGCTGATGGAACTGGTATTCACCTACCAGGGTGGAAACACCGGTCTGAACTGGGATCTGGCCACCACTGGCAACTGTGAATATGACGATTACAATGGCACTGTCATGCCTGCTTCCTTCAACAACGGAACGGTAAGCCAGTTAGCCGCAGCTCCTGTTATCGTTACCCAGCCTGCTGATGCTTCTGTCATCGCCGGTGACAATGCCACTTTCCAGGTGACAGCTACAGGCGCCGACACCTATCAATGGTTAGAATTCAATGGCAGCAGCTGGAATGTCCTTGCTGATGATGCCATTTACAGTGGAACCAACACCCCTGAGCTCACCATTACCGGTACCAATTTCGGTATGGATGGCAACCTGTATCATTGTGTGATCACCGAATCGATTTGTAACCTGAGCGTGATCACCGAAGATGCTGTTCTTAATGTCGGATTCATTCCTGTTACCATTAACACCGTGGCCGGTAATGCCATTGCATGTCCGGGAACCGAAGTGGTTGTCCCTGTGACAGCCGACAATATGTACAACATCGCTGCCATCTCCCTCACCCTGAATTATAATGCTTCTGTCCTGAATTATACCGGATATCAGAACCTGAACCCCATCTTCAATCCTTCCGAGGTGATCATCAACTCCATTCCCGGAACCTGGGGATTCTCATGGTTCAGTCTTACACCGGTAGAACTGGTCAGCGGCACTTTGCTCGATCTTACCTTCGACTTTAACGGAGGTTACTCCGATCTGATCTGGGATGTTACGACACCTGGTTTCTGCGAATATGACGATTATGACGGGAATATTGCCCCGGCAAGCTTTGTCAACGGATCGGTCGACAGCTATCCCGCACCCGCCATCTATACCCAGCCTGCTGATGCCAGTATCTTTGATATGGGCACTGCCAGCTTTGCCGTGGGTGCCACCAATGCTACCGGGTTTGCCTGGTCATACAGCAGTGACGGAGGCCTTAACTGGTACACCCTGGCCGATGATGCCATGTATTCAGGAACACAGACCAGCACACTTACTCTTGTTGATGTGCCTTTCGCCATGAACGGCTATCAATACCGCTGCGCCGTCTCCAATGAGAACTGTGAAATTCTCTCAGAGGCAGCCGTTCTGAATGTCCTTCCGATTATGCAGGATATCGTCACCACTGCACCTGATGTACAGGCATGCCCCGGTTCTACCATCGTAGTACCCGTTAACGCACAGTACATCTATAACGTAGCGGCCATCTCACTGGTCTTGAACTACGATCCTTCCGTCATTAATTATACAGGATATCAAAACCTGAACAGCAACCTGAATCCTGCCGAAGTGAGCATTTACAACATTCCCGGCAGCTGGGGATTCTCCTGGTTCAGCCTCACTCCGCTTAATTTCATGGGTGGCGACCTTGTTGAACTCGTGTTCGATTACCTTGGCGGATCTACTGATCTTACCTGGGATCTTGCAACCTCAGGCAACTGTGAATATGACGATTTTAACGCCAATATCCTTCCCGCCATTTATATCAACGGATCTGTTGGTCCTGACGGGGCTCTGCCTGAAATTACCCAACAACCTTCCGACCTGACTGTGTTTGATCTTGCTGATGGAACATTCTCCGTGAATGCTACAAACGGAATGGCTTATCTGTGGCAGGTCAGCACCGACGGTGGATTCACCTGGTACGACCTGGCCGATGGTGGTGTTTATTCAGGAACAGCTACTTCAACACTTTCGTTAACAAATACTCCGATCATCTACGATCAGAACCTCTACCGCTGCATCGTCACCGGTGATGTTTGTTCCGTAGCTTCTGAGGCTGGTTTACTGACGGTCCTCCCGCTGAACGAACCTATTGAAGCCATACTTCCTAATGTACTTGAATGCCCTGACAATCAGGTTGTTGTTCCAATACTGGTTCAGAATGTTTATAACATTGCCGCAGTTTCTCTTACTTTCAATTATGATCCGGCAGTGATGACTTATGTCAACTATCAGAACCTGAACCCGCAACTGGCAGGTGGAATATCCAACTTCTACTCTGTACCCGGTGAATGGAAATTCTCCTGGTTCAGCCTTACTCCGGTCAATATCGGAACAGGTATCCTGATTGAACCTGTGTTTAACTACCTGGGAGGAGCAAGCGATCTCACCTGGGATCTTGCCATTTCCGGCAACTGTGAGTTTGCCGACTTCAACGCCAACTCTTATGCAGCCAACTATACCAATGGATCTATCGGAACTCCCGGACAGATACCTGAGGTTGTGACCGCTCCTGCTGATATGACGGTGACTCACGGCGATAACGCCCAATTCAGCCTGGTGGCTAACGGTGCTGCCGGTTATCAATGGCAGGTCAGTACCGACGGCGGTGTTACCTGGACCAACCTGGCCGAAAATGTGCATTATTCAGGAGTGAACACCCCTGATCTCTTTATCACAGACGCTTTGTATCTGTATAACGGATACCAGTACCGCTGCCTGATGACCGGTGATCCTTGTCTTGTACCCTCTCCTGCAGCCACACTAACCGTGAATCCTGTGCCTTTCACCATCAATACCTATGCTGCAACCCTGACCGCTTGTCCGGGTAATGACATCATAGTACCGATCACGGTCACTGATCTGTATAACGTAGCATCTGTTTCATTGGTCATGAATTACAACGATGCCGTACTGACTTACCTGGGATACGATAATCTGAACCCAGCCATGAGTAATGCGCTGATCAGTCCGACACCCGGTCAGTTCATTTTCGCATGGTATTCCATTTTCCCTGCCAGCCTTGGTGATGCCACCCTCGTTGACCTCTTGTTCACTTATCAGGGAGGCTCTGCTGATCTCGTATGGGATGTGGTAACCCCGAACCTTTGCGAATACACCGATATCGATGCCAATACCATGGCTGCTGCTTTCTTTAATGGAAATGTGTCATCTGCCCAACAGTATCCAACCATCCTGACCAACCCTGTTGCTACAGGTGGTTTTGTTGGTGACTTTGCACAATTCACCGTAGATGCTGTAAATGCAACCGGATACCAGTGGCAGTACAGCGACGACGGAGGCACGACCTGGTTTGATATCCCTGACGATGGTAATGTCAGCGGATCCAACACCAATACGATGAGTATTGACAGCCTGGTGCTCCATTGGAATAATTCCCTGATCCGGGTTATCGTTTATGGAACCTGCGGATGGGATTTGAACTCAGAATCTGCACTTCTTACGGTAATTTCGCAGCCGACCATCGTCACCACTGCCGGCAATGTTGAGATTTGCGGCACGGAACTCAGTGTACCGGTAAGTGCAGAAGAGTTCAACAATGTGGCTTCCTTTAACCTCATTCTTAACTATGATAACAGTCTGCTTACCTTTAACGGTCTCCAGAATGTGAACGCTGCCCTGGGCACTGTCAACGTATTGGATGCCGCCGGTGTCCTTACCATGTCATGGACCGGTGCTCCTGTTTACCTGGGTAATGACCAGCTGTTTGAAATGATGTTCACTTCATTGCCAGGCATTACGGAACTGAACTGGGATCTTTCCTCAATCTATACCAATTCTTATGGATACGATGTCCCTGCTACCTTTAATAATGGCACTACCATTGCTCATGCTATTCCTGTTGTGACCCTGGATCCTGCCGGACCGTTCTGTATCGATGCCCCTGCAGCCATTTTAAATGGTCTGCCCGAAGGTGGTGAATATACCGGGAACAGTGTTGACGGTAACATGTTCTATCCTTCCGTTGCTGGTGCAGGTACCTGGACGGTTACCTATACCTTCGTTGACGAATACGGTTGTACCAACTTCGCAACCCAGGATATCGTGGTTAATCCTTTACCTGAGGTTAGCTTTGAACCCTTATCACCGGTTTGTATTGATGCCCCTGCAGTGATTCTTGCCGGATGGCCTGAAGGAGGCGTCTTCACCGGGGAAGGTGTTGACGGGAACCTGTTCTATCCTTCTGTTGCAGAAGCCGGAACCTGGACCCTCACTTATACCTATACTGATGAGAACGGATGTACCAACTTTGCCACCCAGGATATCACTGTGAATCCTCTGCCGGTAGTCACTCTCGATCCGGTTGGTCCTTTCTGTGTTGATGCTCCTGCAGCTTCCCTCACAGGATTACCTGAAGGTGGCGCCTTCACCGGTAATGGCGTTGATGGCAACCAGTTTAATCCTGCTGTTGCCGGAGTTGGTGTGTGGACAATCACCTATACCTATACTGATGAGAACGCTTGCACCAACAGTGCCACCCAGGATATCGTTGTTAATGCTTTACCCGAAGTGAGCTTTGATGCTGTTGCACCTCTCTGTGTAGACGCTGTTGCCGTAACCCTTGTTGGATGGCCCGAAGGTGGCACCTTCACCGGAATTGGTGTGGATGGTAACCTGTTCGACCCGGCTGTCGCCGGCGTAGGCACATGGACCCTCACCTATACTTATACCGATGAGAATGGATGTACCAACTTTGCTACCCAGGATGTGGTCGTCAACGCACTGCCGAGTTTCGTTACTGAAGCTTCCGATACAGAGATCTGTCTGGGTGAAACGGTGACCTTCATCAGTACCTATACCGGTACTGGTCCCTGGACCGTTGAATTTATCACCAACGGTGTGGTTGGAACCTTTACTGATACTGAGAATCCCAGCGAATACACCACTGAACTGGAAGAAACCACCACTTATGAGTTTCTCTCTGTAACGGATGCCAACGGATGTACTTCACCCTTGAGCCAAACCATTACCATTATCGTTGATCCTATCACCTCCATTACCACTTCACCCTCCAGCATTACGGTAGATGAAAGCGGCAGCGCCAGCTTCACCGTGGTTGCTGAGAACCCCACTGCTTATCAGTGGCTGCTGTCAGAAGACGGTGGTGCAACATGGACTGACCTGGTTGACAATACAGTGTACTCAGGTGCTACTGCTGCTACCCTGAATATCAATGTCGTCACCTATTACATGAATGGTAATATGTATCAGTGTGTGGTCAGCGGTATCTGTCCTCCTTTTGTTACCTCCGAAGTTGCAACACTGACGGTGAATCCTATCATCATCACCATTGCCGGTGAAGTGGAACAATGTGCCGGTGAGGTCATCCTCCCCATCAGCGTGATCCACCTGCATGATATGGCTGCTATGTCATTGTCACTGAATTATGATGACAACCTGTTCAACTACCTCGGATATCAGAATGCGAATCCCGTTCTCAATGACGGAGTGCTTGTTGTTGATTCATACAACAGCCAGATCAAGATTGGATATTTCAGTCTGTTCCCTGCAACCATCGAAGACGGATTACTCCTTGAAGTGATCCTGCAGTCAGAGGGTGGCAACACTGATCTGATCTGGGATTCTATCGTTGAAGGCAACTGTGAATATTTCAATATGGATGCCGAGCCCATCATCTCTCATTATGTCAATGGAAGCCTGATTGTACATCCCATACCTACCTCTATTGGTGTTGCAGAACCTGCTGCTGTATGCCTTGGCGCCAGTTCAATGATCACTTTTGAATTCACCGGTACCGGACCCTGGAATGTTGAATACACCACCCAGGTAGGAACTGAAGCTCCTCAGGATTTCACTGAAGTCGTTTATGATAGTCCTCATACCTTCACCTATACCCCGACCGCAACTACCACCTGGACGAACGTTTCAATCACCGATTTTTACGGATGTACCAGTTATGATCCTGCACCCCTCACTCTGACTGTTTACGATCAGCCTGCATACACCATGACGCTGAGCGATAATGAGTTTTGCTATGGAAACTCAACTGAGTTCTCTGCAAGCTTTACCGCCGGTCTTGCTCCCTTCACCCTGGTATTCGACCACGATGGTGTTATAGAAACCTATGTTACCAGCGATTATACCTGGAACATGACACTTCAGCCCGAATCCTCGACCACTTATACCCTGGTATCTGTGACCGACGGCAATGGCTGTACCATCAACCCCGGTGAAGTCTTCACTATTGTTGTTAATCCGTTGCCTGTGGTAACCCTTGATCCGGTTGCTCCCGTTTGTATCGATGGTGAAGCCATCACTCTGAACGGTCAGCCGGCTGGTGGTAACTACAGCGGTAATGGTGTTGTCGACGGCGTATTCTATCCAGCTGTTGCAGGTGTTGGAACCTGGACCATTACCTATGGATATACCGACCTGAACGGATGCTATAGCGAAACGACCCAGGATGTGGTCGTAAATCCGCTTCCCGAGGTTACCCTTGATGTTCTGGCCCCTGTATGTCTGAATGTTGCTGAGGTTGCATTGAACGGATGGCCGGAAGGCGGCGTTTATTCCGGCACCGGCGTAGTCGGCAATATATTCTATCCCAGCCTGGCAGGCGTGGGCACCTGGACCATCACCTATACCTATACCGATGGCAACGGATGTACCAGCTATGCTACACAGGATATCACGGTGATCGATGTTCCTACCTATACCTACACCCTGGATGCAACGGAAGTATGTATCGGACAACCTGTGACTTTCACCAACTATTTCACTGGTGTGGCTCCCTGGACCGTTACCTTCTTATATAATGGTGTGGCATCCTCCTTTACCACTTCCGACAATCCTGAGTTCTATACCGAGTATCTCACTGAGACGACTGTATTTGAACCGCTTACAGTAACGGATGCCAATGGTTGTGTGAGTATACTGAACCAACCCACCACCATCGTCGTGAACCCCTTACCGGAGCTCAGCTTTGATCCTATTCAGGATGTCTGTCTGAATGCCGTACCCGTTGCCCTTATTGCAACTCCTGCAGGTGGTACTTTCTCAGGACCCGGCGTCGACGGTGAGTTCTTCAACCCTGCCCTCGCCGGCGTTGGTACCTTCACCCTGACGTATGACTACACCGATGAAAACAGTTGTTCAAATACGACGACCCAGACCGTCACCGTGCTTGATCTCCCGACTCTGAATTATACAGTCACACCTACCGAACTGTGTTATGGGGAAAGCGTCACCTGGGTGAATTACTTCACCGGAGTGGCTCCCTGGACCGTGGTCTACAGCCATAATGGCGTGATCAGTTCCTTCACCACCTCAGACAATCCTTATATTGAGACCGAACCAATGTACGAATCGGTGTTGAACGAAGTACTTTCAGTTACCGATGGTACAGGTTGTTACGTTCCTCTCTCGATGATTGATGTGATCACTGTACATCCTCTTCCTGAGGTTACCATTGATCCCGTGGCTCCGTTATGTCTGAATGCTGATACTTATGCTCTTGTCGGCAACCCTGCCGGCGGCACCTTCACAGGACCCGGTATCTTTGATAATATGTTCTACCCGGCATTGGCTGGAGTGGGTACCTGGACCGTGACCTATACCTTTGTTGATGAGTTCGGTTGTACCAATTCAACCACCGCCGATATCACGGTACTCGATATTCCGACCCTCACTTATACGGTCACACCGACCACAGTTTGTCTTGGTGAACCGATCACCTGGACCAACTTCTTCACCGGTGTAGGTCCATGGACTGTCAACTATATTCTTGATGGAGTACCCGCCACCTTTACGGTTAGCGACAATCCTTACATCCATGTTGAGATTCCTGTTGCCTCCTTCGTGAACGAGACCGTTTCAGTGACAGACGCCACCGGTTGCACCAGTCCGGTCAACCAGATCGACGTTGTGACTGTGAATCCTCTGCCTGAATTGAGCATTGATCCTATTGCACCTGTTTGTCTGAATGCCGGTCCGGTTCCCCTGGTTGGAAATCCTGCCGGCGGTACTTTCTCAGGTACAGGAGTCGACAACAATGTATTCTATCCTGATCTTGCCGGTGTGGGCACCTTCACCCTTACTTATGTTTACACCGATGGCAATACCTGTACCAACAGTACTTCTATTGAGGTGACCGTACTGGATGTTCCAACATACAACTATGTGGTATCCCCCACAGAGATGTGTTTCGGAGAACCCATCAACTGGGTTGAAACCTTCACAGGTGCAGCACCCTGGACTGTAAATTACCAGAGCAATGGCGTTCCCGGTTCATTTACCGTGAACGAGAGCCCGAGTTATTACACACAGGTGCTTTCCCAAACCACTTTATATGAACCTCTCAGCGTCACCGACGGCAATGGTTGCACCATCCTGGTGAACAATCCTACCACCTTTGTGGTACATCCGCTGCCTGTTATCAATATTGATCCGGTAGCTCCTGTTTGTATCGACGCAGCTCCTGTCATGCTCTTTGCTACTCCGGTAGGTGGTGCTTTCACCGGTGCCGGTGTTGATGGCATGATGTTCAATCCCGCCCTTGCCGGTGTGGGAACCTGGACCATCACCTATACCTTTACCGATGAGTTCGGATGCACCAACTCAGCTACCATTGACGTTGTTGTTAACCCCTTACCCGTGGTAACCCTCGATCCTGTTGCACCGGTTTGCGTTGATGCCCCTGCCGTAGATCTGAATGGTCTTCCTTCAGGTGGCGTTTACAGTGGAATCGGAGTGGCAGGTGGCCAGTTCTTGCCTGGATTGGCCGGTGTCGGAGTATGGACCATTACCTATACTTACGTCGACGGAAACGGTTGTGTCAACTTTGCTACCACCGATATTACCGTGAATGAACTACCGATGGTAACACTCAACCTCCTCGATCCTGTTTGCGTAGATGCCAATCCTGTTATACTCGCCGGTGGCTTGCCGCTGGGAGGTCAATATACAGGAATCGGTGTGACAGGTGGCGTTTTCTATCCTGCTGTTGCAGGAGTAGGCACCTGGACTATCACCTATACCTATACGGATGGTAATGGCTGTACCAGCTTTGCTACCCAGGATATCGTGGTCAACGCTTTACCCGTGGTGACCCTCGATCCCCTGGCCCCGGTATGTATCGACGCTCCCGCTGTTGTGCTGAATGGACTGCCTTCAGGCGGAATGTACACCGGTGCCGGAGTTTCAGGTGGAATGTTCTATCCTAATGTTGCCGGTGCAGGAACATTTACCCTCACTTATATCTATACCGATGGAAACGGATGTACCAACTTTGCTACTCAGGATATTACGGTGAACCCCTTACCTGTTGTCACTCTTGATCCTCTCTCACCAGTTTGTATCGACTTCGGCCCAGTTGCCCTCAACGGTTCACCTGCAGGCGGAGTATACAGTGGTGCCGGAGTGAGTGGTAACGTATTTACTCCTTTTGCAGTAGGTACTTTCCCCATCACTTACACCTATACCGACGGAAATGGATGTACCAACTTCGCTACCCAGAATATCACCGTCAACAAACTGCCCGACCTCTTTAATGTAGTCGGCGGTGGCCAGTATTGCGCAGGCGGTGCCGGACAAATGGTTGGTCTAAGTGGTTCTGAAGCCGGAGTGGTTTACCATCTCTTCCTTGATAACAACATGACGGGCCAGACCGTAACAGGAACAGGCTCCGTTGTTTCATTCGGTTACCAGACCGAGGCAGGTGTTTACACTGTTTATGCAGTGAATCCTGCCACCGGTTGTGAAAACTGGATGACGGGCAGTGTCTCTGTGATCATCAATCCTGCTCCCAGCATTGTTACTGCCGGAGGACTCCAGATCATCTGCCAGGGTTCTTCTGCTCTGCTGAATGCCAGTGTCACCGGTGGTACTACTCCTTACAGCTACCTCTGGACACCGGCAACCGGACTGAATGATGCTCACATCCTTCAGCCGACTGCAAGTCCGTTGTCATCCACTTTCTATACGCTTCTCGTGACCGACGCCAATGGTTGTACCGATACTGACAATGCCTTTGTTGTAGTGAACGCTACTCCAACGGTCAACGCTGGTCTCGACAAGACCATCTACGTAGGAACTTCTACACCGATGACCGCCTCAGTGGGTGGTGGTACTGCTCCTTACACCTATCTGTGGACACCTGCAACCGGATTAAGCAATCCTAACATCCTGAATCCCATCGCCTCACCGCTCGTAACAACCACTTATACCCTCGTGGTTACCGACCAGAATGGTTGTATGGGAACCGATCAGGTGGTTATTGTTGTCGATCCAGGTACAGCCGGATATGACGTCACCGGAACAGTGAACTACTTCAACGATATCCTCACACCCTTAAGCAACACCAACGTAACCCTGACGCAAGGCGCCACCTTAGTAGGAACAGCTATCACCAATACCTTTGGTGAGTACCTGATACCTACCGTACCCAATGGAACCTATACAAGTAATGGATCCAGCACCAAGCCTTGGGGTGGTGGTAATGCTATCGATGCTCTGTTAATGGCACGCCACTTCCAGAACCTCCAGCCTTTGTCAGGATTGAAACTGACTGCCGGAGACCTTGACAACAATGGTGTTGTTAACGCCAATGACGCCCTCCTGGTGATGATGAGGTCAGTCCATATCATTGAAAACTTTACCGCTGTGGGTGACTGGATCTTTGAAACCAAGACCGTGACCGTGAACAACGGCATTGCCATCAACAACTTCCTTGGATTGTGTTATGGCGACGTGAATGGTTCCTACCATCCCACTGCCAAGCTCGGCCCGAATGTAAGCCTCGATATCCGCGGAGTGAAAGCCATTGGAGCTTTCGATCAGTTCGAACTTCCCATCCAGGCTGGTACTCACATGAACCTGGGTGCCGCCTCACTGGTGCTTGACATCCCTGCCGGACTCGAAGTCATGAAGGTCACTCCTGCCAACGACCAGGTTTCTAACCTTGTTTATAACATCGTGGACGGAAAACTGTACATCGAGTGGTACACGACCCAGAATACGAACCTGACCACCGGCGCCACCATCTTCAACCTCACCCTCAGAACCGATCAGTCATCCTACGATGATGTCTTTATGTTCAACATAGACGGGGAAAGCATGATGGGTGACGCTGACGCCAGAATACTTGATAACGCTCTGATCACCATACCCAAGGTGAAGATCTCTCAGGCTGGTTTCGTATTGGGTGATAACTATCCCAATCCTTTCAGCCAGTCAACCGAGATTCCCTATACCCTCCCGGAAGCCGGTAAAGTGAACATTACCGTTTACAATGCCGTTGGAGAAACCGTTGCCACAATAGTGAACGCAGAACAAGCTGCCGGTAACTATATGGTGACATTCGACGGAAATAACCTGCCCCAGGGAGTTTATATGTATCGCGTGGTGGTAACCGGAGAACACAGGAACTTCGAAGCTACCAGGCGTATGGTCATTTCACGCTAATCCAATCTATAGCAGACTATTAACGTGAAATAAAGCAAAGGAATGACACCGATTAGCAACATCATGGTTGTTTCGGTGTCATTCCTTTATATCAAATAATTATATATGTTTAATTTAATATCATCATTATGAAAACAATCCTTACCAAGGTCTCAGCCTTCTTGATGGCTTTGTTTCTTTTGTCTTCGGTCGGCTACTCTGAAATTGTGACGACAGCCGGTACCGTGACAGTCTGTCCAGGTACGAACAATGTGGCCGTACCCATCACTGTCACCGGTTTTTCCGGAGTCGCAACCATTTCTCTTACATTGAACTACAACGGAGCAAACCTGACTTATTTAAGTTATGTTGCTAACCCTGCTCTTGCTGCAAGCGGAGGGTTCACCATGGTAGGGAACCCGGGGGACCCGCCAAACCAGATAAAAGCAGCCTACTTTTCTTTGGGCTTACCTTTAAACCTGGCGGATGGGTCTACGCTTTTCACCTTTTATTTCAATGTAAGTGGTCCCAGTTTACTTACCTGGGATCTTGTTACACAGGGAGGCTGCCAGTATAGTGACTATGACACACAAACAATACCGGCATCCTGGGTCAATGGTGAGATCATCACTGATTTAGATGCCACTATTACCAGTCCCATCGCTGTTTGCGAGGGATCCCCGGCACCTGTCACCATCGACTTTACCTCGGGAGTAGGACCCTTTACCGTGGTTTATAATGATGGCGTGAATCCTGATGTTACTGTTACAACAAGCAGTGATCCCTATGTTTTCGATGAGAACATCACCGCAACTACTACCTGGACACTGGTGAGCATCACCAGCTCGCTGGGCTGCTCTGAAACACTGAACTACACCACTACCACCGATTACCTTCCTGCCCCCGTGATCTTTAATGTGAGTGGCGGAGGATTATTTTGTGAAGGAGGCAGTGCAGAAGTCTTTCTTGACGGCTCTGAAACCGGAGTGATCTATGCCCTCTACCTGGATGGTCAAAATACCGGATACTCTCTGGAAGGGACCGGCTCTTCACTGACGTTCTCAGGTCTTACAGACCCGGGAACCTATACCGTGGTAGTGACCAGCGATTGTGGCGAAATCCTCATGAATGGAGATGCAACCATTAACGTGAACCCTCTTCCGGAAGTAACTCTTGAACCATTCAATCCGGTTTGTGTTTATGCCGAAGCCTTCGTTCTCACGGGTGGTTCACCTGAAGGTGGCGAATATTCAGGAATTGGCGTCGCTGACGGGATGTTCTATCCCAATCTTCTGGATCCAGGCACCTACCTGATCACTTACTCTTATACTGACAATAATGGTTGTTCCAACAGTGCCTCCGAAGAGATTATAGTGGTGGCACTGCCTCTGTTATATGTAGAACCAATACTTCCTCTTTGTATCGATGTTTCCGGAGTTGACTTGGTTGCCATACCCGCCGGAGGGATTTTCTCCGGACCGGGAGTCGTTGAAAACACTTTTTTCCCCGGTACTGCAGGACCAGGAATCTCCACCATCGTATATGACTATGTGGATGACTATGGTTGTGCCAATTCAACTTCCATTGATGTGGAGGTTTTTGACCTGCCTGTTGTGACGCTGGACCCTCTTGGGTCACTCTGTGCTGATGCCATGGGAATCACTATGAACGGCCAGCCACAAGGCGGTGCTTATTCTGGTCCGGGAGTGGTTGGAGATATGTTTGAAGCAACCATGACTGGTCCCGGAACCTTTACCATCACTTATACCTATACGGATGCTGTCGGTTGCTCCGGCAGTGCCTCACAAGATGTGGTGGTATATGAGCTGCCCCTGGTAACCATTGATCCTGCCGGACCTTTCTGCCAGAACGATGATCCTGTGATCCTGAACGGTTCTCCGCAGGGAGGGTTCTTCAGCGGATCCGGTGTCACTCCCGATGGCCTGTTCAACCCCGCTGACCTCGGTTCGGGAACCTGGTCTGTCGCTTATACATTTGTTGATGGTAACGGATGTTCCAGCTATGCCATGACGGACATCACCATCAACGAACTTCCCATAGTGTATATTGAACCAGTGGCCCCCATTTGCTATGGTCCTGAATTAGTGGACCTTGTTGGCTACCCTGAAGGAGGCACCTTCGCAGGCCCCGGTGTGGTGGGAAATCAGTTTGATCCTTTACAGGTTCAGCCCGGAATTACTACCATAAGTTACACTTACACTGATAATAACGGATGTACCAACATCGCCAGCCTGGATATTGAAGTCAATGCCATACCCTTCGTGTATTTTGATCCGGTCTCACCTACCTGTGAGAACAGCGCCCCCGTATTATTAACCGGTCTTCCCGAAGGCGGCGAGTTCTTTGGCAATGGCGTATCAGGTAACTATTTCTACCCTGATGTTGCAGGTGCCGGAACCCATTTTCTCTCTTATGTTTATACCAACGAATTCGGATGTTCCAACTTTGCAGAAGCCACGGCAGTTGTGAATGCCCTCACGCCGGTCAGCATCGACCCGGTAGGTCCTCTTTGCATCGATGGCAGCCCTGTTCAGCTTGCCGGATACCCCGAAGGCGGCGTCTTCTCAGGCCCCGGAGTGGATAACGGATTCTTCGATCCTGCACTCGCAGGCGAAGGTGTCTTCACCATTTCTTACTATTTCCTGAACACCGAAAACTGCCTTTCTTTTGCAACCATCGACATCACTGTGAACCCTCTGCCTTACGTGGCCATCGATCCTCTGGCACCTGTATGTTACGGACCTGATGTAGTGATCCTTACCGCATACCCTGAAGGTGGTGTTTTCTCAGGTGACGGTGTCATAGGTAATGAGTTTCATCCTTTGATGGTGGAAGTTGGTGATTATATCATCAGCTATACCTATACCGATGAAAACGGATGCTCTAATACCGCTTCCACTTCTATAACGGTTAACCCGGTGCCTTCTCCTTTCTTCGAATATGTGGAAGCCTCCTGTGTAAACGGAAACCCCGTTGAACTCATCGGAGTTCCGGAAGGTGGTGAATTCACAGGTACCGGAGTGAGCGGAAATTACTTCTACCCGGATGTTGCCGGTGTAGGTACCCATACTCTTGCTTACACCTATACCAACGAATTTGGATGTTCCAATTTCTATATGCGGATGGCTGAGGTATACCCTCTCACTGAAGTGGTTATTGATCCTGTTGGTCCTTTCTGCATCGATGGTGAAGCCATGACACTCACCGCCAGCCCTCTCGGAGGCGTATTCGCCGGACCCGGTGTCGACAACGGAGTGTTCTATCCTTCCATCTCAGGAGAAGGAACCTGGACAGTTACCTATTACTACATCAATGAAAATAACTGCCTCACGGAAGCTTCCATTGATATTGTTGTTAATCCCCTCCCGTATGTCAGCATCGACCCTGTGGGCCCTGTATGCTACGGACCTGGTGTATATCCTCTGACAGGCTATCCTGAAGGCGGTATCTTCTCTGGCCCGGGAGTCATGGGAAGTGATTTCGATGCCATAATGCTTGAAGCCGGTGTCTATACCATCACCTACACCTATACTGATGAGAATGGTTGCAGCAACACTGCTTCCACCGATGTCACCGTGAACCCGGTACCCTACCCATTCCTGTATCCTATTGATCCGGTTTGCGTAAATGCCGGACCCGTCGAACTGATGGGCGCCCCTGAAGGCGGTTATTATACAGGTGTCGGTGTCTCAGGGAATCAATTCTACCCGGAAATCGCCGGAGTCGGGAGCACAGCAGTAGCTTACGTCTATACCAACGAATTCGGATGCTCCAATTACTACGAACGGAATATCCTTGTCAACCCTGCGCCCGAAATCATCATTCAAGCTGTCGCCGACCTTTGTGTTACCGGGAACCCGGTTGAACTCTTCGCTACACCTGAAGGAGGAGTCTTCTCAGGTCCTGGTGTTATCGGCAATATATTCTACCCGAATGAAGCCGGTGTCGGAACCTTTGAGATCATCTATTCATTCACCAATGAATTCGGATGTTTCGGGACCGGTACTCAACTCATTAATGTGATCCCCTCTATCAATGTCGTCTTCAATCCCCTTCCTGATGTCTGTATCAGCACTGAGATGGTGATTTTAACAGCATTCCCTGCCGGAGGCTATTTTGAAGGTCCCGGTGTGGTTGAAGACATCTTTTACCCGGGTATGGTAGGTGTCGGTACTTATACCATCACCTATTATTACAGCGATCCTTCAGGATGCCAGGGAAGTGCTTCTCAGGATATCACGGTCCTTCCGTTGCCCCAGGTAGCCTTTACCGCCATCGGGGAAGTATGTCTTGACAGTCAGCCCGTCGTTCTTCAGGCAGCTCCTGAAGGTGGCTGGTTCAGCGGCAACGGTGTGGTAGGCAACAGCTTCTATCCTTACCAGGCTGGTTTAGGCGAGGCTGTGATTACTTACACCTATGTTGATGAAAACGGTTGTGAAGGAAGTGCCAGCGTGACCATTAACGTGTTACCTGCTGCTGAATTCACTGATCAACCTGTTGACGTGACGGTATTGGACGGACAAGCTGCCACCTTTACCGTGGCCGCAACCGGTGCCGTCAGCTATAGCTGGCAGTATTCAACCGACGGTGGTAACTCCTGGGCCGATTTGAACATTTTCACTGAGACCCTGACGATCGATCCTGCCACCCTTGCGATGGACGGATATGCCTATCACTGCATCATCTTCTCGGCTTGCGGAGATGCCCAGACCTCATTTACTGCTTATCTCCATGTTAATCCTGCCTTCATTTCAATCTATGCCGGAAGTGCTCAGGGTTGTGAAGGACAATTCGTGATACCCGTACTGGTAGAAAACTTCTACGATGTTGCTTCAATCTCTCTTACGCTGAACTACGATGCATCTGTCCTTACTTATACCGGCTATCAGAATCCTAACCCTGTATTGTACGACGGAATGTTCCAGATCAATGCCATCGAAAGCCAGGTTAAAATGGGCTTCTTCTCCGTTACTCCCGCCAACATTGGTGATGGCACGCTGTTCGAGATCCTTTTCGATGGAATCGCCGGTGTTTCTCCGCTTACCTGGGATCTGTCCATCCTCGGAAATTGTGAGCTCATGAACCTCGATGATCAGCCTATCAGCACCCAGTACTTCAACGGTGAGGTGACCGTGTTTGCTTTCCCTGTTGCCTACCAGGTGACTGGTGGTGGTACCTATTGTTACAATGGCGATGGTATGGAAGTAGGACTGGACGGTTCTGAAACGGGTGTGACCTATCATCTGTTATACAATGGAAACATGATCAACAGCTATGAAGGTACCGGTGCTCCGCTTTCTTTTGGAATATTCACCGATGCAGGCACCTATACGGTACATGCCGTGAATGACCTCACCGGATGTGCTGCCGAAATGAACGGTCAGGCTGATGTTGCCATGAATACTCAGGTTATTGCTGATGCAGGTCCTGACGGACTCATTTACCAAGGCGCTTATATCATGCTCATGGGAGGTGCTTCCGGTGGTACCGGTAACTACTCTTATGAGTGGTCCCCTGCTGCCTCTCTCGACAATCCTTACGTGGCAGGGCCCAATGCAAATCCAATGGTATCAACCACTTATACTCTGGTTGTAACCGATGACCTGGGTTGTACTGCCTCTGATGAGGTTTATGTGGAAGTGAATGTACCTATTGACAACCTCAGTGGCCGTGTCGCCTATCTGAATTCACTGAATACACCTATGGCGTTTATCGATGTATTCCTGATGAACAACAGCGGTGATGTGGTTGCCTCCACTACCACCAATGCCAATGGAGAATATCTCTTTACCAGCCTTCCCGAAGGCACCTACACCCTTGGCGCAGCTACAACCACTGCCTGGGGCGGCGGTAACTCAACCGATGCTCTGATGATGTTGAAACACTTTACGGGATCCAATATCCTCACCGGATTGTTTGAGACCGTGGGAGATGTCTCAGGAAACCATAAGATCACCTCACTCGATGCTCTTCTTACGATCAGAAGGTTCGTAGGTATTACCAACACCTTTGCTCCTGTTCCGGATTGGGCATTCGAACATCCCACCGTCACCATCTCTTACGGATCGTCTGTTGCACCGGTGGTTGACTTTGGTGCTCTGTGCTACAGCGATGTGAATGGCTCCTACATTCCTGGTCTCAGGATGGCTCCTGCTGTTGACATGCAGGTTTCAGGAACCCTCGCCGTAGAAAGCAACCAGGTGGTAATCCCCGTCTCTGCTGCAGAAAACATGACCATCGGATCTATCTCCCTTGTTCTTGACCTGCCACAGAATATGACCGTCACCTCCATCACAGGTAATTTCAACTCCGATGAGCTGCTGTCTTATCAGTCAGGTAACCAGTTGAGAATCGGATGGTGCAGCCTCGAACCATTGAATGTGAAATCCAGTGAAGTGGTGTTCTACCTGCACGCAAATATCCTCGGATCTCTGAGTGAGGAAACCATTAGTATTGCAGACGAAAGCCTCCTCAGCGACGATCTGGCAAACACCATTGACAATGCCAGGTTACAAATACCCAAGCTGGTAGGATCATCGCTCTCCCTTGGACTGAACAACTACCCCAATCCTTTCAGCCAGACTACTCAGATTGCCTATACCCTTCCTTCACAGGGTACTGTCACTCTGAAAGTCTACAACCTGATCGGTGAACAGGTAACCGAACTGGTCAATGCTTCAGAGGATGCCGGAAATTATCAGGTAACCTTTGATGCCTCAGACCTGACTCAGGGTGTTTATTTGTTGAAACTCGAGGTCAATGACCAGGTGATCACCAGGATGATGACCCTCAACAAGTAAGATCATTCTGAAGAATATCTCATTCTAATGAAAGAGCGGCTCAACATTGGGCCGCTCTTTTTTTAGCAGGATTTCTTTGGAAAGTTCAGATAAAGAAACTACTCAGGCTTCACCCAGACGATCTTCCATTGATTGTTGTGGAGATAAAAGGTGTCCCAATACGTTTTCTTGGTCACCACGGTCTGTGTTCCGGTCTGATAAAATGAATATTGTGTCTGCCCGGAAACCTGGGCAGCAATTTTCTGTGCTGCAGCAATTAACTCGGGGTAAGGTTGATACAGGGGATCGGTGATCACGTTGAGTCCCACCTCCGTAGAATCCTGATCATAGATCACCAGACCGTCGGTCTGCATCACCCATATCTCATAGGACTGGTTCCTGACGATGGGAAGAATGGTCCTGCCAAGGATCACTTCCGGAGCAAAAACAGAGGCAAGAGCACCTTTCAGCTGTCCGTTATCAACCAACGGATGAAAATCAACGGCAGACCTGATCTGTTCAGCCGTCATAAATACATTACTCAGCGTAGGCTGCAGCGTTTGAAACGCCGTGATCAGGTGAGGCTGACTGCTGATATCAGTTCCCTGACCAGAGTAATAAAGCGGCGGTTCAATGATCTGAAGGATTCCCTGGGATGTGATATAGCAAAAATCCTGTGAAAAGGTAGAGGAGGTATACATATCATTCAATATCAGCCGGATGCTACTGGTGTCCATTCCCCCCTGTACGATGGCTGAACCGCCCAGGTTCATGAGATGATCAAGAGAATCGAAGGAAGCCCGGAGCTGATTCTTTACCTGGGCGATTTGTTCCGGGAAGAACTGCGGCTCAAGCACTTCCTCATTATCTTTCTTACAAGCTGTTAAGCATACTACCAGGCCTGATACAACGACAAACACGGCAAATCCCTTCATAGTGTCTTCCTTTGAATGAACAATTCTTCATCAATATTCTTGGTCGAACACCAAAAATACTTCAATAAATCGTTAAAACAACGTGAAACAACTACCTGAACAAGGTGATCTGACCGTGTTTCTTTCCTTCCTTTTCAAGTAATACGTTACCCTGACCCAAATACTCGATCACATAATGATAGACACCAACAGGACACTTCTTCCCGTCGTAGGTTCCATCCCAGACTTCATTGATGTTGGTGGACTGGTAAACGACTTCACCCCAACGGCTGTAGATCAGGATGGAAAACTCAGTGACATCACCGGTATTGACAATGTAAAAGAAATCGTTGGTCCCGTCATTATTGGGTGAGAAGGCATTGGGTACAAACAATTCTGAACAGGGTTTCACTTCAATGGTATCAGTCACTGAACAACCGAGTCTGTCGACGGTGACATAATAAACCCCGGGTTCTGAGACATAGAGGTAGGGATGGGTACTACCATCCTGCCAATAGTATGTGCAGGAATCCATGTGACCATTTCCGTCGAGCAGGTAGTTCTCACCACGGCATACGATGATCTCATCCTGCAGCGTGACCAGGGGTACGGGGAATACGTTCACCACCGAGGTAACGGTAGTTTTGCAGTTATGGATATCCGTTCCGGTCAATTCGTAGATGATGGATGAGTTGGGGCTTGCCTGCACCACAGGCAGGTTGTTGGAGGTCAGGCCTGTGGGTGGTGACCAGTAATAAGACAGGGCGCCATAGGCTGTAAGGGTGATGGTGTCGCCCCGGCAAATGTCGATGAGCGGCGGATGTGCCTCTACGGGAGGGTTCTGATAAACAACCAGGTTGACTTCAGCAACGGAAGTACATTCACTGCCATCGGTAGCGGTAATCGTATATTTGGTAGTCTGTGTCGGACTCGCTATCACTACGGGACCAATGGTCGTAGAAAGCCCGGTAGCCGGGGACCATACATAAGTGCAGGGATGATTGGAAGAGGCCGTCAGAGCAATGCTTTCTCCCTCACAGATGAATGGATTGGCAGGGGTGATGGCGCAGGTCAGGTTCGCATTGACCATAACAACCACAGAATCAAGAGTCTGACAAGTATTCAGACCAGTGACGGTTATTCCGTAAACAGTGTTGGTAATGGGCTGAACAGTGATGGTGCTGGTGGTCTGGGCGTTGGACCAGAGGTAGCTGAGACCTCCTGACACACTCAGGGTAACCTGGTGACCATAACAGATCATGGTATCGTTGGTAAGAGTAATGGCAGGAAGGTCCATCACGGTCACCTCAACATTGGCTTCCGCTGCACATTGCTGGTTTGCAACCGTCACCGTATAAACCGTCGTCACCTGAGGACTGACGGTGATGGAAGCCGTAGTCTGAGGAGGTGTTGTATTCCAGATAAAGCTTGTTCCGCCTGTAGCAGTAAGGGTAGTTGATTTCCCGTTACAGATGCTCACATTGCTTCCGGCATTGGCAGTAGGCAGAGGAATGATGGTCAGGACCATGGTATCTCTGGCTGGAACGGCACAGGGTGCATTGGGCAGACCACTCAGGATGAGAAAGGCCGACCCGTTAGAAATATCAATGGGACCTGGTGTATATAACGGAGTCAGTGATGTAATACTCGAAAAGCTGCCATCACCGGAGGTGGTCCACTGGATGGCAGAAGTATTTTGTGAAGTACCCGACAAAGTGTAGGTCTCACCGGAACAGATACTGTCATCGGTACCTGCATTTACAGCAGGTTTATTAATGACGGTAACCAGGACCTGGTCTGTGTCGGTACAACCCATATTGCTTACGGTGACCGTGTAGGATGTCGTCGCTGCAGGAGAAAGACTGATCACCGGGGTATATTGCGGCGGTGTGGTGTTCCACTCGAAGTTGGTCCCGCCGGACGCATGAAGGGTGGCCGTACCTCCCTGGCAGATGATCGTATCATTTCCGGCGAAGGCATCGGGCAGGGGATGGATAGTCAGGAGCATGTCGTCAATATAAGAACCGCAAGGGGAAAAACCCTCGGCCGTCAGGGTCACGGTGACGGAACCGGCGGAGATGTCGGCCGGACTGGGAGTATAAACGGGAGTCAGAGTATTGGCGCCCGTGAAGTTTCCTGAACCGGAACTGGACCATGTAAAGCTTCCGTAGTTAGTAGCTGTGGCATTCAGGGCATAGGTCTGTCCCTGGCAAATGGCTGTATCAACACCCACATTAACTACCGGCGCTGCCTGTACCAGCAGTGTCGCGGCAGTGGTGTTCACCACGGTCGGACAGACATCCGTCAACACACATCGGTATTTATGGTTGTTCAGTGAGATCGGGACGTCGGTGATGCGGAGTGTATCATCGGTGACTCCGGTGTAAGGTGCGGCGTTGGGAACATTCGCCCAGGTCACTCCCCCGTCGGTGCTGACTTGCCAGACATACGATACAACATTGAATGCATTCAGAGTGATGTATGCGTTGGAGCCCTCACAAACATTCAGACTCTGAGGGTTTTGGTTGATGACAGTGGTGTGGTTCTCAGAATTGACCTCCCCGTCATGGTAAATGGTCCAGATCGTATCTCCGTTCAGAACGGAAAACTCACTTGCGACCCAGTCAAAAGTCAAAGGTGTAACGCCTCCGTTATATTGAAATTTAAAAGAAACCAAGGTATCGTGGTTAATACTAAAAGGCGTCACTGACCACCATGCAAGGTTCACCTGGCTTACCGGAACATTTCCCACAAGGAAGAAGCCACTGTTCAGGCCAGGATATTTGTGGACCGTATCATAACCCAGGTAGGTCAGGACGGTGGTATTAAATGAGAAAACCAGAGAAATGGAGGCCAGGTTCAGCGCATTATTGTCAACATTTAATGGAACCCAAATGATACCAGGACAAGCACTGATGGTATCAAGTGATACATGAATGGGAATATCATCCGTAGGTCCTTCTTTCCCTTGCAGTGTAGGTTGTGAAGAAACCGTACTTACAAGGAAAACCGAAAACAGGAAAACAAAAAAGAAACGGCCGATGGCTCTAAGTGACATATTGGAAACTTTGAAAGTTGATTGACTCATTGTATTACAATCAATAAGACCCGGTAAGACGGAAAAAGTTGTTTCTAATGGTGTTTATTAATGAAAATCATAGGTATATCTCAGAATGTAATTCTGAGTGGGACGGTACTGATACCCTTCAATAAATACCTTGGTTTCAGTAAGCAGGCCGTCTTCATTAAATGTCCGTTCAATGGTTGACATCACTTCACCGTTCCCGCTCAGTTCTTCCTGAAAGATATTATTCCCCTTCTCATCATTTTTGAAATGAAGAACAGAATTCCCTCTTTGATGTTCCTCCTGTATCTCTGTTAAATGACCTTCTTCATTATAAACAAAGACTGACCGCTCAACGAGTTGGTCCTTGCCATTGTATTTCAGAGTCTTCATTCGAGATCCTTTCTCATCCAAAAATGTCAGTTGTCTTTCTCTGACGCCTTCATCCACCCTGATTTGCTCCACTTGCTCCAGAGTTCCTTCATCAGTAAAGGAATACGTGGTTTGCATGATAAGGTTTCCATGACCGTCAACCAGGGCTTCACGCGTCAGGCGGTCTCCGGAATATTCGAATGATTCTTCGGATTCCTTAATACCATCACTGTCAACCGTCACTTTCTTCAGCAACAATCCTGAATCAGAATATTGATAGTCGGTAACATCCTCACTTCCATCAATAAAGACATGCATTTCTTTCAGCACCCTGCCCGCATCGTCGTACTCAAAAACCTTCCTTTCAGTGGTTTCTTCACCGTCTAAAGAATAGCGCACCTCCAACAGACGATGTTGATCATCAAGCAGGTTTTCCATCACCTGTTCCACCTCTCCGTCAGTATTATAAGTGACCTCCCTGACCAGGTGACCCTCCACATCAAAGGTGGAATCATTCATGATGAAGTGTTCCCATTCCAGTTCTTCATCAGGTTGACCGTAGGAAAGAACGTCGTAACGATAGAGTCGGGTTGTTTTAATCTTTGGTGCCATGAAAAAGGATAGCGCAGGTTATGAATAACTGCAAAGGTAAGAGTTTCCCGGGCACGCAAATTACTGATTGATAATTTTGCTAATTTTGCCGCCTGTTATTCAATCTTCATTCATTTCTGAATTCTTATTCTTTAATAAAACCTTGTCGATGAAACCATTCATTGCAATCATTACGATGATGTCGCTGATCCAATCGTACCCCTGTCTTAGCCAGGTCAAACCAGTAAAAACACCCGTTTATCCTGTCACCAAAAAGGTGGAACAGGTGGATAATTATTTCGGCACAAAAGTGGCCGATCCTTACCGCTGGCTGGAAGATGATAATTCGCAGGAAACGGCAGAGTGGGTCCTTCAGCAAAATGAGGTTACACAAAACTATCTCTCCCAGATACCGGTCAGGGATCTCATTAAAGAAAGACTTACCGAAGCCTGGAACTTTGCACGGATGACCACACCGGTAAAAGTAAAAGGCAAAGAGTTTTTTATGTTCAATTCAGGTTTACAAAACCAATCGGTGCTCATCATGAGAGACCTGGATAAGAATAAAGAAACCGTCGTGGTGGATCCCAATGCTCTGGCCACTGACGGAAGCATCTCGATCTCCCAGTTTGAGGCTTCCAACGATGGGAAATACCTGGCTTATGCCCTTTCTAAAAGCGGAAGCGATTGGAATGAGATCTATGTCTATGATCTGAAAAAAAAGAAATTACTTTCCGATGAGATCAAATGGGTGAAATTTTCCAATATCTCATGGAAAGGGAAAGGGTTCTATTACAGCCGCTATGATCAGCCCGACCGGAGGACTGAAAAAACCAAGGCGAACGAATATCACAAAGTGTATTATCACGAAGTAGGCTCCAGCCAGTCAAAGGACGATCTGATCTACGAAAACAAAGAGTATCCCCAACGTAATTATATTGCCCAGGTTTCTGATGATGAAAGATTTCTCTTTATCTATGAACAGGAATCCACCTCCGGCAATGCTCTTTACTACAAAGACCTGAAGTCTTCTGACGCACCGTTTGTCCCTCTTTTCAAGGGATTTCAGTACACCTATGAGGTAATTGGAAATTTTGGCGATTCCATCCTCGTACGTACCGATGAAGGAGCCGCCCGCTATCGTTTGATCCTGAAAGATGTCAAAGATACCGACCGCGAGATCTACCGGGTTTTTATTGAGGAAGATGATCAAAACCTTCTTGAATCAGCCCATTTGGCCAAGGACTACCTCATCGTAAAATATCTGAACATGGCTTCCAGCCTTATTCTGATGTATGACAGGAACGGAGAACTGACCGATAAGATCGCATCTCCTACCCTCGGGACTATCGGTACCATCCACTCAAAAATGGACGACGCGGAATTTTACTATTCTCTGACCTCTTTTACATTCCCGGTGCGCATTTATAAATACAATAAAGAGATGCGTACGAGCCGGCTGATGTTCGATCCCAAGACGGTATTCTCACCCTCCGATTATGAGATCAAGCAGGTTACTTATAAAAGTTTCGATGAAACTGAGGTCACCATGTTTGTGGTACATAAAAAAGGAATCATTCTTAACGGTTCTAATCCGGCTCTTTTATATGGTTATGGCGGGTTTAACGAAAGCATGACACCTTTTTTCAGTGTGAGTAACATGGTCTTTCTCGAAAATGGAGGTGTGCTGGCCGTGCCTAACCTCAGAGGAGGCGGTGAATACGGAGAGGCCTGGCACCAGGGTGGCATCAAAGAGAAGAAACAAAACGTCTTTAATGATTTTATTGCCGCCGCCAGGTATTTGATCAACAACAGCTATACCAGCTCCGAAAAGTTAGCCATTGCAGGAGGTTCCAACGGAGGTTTGCTGGTGGGTGCGTGTATGACCCAGGAACCCAGCCTGTTTAAAGTGGCCCTACCCGCCGTGGGGGTCATGGATATGCTTCGCTATCAGAAGTTTACAATCGGATGGGCCTGGAAATCAGATTATGGTTCCAGCGACGAAGAAACGGACTTTAAGTACTTATACAAATATTCACCCCTGCACAATATTAAGAATGGGGTGAGTTACCCCGCAACCCTGGTCACCACCGCTGATCATGACGACAGGGTGGTACCGGCCCATTCCTTCAAATTTATTGCCACCTTGCAGGAAAAGAACAAAGGGAACAATCCCCAGCTGATCAGGATCCAGACCAAAGCCGGTCATGGTGCCGGTAAATCAACACAGGTAAGAATTGATGAACTTTCCGATGTCTGGGCTTTCACCTTCCAGAACCTGGGAATGGAACTTGTAGTTAAGCCCTCGGCGAAGGAAACCGCTCCGCAAAAAGGGAAACCGGCTTACATCAACGATCCTTTGTACAAACAAGTCAAACCCCAGAAACCGGTGGTCAAGGACGAGGTCAAACTGAAGACCGACAGCATCAAATAACTTCCTTACTTTCCTGTCCAGCCATCAGGGAACATAGCAGGAGGCGCAAAAGCCGGGTTCACCAGGAAGCTGCTGTCATTCAGGCTGAGAATAAAAGCCTTCAGATCCGCTTTTTCTGAAAAGGTGAGGCGGGCACCTCCCGTGGAGATGTGATGCATCAACGGACTGATATAAGGTGACCATACCAGGCTGTCGGAATAAAAATTGATCACATTATCCAGGGTCCTGAAACGGCCATCGTGCATATAAGGGCCGGTGAGGCTCACATTCCTGAGTGTGGTAGCCTTATATGCCCCAATATCCATAGTGTTGCCGGTGACATGATACCTGTCACGAATATCTTCAAAGGGCCCTGTGAAAATGGAATCTTTACCGTTGTTATAAAACAAATGCGTGGTGAACAGGGGATTGCCTGATCCTCCGTGACAATGGAAACAGTCGGCCCCATTCTCCGTCGAAAATAACACGTACCCATTCAGTTCCTGCTGCGTGAGCTGCAACTCTCCCCGTAAATACCGGTCGAAACGGGAGTTACTTGTCACCAGGGTCCTCACAAACTGGGCGATGGCCTTGCTGATATTCTTAAAAGTCACCGTCGACGAACCAAATGCCTTGTAAAATAACTCCGGGTAACCGGGAATACTCTGTATCATGGCTTTGGACCGGTTGGTGTCGGAATTCATCTCATGAGGGACCATAACACCCAACCTTACAATATCTTCAAGGGTCCTCTTTGATGGATCAGGATTGCTTTTGCTGATCAGCCCATTCCAGAAATATCCCTCATTGTTCCATACCAGGTTGATCAACGGCAGCATATAATGAGGCGTCAGTACCCCTGTAACCCCGTATGGATGGCCATCATGGTACTTGGGATGATTGATCCCGCATTCAAAAGAATTTTCCTGCAAATGACAGGTGCCGCAAGTCATCAGGGAATCAGGGTGAGACCTGCCGGCTAAACGACCGTCGTAAAACAGGTAACGTCCCAGTGCAATACCCTCATAGGTCATCGGGTTGTCAGCAGGGATGTTCAGCAGGGTTGGGAAAAATTTGGGAATGACGAAGTCATACGGCGTGGGCGTATAACCCGCAGGTCCCTCCTCCTCATGGTCCTTTTTACAGGATATCAATGCCACAACCAGCATCAGTATCACCGATCCGTGTAAAGCTGATCTCCTCAGGAACCATTTCATTCTGCTATGAATTCTGAATCTTGTCACAGGATTATTGCTCAGTAACAGCGCCCGTCGAAAATACATCAAAGCCATTCTCCATGGCCTTCCGCATCAGTTCCTGGTTCTCCATGATGGCCCCTCCGGTCACGTTCCAGTCCCACAGATGGGGCGTCTTAAACCAACTCTCCACATTCATGATCAGCTCCATGCTCACCGTCTTCCCTTCTGTTAACGTAAATGCAGAGGCAGGCAGGGTGACGGTGAAGTAATTTTGCACGAAGACCACCTGGCCGGTATTGGTGGTATCTCTGCCTATGCCCAGGTGGAAGTTAAAGGGCATTTCCAGGTTGGCAGGGTCTTTCCATTTACCATCCAGTTTCAGGTAATGGTATCCTCCTCCCAGAAAATCGGGCCAGAACATGTTGATCTCAGGCGGATTGATGAATAGCCCGTTCTTGTTTCTTGCTTCGTCAATACCAAAGATAAAAGAAACAGAGTCATAGGTGCCTGCCGGTATTTTATCGTACACATTCCACTGGCAGGTACTAGCATCCCGGGAATCCACATAATAAATATCCTGCCAGTCGTTGATCACCACCTTGCTACCCCCATGCCGGTGCAGGGTCACGTCTGAGACAAAATACGTGATCCCGTTGATCATGTATTCATTGCCGGCTTCATTGGTATATTTCAGGGTATCATATTGAATTTCCTGACCCTCAACATAGTGTTTGAAAGTAAGGACCAATTTTCCGGAGGGTGGTTCAACCACAGGTTCTTCATCCTCCTTTTTGCAGGAAAATAAAATGACCAGGGGAAGCAGAACCAGAAGGATGTACTTATTCATATCTGTCAGAATGATCCTATAAAAGTAATATGGAATACCCTTCCGGGCTCAAATAATTTTTCGGTGGTCCCCACAATTTTCCTGTTGAGATGCTCATAATAAGCCAGATCGAAGAGATTATTCACTCCGCCCGATATCCTGAAATTCTCTGAAGGCTGATACTGCAGAGCCAGGTTCACCAGGGTAAACCCTTCTGATTTAGGCTCATACATGGCTTTTGAAACTTCGTTCTGGGCGGCTACCAGACGGGCAGAAATGCTGGGGACCAGTTTTGAACGGAATAAGGAAGCCGACAGGCTGAGGGTCGATTCCAGGGGAGGGATCTCATTCAGGGGATCTTTCTTCACGGTTTCCTGGTCGACCGGTTTGTTATTGAACAGGATGATCTTTTCGGCTTCTGAAAGCAAGGCATGGGTATAAGCCATCATCCAGTCAAGCTGGAATATTCCTGCGAGTTTGGGGGACTGATAACTCAGCTCAAATCCGTTCAGCAGGGCATAGTCGGCATTGTAAAACTGCTTGACCCCCAAGGCTCCGCTCGTTTTAGGTGTTGCCACCGAAGATGGAAGCTTGTTCCCGGTGATGAACCCGGTGATGTATGACATGAAACCATTGACATAGCACCTGCCAAGGTCCGGATCAGAAAAACGAAGCGTCAGGTCGCCCTGGTAATTGACCTCGGGCTTTAACCCGGGATCCCCGATATAATCGTAATTGTCGTAGCCGACGGTCAGAAATTTGATGTAACGTTCTGTCATATTGGGACTTCTGACCCCTCTCCCGGCAGCCAGGCTCACCGACCAGTTCCGGTTCAGGGAGTGCGTGGCACCACAGTTGAAACTCAGGTTGTTGAAGGTCGATGCTGACTTTTCAAAGTAGGATACCCCTTCTTTGATGATCTTCAGTGTATCCTCCGAATTCCCTGTGTTGATATCATAACGGGCAGAGAGTTCCAGGCTGGTCTTGCCGATGTTTCTCTTGTACTCGGCGAACACTCCGGTGTTGTGAATGGAAGCGTCGTACCACAGGTTAGTGTTGACTTTCATCGTCATGATCTGGCCCCCCATGTTCATCTTCATCTGCATTTTCCTGGTGCCGTCTTTCCAGGTCCCTTCATAATCGGCACCTATATTGAACCAATGGTCCCCGATGGCCCACTTGGTGGTCACCCTCCCGCCGGTATTCCTGGCATCCACGGTGGCAATGGCCTGCATGGTGGAATAGTTAGAACGTAAGGAGTTGTCCATCACATGGTCGACATCAGCGCTGTACATTTTCACCTCTATAGCCTGGAGAAAGGGAGAAATATTGATGACCAGGTAGTCGAGGGAGCCAATCCAGGTGTCGTCCGACTTTTCATCCATGGGAAGCGAAGGATACAGGACATCCCTTCCGTGTGATTCCCGGTAGTTAAGAATAAGTCTCTGATCTTTACAAGGTTGAAATCCAATACCGGCAGTATAACTGTACTTTTTGAAGCCTGACTTGACCTCATTCCCGTCTCCGTCGCTGTAGTTGTCATATTTCTTGTACCCACCTGAAAGGTGCATGCTCAGCTTCTTTCCTCCTGCATCCAGGATGAGGTGTTGCCGGCTGCCGTTCCAGTTCGACTCAAAACCGCTCATGGCCGTGCCATGGACCTCAGTCTTTTCAAAAAACCTGGGCTGGTAGGTGTTCAGGTTGATGATACCTCCGAAAGAAGGCCCGTATTTAAGCACATAAGGTCCCTTGACGATCTCCATGTTTTCCACGTCCTCAATTTCCACATGGGCTGTGGTGGGGTCCATACGGTTCGGACAGCCTCCTTCCACCCGTATGCCATTATCCAACTGAACGTTCAGCTGAGAAAAGCGCAATCCCCTCACCACAGGGTCGAGTCCGGTGCCTCCTTTCCTGATGGCCGAGAAATTCGGCACCTCACGGAGAAAATCACCTATGTCGCGGTTGCTGCTCTGCCTTATTTTGATTTCCGAGATGCGGGTGGCGACGATCATGGGTGTCATCTTTCCTTCCACCACAAACTCCCCCAGATGAAATACCCTGGGCACCATGATCCATGACAGCTTCGTTGAAGACTGCTCCGGTCGCAGCGATAATGACTGGTCGATGTAACCTACATGTTTTAAGACCACCGATATCATTCCTGAAGAAGAGGTCTCAAAGTTGAAATTGCCTTTATCATCGGTCATGACCTGGAAATAGTGCTCCTGGTCAGAAATCTGCACATCGGCAATGGGTTTGCGGGTCATACTGTCGAGAACCACACCAGAAAATTTCAGGGATGATTGGCTGAGGACCCAAAAAGGGAGGAGAATCAATAAGTACAGAAAAAGCAACTTTCTCATCTTGACGTTTTTAATTAGTATATGGTTCTGATGGGGCGAATATAATTAAATAAGAGACATAAATACTGGTTTCAGTTGCCTTTAGGGGTCTTAAATAGAATGGTTCTAACTTTTGTATCTTTGCAAAAAAAATTATGCTTTTCAAGGTAGGAGACAGGGTTAAGTTCTTGAATGAGTCGGGAGGCGGGGTTGTTTCTGCCATCATCAGCCCGAGCCTGGTCAAGGTCATGATAGAAGACGGTTTTGAGATACCCACCGCTGCAGGTGAGCTGGTACTCATGGACACAGGCGATCCCGGAGGAAGATTCTTCAGGGAGGATGTGCGGGTTAAACTGCCGGATGCCCCCGGTGAAGAGGAAACTCAGCCGGCGATGGAGATGGAAAGAGTCACTCCCCTGCTCCGGGTGGCGACGAAAAAGCCCACCCCTGCCGGGGTTTACCTGGCTTTCGTTCCTCACCAGCAAAAATGGCTCATCACCGGCGCCCTCGATATCTTTCTACTGAACAACACCCCATGCGACCTGCATTACACCTATTTCCTGATCGAGAATGACCGTTCTTTCACCGGCATGGACCACGACACCATCCCTGCTTTCAGCAAGATGTACCTGCAAACCATCGACCGGGAAGAGATCGGCGACTGGAACCAGGGCATCCTCCAGATCCTGTTTTTCAGGGATACCATGAAGAAGGTGCTGCTGCCGGTAAGCTGCAACTTCTATGTCAAAGACAGTAAGTTTTTGAAGGAAGACAGCTATGTCAGCAGCTCGGTGCTGGATCGCAAGGCCCTGCTGACCACGCTGGCCGAGTTTGAGAAGATGGGTACGGTGACTTCCCGTTCGGTGGAAGGAAGATCAACCCCGGCTCCACCCGATCACACCGCTTCCAGGGTCTTCAGGGAACCGCCCCTCATCGAGAAACACCGGACCGCACCCGGGGAAGCCGAGGTCGACCTTCATATTGAAGAGCTGGTGGATAACGACTCCGGGCTGGACCCGGAACATATCCTGAGGATACAACTCGACTACTTCGGCAAGTGTCTGGAGAGTGCCCTGTCGAACAACTACCACAAGGTGATCTTCATTCACGGCGTGGGCAACGGGACCCTGAAGTCGGAGGTCAGGATGATCCTCGACGGGTATGAAGGGCTGACCCACCAGCAGGCCAGCATGGCCAAATACGGTGTGGGAGCCATCGAGGTGAACATTTTGCATAACCGCTAAACAACAATCCGTTCTGTCGCTGCACCTGCGGGTGCAGAGGAAAGTCCGGGCAACATAGAGCGCCATACTTCCTAACAGGAAGGTACACCGGATGAGGGTGTAACAGAGAGGGCCACAGAAAACAACCACCCTGCCGGCTCAGGCCGGACGGGGAAAGGGTGAAAACGTGAGGTAAGAGCTCACGTCGCGGTGTGGTGACATGCCACGAGGGTAAACCTTATGGGTTGAAAGGCCAAATATACCGGGGCATGTAGGGTGGCTCGCCCGATCCCGGGGGGTAGGCCGTAAGAGCCGGATGGCGACATCCGGCCCAGATAAATGACAGAACGTCCCGCCAGGCCTCAGGGCCTTCCGGGACCGACAGAACCCGGCTTACAGGATTGTTGCTCATCCACTGGGGCCGCCCTTCGGGGCGGCCTCTTTTTTAGTGAGTGCTCCTTTTCGTACCCCAATAATTCCATTTTTATACCGTTAATTTCAAACACCTTCATGTTGATAAGTATGCCCTGAATCCTACGAATTACAGGTACTTTCATGCTACTTTTGAGCTAAATTCATCATTATCAATATGAAGCGTCTGGAGAAAATGCTCCTGACGGGCTGGATCATCCTAGCTGCCTATGGATCAGCCCTGTCGCAACAAACCATGTCGTACCAGGATCCCGGTGCGACCTACCGTTCTGCCCTCGAACTCTTCGACAAAGGCAAGTACGCCATGGCCAGGGAACTCTTCACCCGGCTGGCCGAAGAAATAGATGAAAGCGGATCGCTGCTCAAAGCCAGTTCGGAATATATGGCTGCCGTATGCGGCTACGAGCTGGTAAACAACAACAGCGACCAGGCTTTCAAGGATTTTCTTGAGACACATGAAGCCTCCTCCCTCAACCCTGTGGTATGCCTCCAGCTGGGAAAACTGGAGTACCGCAAGGGAAACTACCATGAAGCGATCGATTACCTCACCCGGGTCGATAAAAAAGACCTGGAGGACAAAGCCCTCAGCGAATACCTTTTTAAACTGGGTTACAGCTACTTCAGGGCGAAAAAGTTCCCCGAAGCCGACAAAACCCTGGCCTCCATCAAAGATATCAACAATGTATATTATCCTGCTGCCGTGTACTTCAGGTCCCACATCGCCTATGCCAACCAGTCGTGGGACAAGGCACTGACAGGCTTCAACGAGCTGAAAGAAGACCCTACCTTCAAGTCCATCGTCCCCTACTATATCGTTCAGATCCAGTATCTTCAGAAAGATTTCGACAACCTTCTCAAAACCGCACCCCAGCTGCTTTCCACAGCCAACCTGAAAAGAGGTCCCGAGATCGCCCGCATGATAGGTGAGGCGCATTATTCCGCCGGGCACTATACCGAAGCACTGCCCTTCCTTCAGCAATATGTGGAAAAGACCAGGGCCTCCGTCAGCAGGGAAGACTACTACCAGATCGCCTATGCCTCTTACAAGACCAGCCACTGGGACGATGCCATCAAATGGTTCAATCAATCCATCGGCACCTCAGATACCCTCTCGCAAAATGCTTTCTACCACCTGGGTGACTGCTACCTGAAAAAAGGAGAAAAGAAGTTCGCCCTCAACGCCTTCCAGTCGGCTTACAAGGAAGGCTTCGACTTTACCATAAAGGAAGATGCCCTCTTCAACTATGCCAAACTCTCCTACGAGCTTTCTTACGATCCTTATAACGAAGCCATCAGGGCCATCAAACAGTATATCAAGGAATACCCCAATTCGAAACGACTGGATGAGGCCAACATCTACCTGGTGAACCTGTTCATGTCGACCAAAAACTATAAGGAAGCCCTGGAATCGCTGGAGAACATCACCCAGAAAGACCAGCGGCTCAGGGGGATCTACCAGAGACTGAACTACTTCAGGGGAATTGAAGAGTTCAACAACAAGAACTACACCGAGGCAGAGGCCTATTTTAAAAAAGCTTCGGCTACAGAGGAAGATAAGGAGATCCAAAGCGCCAGCCTGTATTGGATCGCCGAAGGACAGTACCGCAGGGAACAATATCCTGATGCCCTGGAAGGGTACCGGCAGTTCCAGCTCACACCGGGCGGCTACGGAAACCCGCTGTATTACCTGGCCGACTACAACATAGGATACTGTTATTTTAAGGCCAAAGACTATGAGAAGGCCAAGGTATCGTTCCGTAAACTGATCACCAACAAAGACCGGGTCGACGCCAAGGTGCTCAACGATGCCTGTAACCGTGCCGGCGACTGTTATTTCATCACCAAAAACTATAACGAGGCCGTACCCTACTATGACCAGGCCCTCGCCCTGAAGCAGCCGGACGCCGACTATGCCCTGTTCCAGAAATCCCTGGCCCAGGGTGCCGGAGGAAACCCTTCAGGAAAAGCCCTGTCACTGGAAAAACTGATCGACACCTACCCCAAATCCTCCCTGCAGGCCCAGGCCAAGTACGAGCTCGGACTGACCTACCTCAGCCTTCAGGAAGAGAACAAAGCCCTCGTCACCTTTGACCTCCTCATGAATAACCATCCCAAAAGCAGGTATGTCAAAGACGCCCTGCTGCGTACCGGCTTGATCTACTACAATATGGATGAGAATGAAAAGGCGCTGGAGGTGTTTAAGAAGGTGACCAGAGACTACAGCGGGACTCCCGAATCCAAAGAAGCTTTTGTCAGCATCCGGAACATCTATGTGGACATGGGCAAGACCGACGATTATTTCGATTATATCAAAAACATGACCGGTTCGAAGGTGGAGGACGAGGTGCAGGATTCCATCACCTACCAGGCAGCAGAAAACCAGTACATGAAGAATGACTGCAACAGTGCCATGGTGGGTTTCAGGAACTACCTGAGCCGGTTCAACCCCGGTTACTTCAGGGTCCAGGCCAGCTTTTACCTGGCAGAATGCCTGTTCCGCAACAACCAGCCCGAAGAGGCCCTCCCCCTCTACCTGACCGTGACCCAGGCCCCCAGGTCCAGGTTCACGGAGACCTCCCTGCTTAATGTATCCTCCATCTACTTCTCCAGGAAAGACTACTCAGAAGCCCTGGCCTCCTACCGGAAACTGCTCGAGAACAGCGAGTACCCCGCCAACATCCTGGTGGCACAAACCGGCATCATGCGCTGCGAATTTCTGCTGAAGAATTACGACCTTACCATGGAGGCTTGTAAAAACCTGATAGGCAATGAGGAAGCCTCTGTGGAACTCATGGTGGAAGCCCACCTAACCGCCGCCAAGGCTGCCCTGGAACTGAACAAGACCGCACAGGCGCAGACCGAATTTGAGACCACTTACAAGATGACCAAAAACGAGTTCGGCGCCGAAGCCAAATACTACCTGTCACTCATACAATTCAACCAGGGCAACAACAAAGAGGCCGAAAACAGTATCTTCGAGTTCATTAACGAATTCCCCTCATACGACTACTGGCTCGCCAAAAGCTTCATCCTCCTGGCCGACGTATATGTGAAGACCGATAATATCCTTCAGGCCAAACAGACCCTTCAGAGCATCATCGACAATTACGAAGGGGCCGACCTGGTACAGCTGGCCCATGAGAAACTCAACGGCATCCTTGCCGCCGAAAAAGAACAGGAAAAGATCAGGGAAGAAGAAGCCAGAAAGGCAAAAGAGAAAGAACAGGAGACCATCAAGATAGAACAGGAAACCATCATCGATAATAAGTAAAACAGGATTCGTCCATGAAGAAGATCATCATCCTCAGCATCATTTTTATCCAGGCTCTTCCTGCATGGCTCATGGCCCAACCCGACAAGTACAAGGAAGATGTGGTCGTCGTGGCACCCTACAAGCCGGTGATCTCCGACGCCAACAAGATAGAGCAGAACCCCACGGTGAAAGATTCCACCTATCCCAAACCGGATTTTAAGTACACCATATTGCCGGCGTTGTATCCCACCACCTACACACCCGAGCCTATCGAAGCTGCCAAAATGGCCGCCGAACCCATCGACAAGCTTTACGAGAATCTGCTGAAGCTGGGTTTCGGCAACTATGTCACCCCCTATGCCGAATACTTCTTCAACAGCACCCGTTCCAGGCAATATGCTTACGGGGCCCATGTGAAACATATCTCGTCGACCGGAAAGATCGAAGACTATGCCTACCCCGGTTACAGTCAGAATAGCTTGTCTGTTTTTGGTAAGTACTTCAAAGACAAGAAGTTCACCTTGTCGGGAGATGCCGGCTTCGACCGGGAGGTGGTGCACTTTTATGGGTTCAAACCCGACGAGATAGATCCCGTACTTCATGTGTCGAAAGAAGACCTGAAGCAACGTTTTAACCTGTTTCACTTTAACACCGGTATTCAGAGCGCCTACGATGACCCCGGCAAGCTCAGCTACAACACCAACCTGAGCTTTTATCACCTGTATGATTTCTACCATTCCAACGAGACCAATCTGAAACTTTCCGGAGGCATTGCCCGCACCCAGGAACTGCTGAAGATATCCAACGAACAACGCTGGGGCATCAACGGGGCTGTCGATTTTTACCGCGACGAGGCTGAATTCCGCAAAGCCGGGAGCCGGGCGCTCATCACCCTTCAGCCCTTTATCTCGGCCCAGAGGGGCGCCCTCAGCCTGCAGGCCGGCTTCAACACCACTTTCGAAGCCGACACCACTACTTATGTCCACTTCTATCCCGAGATCGAACTCGGTGCCAGCCTGATCCCTGATTACCTTACCCTGCATGCAGGCATGACCGGCATGATGATACGCGACGGATACAAGGCCACCATCGATGAAAACCCCTACGTCAACCCTGCCGTACTCCCCGGTAACAGGAACATCAAATACAAGTTCTACGGAGGATTTAATGCCAACATTGTCAACCTCTTCGATCTGAGTTTCGAAATCTCGAAATCACAGGTTGAGGGACAGTATTTTTATGTCAACGACACCAGCGTTCCCCGTCATAACATGTTCGAGTTGATCACCGATGACGACTGCAGTGTGTTTGACCTGAAGACCGAGCTGGCCTGGAAGTACAGCGAAAGGTTCCGCCTGCTGTACCGCTTCCACCTGCACCAGTATTACACCTCTGAGGCGCTGCCCTGGCATATTTCAGACTACGATATGGACCTGGCCCTCTCCTATCATATCCAGGATAAACTCCTTCTTGACGCCGGGGTGATCTATTACGACCGCATGTACGCCCTCACCTATTCACCTGCCGGACATATTGAGTCGAAGTACCTTCGTGATCGCATCGACGTGCATTTTGGAGCCGAATACCGGTATTCCCGGCTGATCTCTGTGTTCCTTCGCCTGAACAACATCGCCGGAATAAGATATTACTACTGGAACGATTACCCCAGCCAGCGTTTTAACTTCATGGGAGGGCTCACTTTCTCCTTCTGATCCCCTTTTTCCCTGCCCGTCGGGTTGATCAACCGGGAATCTTCCCTGTCTTTCGGTAATAGACTTGTATCACATTGATTATCTGTGAGTTGAAAGTTAATAAAAACCTCTGTTTTGCTCAATAAAATTTGGATTTCGTGTCGAAAAAAATCCTAATTTTGTATATCGCAACACTAAATGTAAACACTTGATTATGAACGAATTAAAGAATGGACTGAATGGGAACGGGAACGGAAACGGAAACTACACGGCAGAGAACATTCAGGTCCTGGAAGGGCTGGAGGCAGTGCGGAAACGTCCTGCCATGTATATTGGCGATGTCAGTGAACGCGGTCTGCACCACCTGGTATATGAAGTCATAGATAACTCCATCGATGAAGCCTTAGCCGGATATTGTAACCAGATTGAGGTCATCATACACACCGACAACTCGGTCACCGTGATCGATAACGGCAGGGGCATCCCTGTCGATTTCCATGAAAAGGAGCAGAAATCGGCCCTCGAGGTAGTCATGACGGTACTCCATGCCGGAGGTAAGTTCGACAAGGGGGTCTATAAGGTGTCAGGCGGACTCCACGGCGTCGGCGTATCCTGCGTGAACGCCCTCTCCTCCCACCTTAAAGTGGAGGTGTACCGCGAAGGGAACATCTATGTCCAGGAATATGAATGCGGAAAACCGCTCTATGATGTGAAGAATGTCGGTCAGACGGAAATGGCAGGCACTAACGTCACCTTCTCCCCCGACATGAGCATCTTCAATACCGGGGTGTTCAAGTTCGACATCCTCTCCTCCCGCCTCCGGGAACTGGCCTACCTCAACAAAGGCATTGCCCTGTCGATCACCGACGAAAGAGAGGTCAACGAAAATGGCGAATACTTCCGCGAATCGTTTTATTCGGAGGAAGGCCTGAAAGACTTTATCGAATACCTCGACGCCAACCGTGAGAAGCTCATTCCCGAACCCATCTACATGGAAGGAGAAAAGAACGATATCCCGGTAGAGATCGCCATGCAATACAACACCTCCTTCTCAGAGAACATCCACTCCTACGTCAACAACATCAACACCCACGAGGGGGGCACCCACCTGGCAGGATTCCGCCGCGGGCTCACCAGGACTCTGAAAAGCTATGCCGAAAAGTCAGGAATGCTGGCCAAACTGAAGTTCGAGATCAACGGCGACGACTTCCGCGAAGGACTTACCGCCATCATCTCGGTGAAGGTCATGGAACCCCAGTTCGAAGGACAGACCAAGACCAAGCTGGGCAACTCGGAGGTGATGGGCGCCGTCGACCAGCAGGTGAGCGAGATGCTGAACTATTACCTGGAAGAACATCCCAAGGAAGCCCGCACCATCGTGAACAAGGTCATCCTGGCTGCCACCGCCCGTCATGCCGCCCGCAAAGCCCGGGAGCTGGTACAGAGAAAAGGAGCCCTCTCCGGGTCGGGACTGCCGGGAAAACTGGCCGACTGCTCGGAAAAAGATCCGGTACAATGTGAGATCTACCTGGTGGAGGGAGACTCCGCAGGTGGTACCGCCAAACAAGGCCGCGACCGCCGCTTCCAGGCCATCCTTCCCCTCAGGGGAAAGATCCTCAACGTGGAAAAAGCCATGCAACATAAGATCTTCGACTCGGAAGAGATCAAGAACATCTTCACCGCCCTCGGCGTCACCATCGGTACGGAAGACGACTCCAAAGCCCTCAACCTCGAAAAGCTCCGTTATCACAAGATCATCATCATGACCGATGCCGACGTCGACGGAAGCCATATTGCCACCCTCATCCTTACCTTCTTCTTCCGATATATGAAGGAAATGATTGAGAACGGCTATGTCTATATCGCCACCCCTCCCCTCTACCTGATCAAAAAAGGCAACGACGGCAGATACTGCTGGACGGAAGAGGAAAGGGCACGCATCGTGACCGAGATGACCGGCAACGGAAGGGAAAGCAGCGTCCACATCCAGAGATACAAAGGTCTCGGGGAGATGAACGCCGAACAACTCTGGTCCACCACCATGGACCCGGCCTTCCGCACCCTCCGCCAGGTGACCATCGAAAACGGCACCGAAGCCGACCGTATCTTCTCTATGCTCATGGGCGATGAGGTGCCACCACGCCGTGATTTCATCGAAAGAAATGCCAAATATGCCAACATCGACGTCTGATCGGTTTTCGGCACGGTTTTTTCTATACTTTTTCAAAACGCATTGCGTTTCTATTTGTTAACATGTCCCTGAAGGCACCACTCTGCAGCAAGTACGCACCGTAACCAAATTATGAACTGATGAAGCAATTTCTCTTGAAAGCACCTCTGTACCTCCTCCCGTTCTTCATACTCTGTTCTTTTATCCCCGGCGATAAGAAACAAGTCGACGATAAGACCCTCATCAGGATCATCATCGAGAACCTCAATGCCGCACACTATAACCCGGTGCCTATCAACGATGAGTTCTCAAAAAAGGCTTACTCCCTCTACCTGAAACGCCTCGATGTAAACAAAAGGTTCCTGCTGAAAGAGGATGTCGACAGACTCAAGAAATACGAGACCCAGATCGACGACGAGATCAACGACGGCACCACCAAATTCTTCGACCTCTCTATCAACATATTGGAAACCAGGGTTAAAGAAGCCTCGGAATACGTCAATGAGTTCCTTGCCACTCCCTTCGACTTTACCAAAGACGAGAACCTGCAAACCGACCCCGACAAGAAGGATTTTGCCAAAGATAAGAAAGCACTGAAGGAAGAATGGCGGAAAATCCTGAAATACGAGGTGCTCAGCCGTATCGATGAGCAGCTGACCCTCCAGGAAAGGATGGACAAGGACAAAGACACCGTGGTGGAGGTCAAGTCGCTCGAGACGATTGAAAAGGAATCACGCGACAAGGTAAAGAAACGTTACGACGAGTGGTTCAGGCGTATTTCCCAGGACCGCAGGGAAGACCGTTTTGCTTTTTACCTGAACTGCATCGTGGGCGTGTATGATCCGCATTCCGGATATTTCCCTCCCAAAGACAAGGAGAACTTCGACATACAGATGTCGGGGCAGCTCGAAGGCATCGGTGCTACCCTGCAGGAGAAGGACGGTTATATCAAGGTGGCCGGCATCGTGCCGGGCAGCCCTTCCTGGAAGCAGGGACAGCTGAAAGAAGGGGACCTCATCCTGAAGGTGGCCCAGGGCAGTGAAGAGCCTGTGGACATTGTCGACATGCGCCTGGATGATGCCGTGAAACTCGTCAGGGGCAAGAAAGGCACCGAGGTGAGGCTCACCGTAAAGAAACCCGACGGAAAGATCGTCGTGATCTCCATCATCCGAGATGTGGTCATCCTGGAAGACACCTTCGCCAAGTCGGCTATCGTAGTGATACCCGGCACCAAAGAAAAGATCGGTTACCTCTACCTGCCTTCCTTCTATGCCGACTTCACCAACGGCACGGGTAAGCGGGCTTTTACCGATGTCAAGAAAGAAATTGAGAAGCTTAAGGCAGAGAACATCACCGGGCTCATCTTCGACCTTCGTAACGACGGAGGCGGATCGCTGCAGGATGCCGTGGACATCGCTGGACTTTTTATAGAACAGGGACCGGTGGTGCAGGTGAAATCCCGTTTTGGTCCTCCTTATGTATATGAAGACAAGGACCCCAGGGTACAATACGACGGACCGCTGCTGGTGATGACCAACACATACAGCGCTTCGGCTTCCGAGATCTTCTCGGCCGCCATGCAGGACTACGGCAGGGCCGTCATCATGGGCACCCCCTCCACCTTCGGCAAAGGTACGGTGCAACGTTTCGTGGAGCTCGACCGCTCTCTGAGAGGCGAAAATGATGACTTTAAGTCACCCGGATCGCTGAAAGTCACCATTCAGAAATTCTACCGCATCAACGGCGGATCGACCCAACTCAACGGGGTGACCCCCGACATCATCCTACCGGATGCCTACGACTTCCTCGACCGGGGTGAAAGAGAGATGGACTACCCCATGCCCTGGACCAGCATCGACCAGGTACAGTATAAAAAGTGGTCTTCCACCCTTCCTCTTTCTGTTCTTAAACAAAAAGAAGAAGAAAGGTACAAGCACGATACCACCTTCATCCTCATCAACAACAACGGCGACCGCATGCAGAAGATGAAAGACGAGAGTGTGGTGCCCCTGTCGCTGACCGCTTACCGTGCTTACCAGAAAGACCTGCAGGAGACCGGCAAGAGATATGAGAAGATCGGCAAGGAAAATACCGGTCTGAGCGTGGAACCCCTGGTTGCCGACCTCCCGAAGATAGAGGCCGACTCCTCCTCCAAGGCCCGTTCCGACGCCTGGCAGAAGACCCTTAAACAAGATGTCTACCTCTTCCAGGCCGCCCAGGTGATGAGGGATTACCAGCTGACAGGGAAAGGACGGTAAGAGTGTATCCCGCCATCCCGTTAGGTGCCCCCCCCTGCGCCCCCATACGGGGGGGGGTGTGTTATACCGATGGACTGCACAAGTACCAAATAATGCTCTGCGCCCCGGCGCCTCCGCGGTGAAAAATCGACTTCTGAAAAGAACCTGTTCTTCCTGTACCTGCAGAAAACTCCTCAGTGCCCTAAAGCTCCTAAAGTGGTGAAATAAAACCACTTGAGACATTTAGATCACTTAAGAATTGGGAGGATATCAAAATACTTTGATGATTCAGGCAGTGTATTCCTTTTACCGCAGAGGTGAGACGCAGAGGTGAAATAATAGTTATATGTATATTATTAGTAATCAGCAATATACAATTATCCATTATCCTTTATCCATTATCAACCATCAATCCCACATCTTCGCTTGACAATACGTGATATTGTAATTACTTTTGGGTATTAGCAATTATAATGAACAGAAGTGGTAAACAAACCAGATAGCGCAGGGGTGATACTATAATACATGATATACAGGCAACACGGCTTCTGTGTTGTGATCACGGACCATGAAAAAGGAGCATAAAATACTCTTATTACTTGTACTTTGTACGTTATCACTGGTAAGGAATGCTTATTCTCAGTGGATCCAACAAGGACTGGGATATGAAGTAGCACAATGTTTCAATGCGCAATTAATCTGTACTGACGAAAATACTGTTTGGGGTATTGGAAGAATAGAAATCCCAAATACATATATACAAAAGGTCTCGCGTACTTTGGATGGAGGATTAAACTGGGATTTGGTCAATATACCAGGATATCCCAATAACATGATGTATAATTTCTCAGCGGTTGATCAATATAACGCATGGTTCATCCTGGTTGACGTTGATTCAGCCAGTATAAACCTGCTGCATACAACGGATGGAGGACAAACATTCCTGGAAATTAACCCGACTTTCAACCCAAATACTCTTGTCACAGGTATTCATTTTTGGGACCAGAACAATGGACTAGCCTCTGGTTTTAGTAATTCATTGGGAATCATACGTTTTTATACCACGAGTGATGCCGGGTATACATGGCAAAGCTGGGATTCTTCATATATTTTAAACCAATATACAAGTAGTGAACACATTATAGAAAAATATATAATGCATGACAGTATTATAAAATGTATTTCTGCAAATGGAAGATTATTTACATCACACGATTGGGGGAAACACTGGTCCAGTAATTATACTCCCTTTTATATTAATTATTCTTTCGGTTATCAGATTGCATTCCAGCAAGATATGCTGCATGGATTGGTTTGTGGAGATAATAACGCGCTTTATGAAACTTTCAATGGTGGAATTACTTGGAGCCAGGTATTTCCAGGTATATCTTCTTATTCAACTGTTGTATGGATACCTGGCACTGCAAATTCTTGTATCCGCTTTTCCGCTGAGCTAAATGGTGGCTGTTATTATAGTACCGATGGTGGTCATTCGTGGATTGAATTTCCGGAATTGCATGGAAAACAGCTAACTGCATCGGCTTGGTGGGATAATCACACAGGTTGGATAGCTGAGTTTACAAAAGAACCCAATCCTCCTTCAACCGGGATATTTAAATTTGACAGTATCTTTTCAACCACCACTAATATCCAGGAAGGTGAATCTTTTATGCTCTGGCCAAACCCTGTAACAAGTTTATTCAACTTATGGATATCTCCTCATGATGGATCTGGTTCTTTTAGCCTCTCAATTATTGATAATTTAGGAACAACCGTCTGGCATCGAATGATCACCTGTAAACAGAATCCTGAAAGTTTTAATCTGGGTGATGTCAGCAATGGGTGCTATTTCCTGGTGGTTAAAGACAATAAAGAGAGGCTCCTTGGAACTAAAAAGATTCTCGTGATTAAATAATTGAATTTTAAGAAATTACGATCTTCGACTGTTCCGGGACCCCATCGATAATCCCCAGTCGTTCTGCCTGCCTGAAAAATTCCAGTACCGCCTTGCGCCCTTCCCTGCCCAGCGTGAGGGTGAAAGCGTTCACATACAAGGCGATATGTTGCCGTATCACCTCGTCATCCATCTCCTGCGACAAGGACTTGATGTACGCCCACACCGTGGCCGGGTTGGCATAGGAGAACTCCAGGCTTCTCCTGATCAGCTTGTTGATCTTCATGATGACATCGGATCCCAGGCTGCGCAAGGCCACGATGCCGCCCAGGGGTATGGGGCTGCCGGTACCCTCCTCCCACAGGCTGCCCAGGTCGGCGATCTTGTGGAGACCCTTCTTCTGGTAAGTGAAACGGCTCTCATGGATCACCAGCCCCAGGTCGGCCTCCCCCTTCAACACCGCATCCTCAATGTCGGAAAATAGCATCACCTTCTTGTTCTTCATCCCCGGAAAGGCATAATCCAGCAGGAAGTTGGCCGTGGTATGCTCGCCCGGGATGGCCACGATGAGGGCGTCACGACGGTCCATATCCACCGGGCGGGCTGAAAGCAACAACGGCCCTACGCCTCTGCCTAATGCCGCCCCTGAGTCGAGCATAACATAATGGTCCGTCAACCCCAGAAAAGCGTTGAAACTCACCTTGGTCACATCCAGGGCCGACTGCATGGCCATCTGGTTCAGCTTCTCCACATCGGCCACCGTCACCTCAAAACGGCAACCACAGGTGTCAATACGGTCATTGACAATAGATTCAAAGATGAAGGCATCATTGGGACAAGAAGAAAATCCAAGTCTGATGGTCTGGTTCATGCTATTTTGAGGTTTTTATTTTGACTGCAAATATAGGCAGAACCTCGTCTACCTGACTGTCCGGGCCACCGGCTCCCAGCCCAGCCAGAATTCATTCAGCTTCTCCAGGGCCAGGGGAAGGTTCCACCTGCTCCGGTCCCTGCGCTCCACCCTGTTGGAGACCGACCTGACCTGCAGGAAAGGGATGCCAGCCATGAGACACACATAAAAGAAGGCCCCGCCTTCCATGCTCTCCACGTCAGGTTCATGCCTCTCCACCACCTCTTTGATAGACGTCTCCCCGCCATGGGCGGTGTTCACCGTGATCCCCCGGGCCCGGGGCAGGGTCCGGGATCCGTAATCCGACAGGCTGCCGGGATTCAGCAGCTTTCTCCAGGTGTAAGGAAAGGTGTTACCTCCCAGCAAAGGGATCTCGAAGGCAGAGATAAAGTTCTCACCGTCTTCGGCACCAAAGTCAGACATCTCTTCTGAACTCACCTCCACCAGCGACCCCATGGGATACGCTTCGTTGAAGGAACCGGCAATGCCCAGCTGAAGGGCGAGGTCGGGCTTGTTCTGCTCCAGTTCCCGGGTGAGGGCATGCGCGGTGGCGAGGATGCCCGGACCGGTGACCAGGGTACGCACCCGGTGCCCCTCAGGAGCATCCTTCCCCCTTAGAGCCGCCTGCATTTCCATGGCTGTCGCCGCGACCAGAAGAATTTCCATGACAAGGTTTGAAGATTCCTGGTAAAGATATTGAATATACTTAGTAGCTTTGCCCCTTCATTTTGAAATCTTCAAATCTTCATAACCATGAATCAAAAAGTCTCCACCCTCCTTTCCGACAACAAGACGATCCGCTGGACCGCTTTGTTCCTGGTCTCCATGACCATGCTGGCAGCCTACTACTTTGTCGACATGATCGCTCCCCTGCAGTCGCTGCTGGAAGTCAACTATAAGTGGACACCCAGTAACTACGGTTTCTTTTCCGGGTCCGAGTATATGCTCAATGTTTTGGGTTTCCTGATCTTGTCCGGCATCATCCTCGACAAGATGGGGATACGTTTCACGGGGCTCACCGCGGCCATCGTGATGTTTGCGGGCGGACTGATCAAGATGTATGGTTTAACGGAGTATTTCAGCAATGGCGGTTTCGGATATGCTTTCTTCAGCTCGTTCTGGACCTCGATGCCGGCTTCTGCCAAGGTGGCTGCCCTGGGTTACGGTATGTTCGGTATCGGTGTGGAGATGGCAGGGATCACCACCTCGAAGACGGTCGTCAAATGGTTCAGGGGCAAGGAACTGGCCCTGGCCATGGGGATGCAGCTGGCCACCGCCCGTCTGGGTGCCTCTGTGGCTTTCTTCTTCTCGTCGCTGCTCGCCGGCGTCCATGATGTAGACGGAAAAGTGCAGGGTAACGTACTGGCACCCATCTATTTCGGACTGGCCCTCCTCTGTATCGGACTCATCACCTTCCTGATCTATACCTTCTTCGACACCAAACTCGACAAACAAAAAGGAGAGAAATACGACACCTCCGATCCGACGGAAGAGTTCCATGTGAAAGACCTGGCCAAGATCATCACGAACAAGGGTTTTTTACTGATAGCCCTGCTGTGCGTGCTTTTCTATTCCGGTGTTTTCCCCTTCCTCAAGTATGCGGTGAACATGATGCAGAACAAGCTGGGTGTTTCCTCCACGGTGGGTGGCTACATCTCAGGACTTCTTCCCGTGGGTACCATCATCCTCACCCCGATCTTTGGTAACTTCCTGGATAACAAAGGAAAAGGAGCCTCTATCATGATTCTAGGTGCGGCTCTGCTGACCATTGCCCATCTCACCTTTGCCCTCGTCCCACTCAACATGGTGATCGCGGTGATAGCGGTGATGGTGCTCGGTGTGGCGTTCTCCCTGGTACCTGCCTCCATGTGGCCCTCGGTGCCTAAGATCGTGGAAGAAAGATATCTCGGGTCCGCGTATGCTCTGGTTTTCTGGATACAGAACATAGGACTGATGTTCTTCCCCTGGCTGATCGGCAAGGTGCTCGAAGCCGTGAACCCGGGTGTCACCGACAGGATCATGGCCGGGGACACCACCGCGCTGTACGACTATACCATCCCGATGCTGGTATTTGCGGGGCTGGGTGTTTGCGCCATCTTCCTGGCATTCCTGCTTCGCAGGGAAGATCGTATCAAGAATTACGGATTGGAAGCCCCAAACAAACAGAAGTAGAATTGATAATTGATAGTTGATAATTGATAATTGATAGTTAAATTGCTGATTATTAACGATATACTGCTATCATACCTACTGCCCACTGCTGACTGCTGACTGCCGACTGCTAACTGGAATCATCCCGAATTATCGAAATCTGTTTTTTTTAACCGCGGAGACGCAGTGACGCAGAGGTTCCTTCTCTGTGCCTCTCCTCTGCGGTATAAAGAAAATGGTTTGATGTACGAGATTAGAATGTCAAATTACGAACCTTGAAATCAGAGGTCAGAAGGGACCAACTGCTGACTGCTGACTGCCGACTGCTGACTGCGATACTGCCAACTGAAAAAGGTATTGATTTTCTCTTTATCTTTGCCCCCGGTTTAACCCGTTAATTTCCCCTTCATGAAGAGATATATTGTCCTTGCGGCCTTGTCGCTGTTTGTTTTTGCATTGTCAGCCGCTCCGGTATCCCGAAAAAAAGCAGAAAAGGTAGCTGTCAACCTGTATTTCGAAAGAGCTTCCCTAAACCATCCCATGCAGAGAAGCGATATCCGTGTCACGGAATATTTCCCGCTCTCCCTCGACAACACCATCCTGATCCATGGTTTCCAGATCAACCATAACCAGGGATTTGTCCTGGTGGCTGCCGACGACGCCAGCATCCCCGTCCTTGGATATTCTCCGGAAGGAAGATTCAACAGCCAGGATATGCCGGAAAATGTTGCCTCCTGGATCCGGGGTTACATGGAGCAGCTTCAACAGATACGGGAAGAACAATTTCCTGCCGATGCAGAAAACACCGCACTCTGGGATAGATACTCCTCCTCCATGTTCACGCCTTCCAAAGACATCACGGGCGTTTCTCCCCTTCTCACTACCAACTGGGACCAGGGCTGCTATTACAATTCCCAGTGCCCCGTTGCTTCCGGAGGTGACTGTAACCGTGTTTGGGTGGGTTGCGTGGCCACTGCCATGGGGATGATCATGAAATACCATAACTACCCGCCCATGGGTATCGGTTCTCATTCTTATACCCATCCCACCTATGGTGCCCAGACCGCCAATTTCGGCAGCACCACCTATAACTGGAACGGGATGCCCAATCAGCTGTTCAGCAACAACACCGCTGTGTCCACCCTCCTGTATCATTGCGGTGTCAGCGTGGAGATGAACTACGGAGTCTCCGGCTCGGGAGCCTACACCAATGATGCCCGCGACGCCCTGGTCGAATATTTTAACTATGATACCAACACTCTGTACGGCGAAAGGATGTGGTACTCTCCTTCCAACTGGGAAGGGATGATGCGCTCCGACCTCGACGGCCACCGCCCCGTACTCTATGCCGGACAAGATCCTTCTTATGGCCATGCCTTCGTCTGCGACGGATACCAGGGGACCAACTACTTCCATTTCAACTGGGGATGGAGCGGCTGGAACAATGGTTACTTCTACATCAGCAACCTGAATTCAGGCAACGGGACCTTCAACAACGCACAAAAAGCCGTCTTCCATATCGCCCCCGCACCGGCCCCCACCGCTAACTTCACCGCCGTGAACACCAACCATTGTGGCGTCGACAGCGTGCAGTTCACCGATGCCAGCACCGGTAATCCCACCTCCTGGGTATGGCAGTTTCCCGGAGGAAATCCTTCGAGCTCCAACCTGCAGAACCCCTTAGTATCCTATTCCACCAACGGGACCTATAATGTGACCCTCACCGTCACCAACAGCTACTCCAGCCATACCACCATCAAGTATTCCTTTGTGAATGCCCACCCCCTCCCATTGCCCCTCTTCCCTCACGATACCACCATCTGCTGCAACAACACCATCACCCTCAATGCCGGCAACCCAGGCTCCACCTACCTCTGGTCGACAGGAGCCACCACACAGACCATACAGGTCGATACCACGGGAATTGGCATCGGCAGCACCAAGATCAAGGTCGACATCCTCACCCAGAACAGCTGCTTCCACCAGGATTCCATCCTGATAACCTTTGCTGCCTGTACCGGCATCGAAGAAAACAACGTCGCCCTTTTCAACTGTTATCCCAACCCCAGCACCGGAAATGTAATACTGCAACACCACCTGGATGCTTCCCTGCCTGCCACAGTCACCGTATACGATGCACAGGGAAGCAAGAGCCTGGAACTGCCTCTGGCAGACCTTCGGTCACAGGAGATTATGCTGGACCTTAACAGCCTCAGGAACGGACTGTATTTTATCTGCCTGACTCAAGACGGAAAGGTATCTGCCGCCAAGCTGCTGCTTCTGCGATAATGACGGCTGTGGCAGCTCCTCAGGGAAGCTACCCGGCTCTTTTTATTTGTAACTTTGCGGGATGAATTCACCCGTCCGCTGGTCCTTCCTTTTTATTACAACCCTGCTTGCCCTCTTTTCTTTAAGCAACCCGGAGACCGTATTGGCTCAGCTCAGCCAGGGCGGAACCCCGGCCTCTTTTACCTATCTTTCTGACAAACAAGAAATTCCTCTCCTTACTCTGACGCCTCCGGTCCTGTCTGTCCTCTACCGGGAAGACTCTATCGCTGCCTGGGAAGGGAAACCTTACCGTTATGCCGTCAACCTTGCCTCCCATACGGATGTTATAAAAGAGGGTGCCTGGGAAGTCCTCCCCGGCGGGAACGCGCTCTGCCGTCTGCGGCTAAAGGCGGAAGGGGCCCTGGCCCTGGCCTGCAGTTTTGACCGCTTTTATCTTCCTCCGGGAGGGCGTCTGTTCATATATACCCCTGATCAACAACAACTTATTGGTGCCTTCACCGAGGCCAACAACCAGGATGACCTGCTTTTTGCCACCGAGTTGATGCAGGGAGATCAGATCATTATAGAATATGAACAATCGGCAGGGTCGGAGGAGACTCCGGAGCTTCATCTTTCGGGACTTGCCTATGCCTACCGGGGTGTCTCCTTCCCCGGGAAACTGCCTGAGAGCGGCTTTGGCACCTCCGGCAGCTGCGAGGTGAATGTGAACTGTTCCGAAGGACAAGACTGGCTGAAGCACAAGCGGTCGGTGGTCCGGATCAGCATCAAGGCCGGAGGCGACTATTTCTGGTGTTCCGGAACCCTCCTGAACAACACCTTACAGAACTATAAACCTTACGTTCTCACGGCAGACCATTGCGGGGCTTACTCTTCCACGGCAGACCTTTCACAGTGGCTCTTTTATTTTGTGTATGAAGGTCCCGACTGTGATGACCCGGCAGCAGAACCTGCCTGGAAGACCCTCACCGGCGCCAAAAAGAAAGCCTCCACCGGTAGTGACGGCTCCGTGATCCTTGAATCAGACCTCTATCTTGTGCTGCTGAACAATATGATACCCGGCAGCTACTACCCCTATTACTGCGGTTGGGACCGGCAGGATTTGGTCAGCAACGCAGGAGTCTGCATCCACCATCCCCAGGGCGACATTAAAAAGATCTCGACCTATAACACCCCAACGTACTCCTACAGCTGGAGCGGCACACCCAACTCCCACTGGGGAGTCAAATGGTCGGCCACGATCAATGGTCACGGGGTCACCGAACCAGGCTCCTCCGGATCGGCCCTGCTGAACGCACAGGGAAAGGTCATCGGGCAGCTCAGTGGCGGAGGCTCCTCCTGTCAGAACCTCACCCTTCCCGACTTCTATGGAAAGTTCTCCTATTCCTGGGATGCCCATGGCGGCGACTCCACAAAGAGCCTGAAACACTGGCTGGACCCGGGCAACACAGGGGCTTTCTCACTGGACGGCACCGGACCCTCCACACCCTGGGTGGAAGCCGCGTTCACCGTAGATGAAGACACCATCATCACCGGCACCTCCATCAACTTCACCGATCTCTCCAGCGGGAACCCCACTTCCTGGAACTGGACCTTTGACGGGGCTTCTCCTTCTTCCTCAACCCAACAACACCCGGCCTCCATCACCTACAGCCGGAGCGGAAAATTCAACGTACTTCTCCAGGTATCCAACAACAGCTCTACCGACACCATGCTCCGCAAACGTTATATCACCGTGATTCCCAATATCTTCCCGAACCCATTCTCCGACAAGCTTACCCTGGACCTGGGCACTGAATCTTCAGCCACCCCGGAACTCAAGGTCTATAACCTGCTGGGACAAGAGGTGGAATTCCTGGTCTCCGAACTCGAACCGGGAACCCGCTATGCCATTCATGTCAAAAACCAGCGTTCAGGGATGTATTATCTCGAAGTGAAAACTTCCGGGTTGGAATACCGTAAAAAAGTCATTTACGTTCATCATTAATTCAACGTCCATTACATCTTAAACATACAGAACCCATGCGATACTACCTCACTCCCCTGTTACTTCTCGCCATCCTTTGGTCAGGCTCCGTACAGAAGGGAATGGCCCAGGAAGACCGACATCCTACTCCCTGTGCTACAGTGCTTTACAACCAGATACAGGAGGAACAGAACCCGCAGATACGAATCAAGAGAGAGCTGTTCAGGAAGCAGATGGAGGAATACATCAGAACACATCCCCGTCCGCCGGGACCGGCAAAAGACATCGTCACCATACCCGTGGTCATCCATGTGGTGTGGAACACCCCGGAACAGAACATCTCCGACGACAAGGTGTGGTCGCAGTTCTTTATCCTTAACGACGACTACCGCAGGCACAATGCTGACTCCGTGAATACCCCGCTGATGTTCAAGCCGGTGGCAGCCGACTGCGGCATAGAGTTCTGCCTGGCCCGCCGCACGCCCGACAGCCTTCCCACCAACGGCATCATCAGGAAGTACACCACCGAGACCCAGTTCGACCTCGACAACCGCGTGAAAAGCGACTATACCGGGGGAAGCAGCCCCTGGGACTGCAACAAGTACCTCAACATCTGGATCTGCAAGCTTGCCTCCAACTACCTGGGCTATTCCCAGTATCCGGGGGGTACCGACAGCACCGACGGGGTGGTCATCGACTACGAATGCTATGGGAATGTGGAACCCCTGAACCCCAGCTACAACAAAGGCCGTACCTCCACCCATGAGATCGGCCACTGGATGGACCTCTACCATATCTGGGGCGATGACTTCGGCTCCTGCGCCGGCAGCGACTATGTGGACGATACCCCCAATGCCGCCGATGCCAACTATTTTTGCCCGAACCACCCCCATACCTCCGCCTGTAACAGCACCGGGGAGATGTTCCAGAACTATATGGACTATACCGACGATGTCTGCATGAACATCTTCACTTACGGCCAGCGCGACCGTATGCTGGCAGCCATCAACCTCTACCGGACGGGACTCCTGACCAGCGACGGCTGTGATTCCGTGGTCGGCATCGCCGACAGGGAAATTCCAGGCTTATTCTCTGTGTTCCCCAATCCTGCCTCTCAGTCGTTTACCCTCCAGATGCAGCTTAATAACAAGAAAGAGGTGAGTTACTGCCTGGTGGATCCCCTGGGAAATGGGGTCATCCAAAAGTCCCTCGGAAACCTGTCTGATTACCAGGGAGATATCGACATCTCCGGTTTGTCACCGGGTATCTATTACCTGAGAATACAAGCCGGCAAACAGATCAGTGTTCACAAAGTGGTGGTGATCCATTAAAGAGAATGACATGTTGAAAGGATGGCCAATGACTCCCGAGCTGGGCGGGATAGCAGAGAAAGTACTGAATCACGAACGTATCAGCCGGGAAGAAGGACTGGTCCTTTTTGAACAAGCCGACCTGGGACTGCTGGGGATGCTGGCGAACCAGGTGCGTACCACTAAAAACGGCGACCGGACGTATTACATCCGCAATTTTCACATAGAGCCCACTAATATCTGCATCCACCACTGCCAGTTTTGTTCCTATTCCTCCAGGCATACCGGCCATGCCTGGGATTTCACCGTGGACGAGATGGTGGAACAGGTGAGGGCCCTGGCTCCCGACATCAGGGAGGTTCACGTGGTGGGAGGGGTCCATCCTTCCCGGGATGTGTGGCATTATGCCGGCCTGCTGAAAAAGATCAAGGAGGTGAGGCCCGACATCTTCCTCAAAGCCTATTCTGCCATTGAACTCGACTACATGATCGTGCAAGCCGGCATGACCTATACCGAAGGACTTCGCCTGCTGAAGGACTCCGGTCTTAACGGCATCCCCGGCGGTGGGGCGGAGATCTTCGATGAGGAATTGCGGATGAAGATCTGTCCTGACAAAACCACCACCGAAAACTGGCTGAAGATCCACCAGGCTGCCCATGAGCTGGGCATTTCCACCAATGCCACCATCTTATACGGGCACCTGGAGACCTATACCCAGCGGCTCGACCACCTCGACCGGCTGAGACAGCTGCAGGACCGTACCATGGGGTTCAATACCTTTATCCCGCTGAAATACAAGAAGATGAACAATCCTATGGGAGACATTGGAGAGGTTTCCGTGATCGAAGACCTGAAGAACTTTGCCATCTCCCGCATCTTCCTCGACAACTTCACCCATATCAAAGCTTACTGGCCCATGCTTGGCAGAGAGTTATCGGCCCTGGCCCTGGAGTTTGGCGTTGATGATCTCGACGGCACCATCCAGGATTCCACCAAGATCTATTCCTTAGCCGGCGCAGAGGAGCAACATCCCACCCTCACCGCAGAGGAGATGCAGAAGCTGATCCGCAGTGCCGGCAAGGTTCCCGTGGAGAGAGATGGATGGTATGGGGAGGTGGAAAACTAAAAAAGGCACCCCCTTGCGAAGATGCCTTCCTGTCTGGAAAATATCGTAACTATTTCAATCCCAGTTTCTTCTTGACCAGTGGGGTGACATCTTCTCCATTTTCGAAGGAGAGGACTACGCCCATTCCTTCTGAAGTATTCAGGATATAGGTGTAACCGTTTTCCTTGGCCACATCTTTCACGGCCTGGTGGGCTTTGTCGATGATGGGCTGGGTCAGCTCCGTCTCCTTGTTCTGCATGCTTTCGTTGGCTGATGAATTAAAGGCCTGGATGCGGTCTCTCAGGTCGAGGATCTCTTTTTCCTTGGTCTTCTTGATAGGATCGGTATCCGGCAAATTGACAGCCGTCGACTGGTAATCATTGACTTTACTGTCATATTCATTTTGCATGGTCTCCAGCTGTCCTTTTAAGGTCTTGGCATAATCCTGGAGTTTGGTCTGTGCGGAATCCATGCCGGGCATCTTCAGCAGCAGGGCGTTGAAATCGACATGACCCAGCTTCTGGGCTTTCTGGGCGTGCAGCCCGGTACATCCCAATACCAACATTGCTGCGAATAATAACTTAACAAGTTTCTGCATGTTCTCTTTCTTTAAATGGGGCACAAAGATACAAATTCCGGGCATTCTTCCAAATACAGTCAGAACTATTTGTCTTTTAGCTTGGTAACGCCGGTGATGTTGTTCAGGACCTCATCGCTGATATCCAGCTTGGGATCGGCGTACAGTATGCTGATGCTGCCGCTTTTGTCGAAAACAAAAGCATAGTTCTTCTTCTGGGCCATCTCCTCAATGGCGTTGTAGACCTTATCCTGTATGGGTTTTACCAGCTCCTGGCGCTTTTTAAAGAGATCTCCGTCCTTGCCAAACCTTTTCTTCTGCAGGTCCTTGGCATCTTTTTCCTTCTTCACGATCTCTTCTTCTTTCTGTTTCTTTATTTCATCAGGAAGAAGCACCGACTCGGCCTGGAAACTCTTATACAGCGCGTCGATCTCGGCGAACTTCTGTTCCACCTCTTTCTGCCACTGAACGGAGAGCTCATTCAACTGTTCCTGTGCATTCTTATATTCCTGGATCTGGTCCAGCATATACTGGGTATCTACATAGGCGTATTTCTGTGCTGATACACTGCCTGCAAAAGCGACGACACAGAAAAGGGTGATCAATAGGTTTTTCATATTTCTGACAATTATTGTTCTTTCAGTTTCTTATACAAAAATGTTGCCAAAGAGGCCGGATCAGTCAATGGATTGGTTGATGGAGAAATGGAACTGTCCGCCGCTGGCTCCCGGAGCCCCGGATATCTTATCAAATCCATAACCCCAGTCGAGTCCGAGGGTACCGAACATGGGCAACCAAACCCGGATACCCAGACCTGCCGACCGCTTCACATTGAACGGATTGAACTCTTTAAACCCTTCCCAGCAGTTACCCGCCTCCATAAAAGCCATACCATAGATGGTGGAATTGGGGTTGAGGGAGATGGGATAACGCAGTTCCAGGGTATATTTCGAATAGATGGTGCCTCCGGCAGTGTTGCTCCTGGCATAGCCCGGTGTCAGCGACTCATTGGTGTAGCCTCTCATCCCCACGATCTCACGGCCATCCAGCGAGTTCATCCCGGAAAGTCCGTCGCCTCCCAGGTAGAACCTCTCAAAGGGAGTTACTCCGAGCTGATGATTGTAAGCCCCCAGGAATCCATACTTCACCCTGGAGAACAAGACAAAGTTACCCTTCAGCTTGGTGTACCAGGAAGCGAAAAATTTCCACTTGTGAAACTCTATCAGCCGGTATTTCTCCTGGTCATCGAGGGTGCTGTAATCTTTGTCACTAAACAGGGAAAAAGGCGGGGTCGCCTGCAACGACAAGGTCAGTTCTGATCCCTGCCTCGGGAAAAGGGGTGCATCCACCGAGTTCCTCGACACGCTGAGGCCGTAACTGATGTTGTTGGAGTACCCGTCCTTGTACGCAAAAATATTGGCGTAGTTGAACAGGTCATACCGCTGCAGGGTGATGCTGTGGTAGATGGAAAAATAGTCATCGGGCCATTCCAGCTTTTTCCCCAGTCCGATGACGATACCGTTGATGACAAAAGCACTCCGGTTGGTATCGGATTTTTGTTTGCCGTTGGAGTACATACTGTGGAAGTACGTGACGCTGAGGGCATTGGGCTTCTTGCCTCCCAGCCAGGGCTCGGTGAAAGACACATTATAATTCAGGTACCCTGAACCATACGACTGCAAGCGGACGCTGAACTTCTGACCATCGCCGGAAGGGACAGGGGTCCAGGCGCTGCGGTTGAAGAAGTTCCGGAGCGAAAAGTTGTTGAACGACAACCCCAGGCTGCCCACCACCCTGGAATAACCCCATCCGCCCGAAAGCTCGATCTGGTCGGATGATGTCTCTTCCACCTGGTATTCAATATCCACGGTACCGTCGGCAGGATTAGGCCGGGGCACAGGGTTGATCTTTTCAGGGTCGAAGTACCGAAGCTGGGCCAGTTCGCGGGTGGTACGAATGATGTCGGAACGGCTGAAAAGCTGGCCGGGACGGGTGCGGAGCTCCCTGTAGATCACATGGTCGTTGGTCTTGCTGTTCCCCTTCACGATCACTTTGTTGATCCTGGCCTGGCTCCCCTCACGGATCCGGATCTCGATGTCGATGGAATCATGCTCCACATTGATTTCGACAGGCTCCACATTAAAGAAAAGGTAGCCATCGTCGAGATACAAAGAACTGATATCCAGCCCCTCCTGGTTAAATGACAGATTTGATTCCAGCAATTTCTGATTGTAAACGTCTCCCTTCTTTATTTTCAGAATGTTTCTGAGTAACTCGGTGGGATACTTGGTGTTCCCGACAAAGGAGATGTTCCTGAAATAATATTTCCTGCCCTCATTGAGGAAAAGCTCTATGTTGACAGAGCGGTTATCTACCTTATAAATGGTATCCCTCTCAAGAATAAAGTCCCTGTATCCCAGCTCATTATATTTCTCGATGAGTTTCTGTTTGTCGCCATCATAATCATCCCTGATAAAACGGGATGCCTTGAACAGGCGCAGTTTCATCTTGGCATGAAGGGCGGTGAGAAAGTCATTCTTCACGGTCTTCCAGTCATGATGAACAAAAGGACCAGGAGCCTTATTTATTAGAGAATCAATCACATCGAAAGGATCAAACACCCACCTTTCCTTGGTTTCTTTGAGGGTGTTCCTGACTTTCTGGTCAGAAAGGTTTTGGTTGCCATGGACCAGTATCCTGTTGATTTTCACCCTGCTGTGCTTATTGATGGCAATGGTAAGGATCACATTGTTGGCACGGGCGGTATCTCTTTTCTGGATGACTTCGACCTCGGTGTTCAGGAAGCCCTTCTTCACGAAATAGCGGGTGATGGTATTCCTGGTACGGATGATCATGTTGTCGGTGATCACGTCGCCTGCCATCAGTTTGATCTCATCCCTGAGGTTGTCGGCTTCACCTTTCCTCACACCGGTGAAGGTGAATTTCGACAGCCTGGGTCTTTCGGTGAGAGAGATGTTCAGGAAGGCTACATCGCCCTGAACTTTGGTGAGGGAGATGGCGATATTCTCAAACAGGCCCTGGTCCCAGAGGTTTTTAACGGCCTTGGTGATGTTCTCACCCGGTATGTTCACATGATCGCCGACGACCAGGCCGGTGAGAGAGATGAGCACATTCTGGTCGAGATATTGGGCACCGGTCACGGTGATACCGCCGATCTCGTATGATTTCGGGGTCGTATAGTCTACTTCGGGTTCTACGCCGACGCTGACCTGGGCAGGGAGACTCAGGGTACAACCAATGATAAGGAGGAGGAAGGAGAGGATTCGGATCTGCATCGTGTCAGAGGAGGTTGATTTGTTCACTGGTCATGCCGAATCTCCTTTCCCTGTTCTGGAAGTTGATGATGGCTTCGTAGAGGTGTTCTTTGGAAAAGTCGGGCCACAGCACCGGCGTATAATACAGTTCCGTGTAGGCGATCTCCCAAAGGAGGAAATTGCTGATCCTGTATTCTCCGCTGGTACGGATCAACAGTTCGGGATCAGGAACGTTATGAGTTGACAGGCTGAGACTGATCTTGTTCTGATCGATGTCTTCAGGGTCCAGCTTCCCATCCCGGACTTGCCGGGCCAGTTTCCTGGCAGCTTCGGTGATATCCCAGCGGGCGCTGTAGCTCAGGGCAAGGATGAGGTTGAGACGCTTGTTGTTCCGGGTTTCTTCCATGGCAACCATCAGCTCCTGGTAACATTCAGGGGTGAGATGTTTTAAGTCACCGATGGCGGTGAGCCTGATATTATTTTCCTGGAGGGTGGAAAATTCTGTATGTATGGTGCTTACCAGCAACGACATCAAGGCACTGATCTCCGGCTGCGGACGATTCCAGTTCTCGGTGGAGAAGGCATAGAGGGTCAGGTATTCCACCCCGAGCTCGGTACAGGCTTCGGTGACCTGCCTGACAGACTTCACCCCGTGTTCATGGCCAAAGATGCGATGCTGCCCATGTTGATGGGCCCAACGGCCATTCCCGTCCATGATGATGGCAATGTGTTTGGGAAGACAGCTTAGGTCGATCTGGTCCTTCAAGCTCATAGGGGGCCCTTTAAAGGGTGCAAAAGTACATATTTATTTCACTTGATCGAGCAGGAAGAACTCATCATACTTGTGTGATTTCTGAAAATCCCTGCAACCTTTGTCTTTTCCGCTGATAATTTTTATGGTAAAGGTTGCACCAATGAAAGAATACCAGTCCTTGGTATTTTCATTGCCTCTTTGCATATCGGCTTCGATGGGTTGTTCACCGGGCAGATCCAGGGAGCGGTTCGACAGCAGTGCAGCCATCGTTCCGTTCTCGGAGGCCAGCCTGATGGGATCAGGATAGGTCTTGCTCACATCATCCAGGTAGTCGGTAAAGGTTTTTCTCATACTCCATTCCAGCCCAAAACACACCAGTTTGCTCATGCTGATCTTCATACCAACGCCAAAAGGGAAGCCCAATTGCGTGAGGGCATAAGATTTTCGGCCCGGGTATGCCATGGTCCCCTGCCCTTCGGTCCCGAGAGGCTGCAGCTCGAACCATTCTCCTTCATACTTTGCTTTAGGATTGAAACTGAAAATATTGAGTCCGGCAAAAATATAGGGAGAGAAACTGTACTTCCTGCTACCGGTATAATAGGGAAAGAAATTGAGTTCCAGCTGTCCGGAGAAATCGGTAACATGGGACTGAAAACTGAGGTTCCTCTGTTTATTCCACCCCACTGCAGAAGCATCGTCGCCGGAGATGGTACCATAGATGGCGCTAAGTTTCAATGCCCACCGAAGGCTCATGTTATATCTGTATACCAGTCCGAAGGCAGGGTGGGTATTGCCGAAATGCTTGTTGGGATTCAGGTCGCCAAGATAATAGGCGCTGCCGGCAAAGATACCCACCTCGGTACGCTGGGCGTGTAAAATGACTGGAAACACCAGAAGCATGAGGGCAAGCCCCAGGGTTTTTCGCATGAATATCAAGATATTGTGTTCAGATTCTGAAAGATTTCTTCTTTTTCTTCTTTGAAAAATCGTACTGCAAAGTTACAAAAGCAAACATATATGCATCCTTATTTTTCGGATTTCCACGAGCCATGGCAGGAGACGTGGTGGTGAGCCCGGGGTTTTGCGAAGGATCAGCAAAATAGGCCGCCACAGGTCCTTTGGCCGATTCCAGCACCGTGGTATTAACGTAAGAAAGGCTCACATCATCTAGATAGTCGGTAAAAGTTTTCCGGAATCCGAGTTCAAACCCGATGTAATAAGGACCATTGAGAGTCCATTTCCCTCCCACTCCCACAGGAATGACAGGTGTCACCAACGGATAGGGCGGATCGCGGGTGACAAACACCCCCTGCCCTTCCGTACTCAGCTTCTGGAGGGAATACCACTTTCCGTCGAGGTACTTAGCCCTGGGATTGAAGTGACACTGTCCTATCCCGATAAAAAAATAGGAGGTCAATGGAAAATGGTAGGCGTAATAGGTCTTCTTTCCATATTTGAGGCTGTAGTTCTTATATCCGGATTTAGGTTTGGTGATATAGAACTCTAGCTGTGCTGAATATTCAAACAGGTAGGACCTGAAGCTGAGGTTGCTGGAGGGATTTTCATGGTCCCAGGACCCAGCCCGGGCATATAAGAGGTTGATTCTGCAGGAGACAGGGTAGGAGAAGTTGTACCTGCCGTAAAAACCGGTGCCGGGCCGTATGCCTGTCTCATAGAACCTTCCCAGGTCTCCGTGATACAGGGTCACCCCTGCCATGTAACCGACCTCGAAAGGACGCTGTGCCTTCGCAAGGCAGAAAACCAGAATGAACGGCAATATAAACAGGATCTTCTTCATGCTGCCTTAGAACCTGAAATTCCTGATACGTGCCACTTTAGAGAGGTCATAGTACAAAGTGACCAAGGCAAAGAGGTAAAAGTCGTCGTCGCGTGGATCCCCTCTCTGCTGGCCTGCCCTGATATAGTCCTTCCCGGAAGGATTGGAAAGGTACACCGCCATATCGCCATAATGCTGCCTCAGGTATTCCTCATCAAAGTATGTCATGCTGGCATCATCCAGATAGTCGGTGAAAGTCTTCCTGTAACCATACTCAAACCCGAGTGTATATCCCTTTCCAAGAGGATATTTGATGCCCAGACCCATCGGGATGCTGATCTGCACCAGGCTGTAATTCTTACGGCTGGGCACCTCCCCCTGCCCTTCCGTGTGAAGAGGTTTTACATTCCACCATTTTCCGTTCTGGTCCCGGTTCTGTGGCTGGAAATAAAACCCGCCTATTCCTGCAAAAGCATAAAAAGTGAATGGAAAATTCTTGAGAGAGATCTTTTTTCTCTGCTCCCCCATGTTGTAGATCTTCCGAGTTTGTTTGCCAAGGGTGATATAATATTCAAACTGCTCGGAAAGCTCCAGGAGCATCGACCGGTAGTTGATATTTCTCTGCTTGCGAGAGGGGTACTCCGTGAAACGGTCATTTCCCCTCATAAAGCCCATGATGAGATTGGTCTTCAGGTTACCCCTCTCCATGACCTGGTACCCCAGGCCAACACCAACCGTAGGACGGATGGAAGGAAAATCAAAGTCCCTGAGACTGAAGGCCTCAGAACCTATCCTGTTGGCCCCTCCCAACTCCCCGATCAGGTTGGTGGCCCCCAGGTGAAAAGCAAACTCATTGACACGGTATTTCTTCAGGTACTTGGCTTTGACCTGGGCCATGGAGGGCTGGAGGGATAAACAGCACAGTAACAGGAGAATTCCTGAGAACCATTTTCCCTGAATATGCTTGATTTTCACCATGTGAACCAGAGTTGAGAGCCTGCTAATTCGCAATAAATGTAAGGCATTCCACGGCAACTTCAAAGAAGGAAAACTTAATTTCTGATGTCCAGGCCCCAGTTCAGCTTCGCCCGGATGGTCTTGAAAAAATCCTGTCCTTCAAAACGAAGGAGGTTGATACAGAAATCTGCCTTCCTCACGGTGAGTTCAATGCTGCCTTGCATTGTCTCCGACCTGGAATCGAGGCTCACGATGAACTCATCGGAAGGATCCTGTATCTTCAGGGTGATGATGCTGTGATCAGAGATGACGACAGGCCTTACGGTAAGGTTGTGCGTCGCAATGGGAGTGATGACCAGGTTTTCTGAACCCGGGTTGATGATAGGACCTCCACAGCTTAGGGAATAGGCCGTCGAACCGGTGGGGGTGCTGATGATCAGCCCGTCTCCCAGGTAAGAGTTGAGGAACTTACCATCTATATAGGCATGTACCGTGATCATCCTGAAGTTTCCTTTACGGGTCAGGGCCAGGTCATTTAAAGCATAGTTCCTGTCACCGAACAATCCCTGTTTCGACTCCAGCCTCAGTAATATCCTGCTGTCCAGCAAATAATCCTTGCTTAGGATCCGGTCGATCCCCTGCATCATGTCCTCCCTGGAGAGGCTGGAAAGGAATCCAAGCCTGCCCATGTTGACACCCAGCACAGGGATACCCGAATCCCTCACCAGGGTGATGGTATCGAGCAGGGTCCCGTCACCGCCAATGGAAATGAGTATATCAACCTTATTCCTTATATCATCTTCCGGAGAAAAAAGCTTGAAAGATCCCCCGGAATGCAGCGCATCTTTGATCCCCCTGTAAAAAGGCTCGTAAAACAGGATGCCACAGTCCGAGGCCCGGAGCTTCCCGATCAACTGGTCCAGGTAAGTGAGGGCTTCCACCGACAGGCTTTTTCCGTAAACTGCAAACTGCATGATTTATGGTTTTGGGCAACAAATGTAAGGATTCATACGGATGAGCACCAGATCAGGTTGCCGGGTCTTACATATTGAGGTAGTTCATGAAAGAGTCGAAACGGTCACGGAGAAAATCATCATAATGACTTTCAGAAAAGGATGCCTTGATGATATAATCGTAGCGGTTGAAGGTGCTGATGATGGCTGAGATATCTATTTTGTTGATTTTCAACACTACATCGATTTTTGTGGAATCGGTGTACCCCTGGATAAATACCGACAGTATCTTGGCATCATTGGATTCCACCAGTTGGGCTATCTCACTCAGACTATAGTCTCTTTCATTGATTTCCAGTACAATAACCCCTCCCGGGTTATTCACTGCGGTGAAATCGGCAAACCTTTGGACCAGGGTCGGCAGGGTTATGGTACCCAGGAACTTGTTCTTCGGGTCAAGTACCGGTATCAACGTAAGTTTTTGTTCGGCAGCCAGGTGAAGAATCTCGTAGATATGTTGGTTTTCAAACACAAAGCTGCCTTTCAGCGACAGCCTGTGATTACCAATGGGCTCTTCCAGGTGATTAAACAGGTTGATATCCTCATAGGAAATGACCCCGAGCAGTTCCTCATTATTGATGATGGGAAGATGGGAGACCTTGTACTCATCCATGATGCTGATGGCATCCAGGCCGGTATCAGAAGTCCGGAGCACGGGAATGGTATCGGTGAGAAGGTCTTTTGCGATCAAGGCTGGCAGGTTGAGGGTGTTTTTATCAGGTGGACTCGAGTTGACGAAGATACATCTGTATGGTGTTTTCCAGTCCGAAATACAGGGCGTCGCTGATCAGGGCATGGCCGATGGACACCTCCAGCAGTCCGGGGATGTGAGCGGCAAAATATCTCAGGTTCTGCAGGTTCAGGTCGTGCCCGGCATTTAGTCCCAGGCCACATTTCCCGGCCACCAGGGCTGCGTCATGAAAGGGTCTCAGGGCTGTCGCCTCACCTGCCGGATAGTTCCTAGCATAGGATTCGGTGTACAGCTCCACCCTGTCGGCACCGGTTTTCGTGGCATGTTCTATCATCAGGGCATCGGTCTCGATGAAGAGGCTCGTGCGGATACCTTCTTTCCGGAAGGCCGCAACGACCTCCGTCAGAAAGGACTGATTCCTGACAGTATCCCATCCTGCGTTGGAGGTAAGAGCTTCGGGGGGGTCGGGGACCAGGGTGACCTGTTCGGGTTTCACCTTGATAACCAGGTCGATAAAGGAGGGGGACGGGTATCCTTCTATATTGAACTCGGTCTTCACCAGAGGCCGCAGATCGATCACGTCCTGATAACGGATATGTCGCTCGTCGGGACGGGGATGAACGGTGATGCCCTGGGCTCCGAAACGCTGACAGTCCACCGCCACCTGAAGCAGGTTGGGGACATGACCATCCCGGGCATTCCTGAGGGTAGCTATCTTGTTGATATTGACGCTGAGCCGGGTCATACAGGGGTTTTGCTGCAAAGGTATGATATAAAGGACAAGACTGCCTCAGCGACGGAAAAAGTTTTTACCTTGCAGTTGTAGAGCGTTATACAGGGAAATGTGACTGGTTATGACATTATCTTATTCATAATGAGTGTGTTTGAGATCCGCTTACAGAGAATCCCATACTCCCTTCCCCCAATTGGGGGTAGGGTCAGGGATGAGGGCGACCCAAGTCCTGCACCGAATCTACTTCGGTGCAAGACTCCCCTTGCCCCCCCTCCCAACCTCCCCCCAGTCAGGGGGAGGAGCACTTCAGTGGTTCCTGAGGATTGTCAGTAATATTGTTAATGATATGAATCTTCATTACCGCGAATTCGGCCAGGGCCAGCCGCTGATCATCCTCCACGGGTTGTTTGGCATGAGCGACAACTGGGTCAGCCTGGGACGCCAGCTTTCTGACCGTTACCGGGTCCTGATCCCTGACCTGAGAAATCATGGGCTGTCGCCCCATCACCCGCTGCACTCCTACCCTGCCATGGCAGATGATCTGGCAGCCTTCATGGAGGAACATCAGCTGGTAAAACCTGTCCTCATCGGCCATTCCATGGGAGGCAAGGCGGCCATGCTGCTGGCTTGCAGTCATCCCGGACTGATCAGCAAACTGATGGTGATCGACATCAGTCCCAAGGCTTACGACCTCAGGCACCGTCATTTGGAGGTATTGCACGCTATGATGGAACTTGATGTCACCACCCTGTCCTCACGAAGAGAGGCAGAAGAAAGAATCTCTTCCAATGACCTGGATCCAGGCCTGGTCCAGATGGTATTAAAGAATCTCCATCGTGAAGCCCACGGACCTTTTGCCTGGAAGATCAACCTGAAAGCCATCGATGATAACCTCGACCTGATCGCTGCTGCCGTAGATCTTCCGGGGAGCTTCACCGGCCCGGTGATGGTGGTCCGGGGCGGGAGGTCAGACTATATAGATATGGATGACCTCCTGATATTCAAGAAGTTCTTCCCCCTGGCCTCCTTTCGCACCATCTCCCGCGCAGGGCACTGGGTGCATACGGATGCGGCGGAAGAGCTACTCCTGCTCATCAAAGAGTTCGCAGGATAAGGTATCTTACCCTGCCAGTTCCCTCTTCCGGTCTATCCTGGAGGCTATCCAGATGCTGAATTCAAAGAGGCCGTAAAGGGGTATGGTCACCAGGATCTGGGAAAAGACGTCCGGAGGGGTGATCACGGCAGCGATGGTGAGGATGATAATGAGGGTGTACTTCCTCGTACGTTTCAGGAAGGCTGCCGAGATCAGGCCCACCTTGGTGAGGAAATAAACGAACACCGGCAGTTCAAACACCACGCCGCTGGCCACGGTAGCCGAGACCACGGTGCTGATATAAGATGAAAGAGCGATCTGGTTCACCACGGTCGAGCTGACAAAATAATTGCCGAAGAAATTCACCGTCAGGGGAACGATGAGAAAATAGCCAAAAGACACCCCCAGCAGGAAGAGTCCGGTGATGATGGCCACGGCGGCCCGGGAATATTTCCTTTCATTAGGTTTCAGGGCGGGCTTCAGAAAACTCCAAATCTCCCAGACAATATAAGGTGTGGCAACCACCATCCCGGCAATGATGGAGGTGTACATGTGGGTCAGAAACTGCCCGGCCATGTTATAATTGATGAGGTTCAGCTTCATCGACTCAAAGCACAGGTCACCCAGGTGAAAGGTCCTTCCAAACCAGCAAAAGAAACGGTTGGTGGGAAACTGAGGGTCATTAGGCCATAAGATGATGCCATCGAAAATGAAACGCCGGTTGACGAAGGCGACCACGGCCAGGATCAGCATGGCGGCCGCGGAACGAACCAGGTGCCAGCGCAACTCGTCGAGATGGTCCCAGAAGGTCATCTCCTTCTCCGGATTCCGCTGTTTGTTCTTTTTGTTGGTCACCACTTCTGCCATGGACGGAAAATCTGCCTGCAAAAATAGGGAAAACACCAATGTCATTCCGTAACGATTACCTATGTACCTTTATGGTGATCAAACACCAACGTTACTTTCATCAATAACCAGCCTCATGTGGGATTTCAGCAGCATACCGGTCATTGCAGAGACACAAGACTTCCTGGCCGTGGACAAGCCGGTCCACCTGAGCACCATCCCGGGCGGAGGACAGGACACCAGCCTGCTACAGCTTATGGAGCAGGGCCGGGGGGAGAAACTCTGGGTGGTGCACAGGCTCGACAAAGAAGTCAGCGGCCTGCTGGTGCTGGCAAAAAATGCCGACACCCACCGGGAGCTCAGCCTGGTCTTCGAACACCGGAAGGTGATCAAGACCTACCTGGCCTTGGTGACGGGGACGCCGGCTGCCTCCGAAGGACTCATCGATGCCCCTATCCGGGCTTACGGCAGCGGGAGGATGGGCGTGGACCGTGCCGGTGGCAAGCCTTCCCAGACCCGCTACCAGGTCATCGCCCGTAAAGGCCAGCATACCCTGCTGGAACTGACACCCCTCACCGGCCGGCGGCATCAGATCCGGGTCCATTGTTACCATGAAGGCTTCCCCGTGGCCGGCGACCTCACCTATGGCAACAGGGAACAACAGCAGGCCTACCCCCGGCTGATGCTCCATGCCTTCTCCCTCCGGTTCAGCCTTCCGGAACAAGATCCGGTACACCTGGTCTGTATGCCACCCGAGAGTTTTAAAAAAGTCCTGAAAGATTATGGAATCCGGTGGGACCAGGCATCTTTAGACAAAACCTTATAAAATTAATTGCCATGCAAAAGTTGATTTCTCTGTTATTGCTCCTTGTCTGCAGCCAGATCGCCTTCTCACAGGAGGTAAAAGTGAATGCCAACGTGACGGAAGCCACCGTGTTCCTCCAGGGCGCACAACTCGTGATGCGGGCCGATGCCTCCATCCAACCAGGCATCAACATCATCAAGATATCCAAATTGCCGCCACTGCTCGACCAGAACAGCCTTCAGGTAAAAGGCGACGGCAACTTTACCATACAGTCTGTGAATTTTCAGGTCAATTACCTGGACTCCCTCGATGAGAGCAAAGAAAGAGAGACCTTACAGAAAAAGCTCGAAGACATCAAACTGAAAATAGAGGACCTGAGGAACCAGAGCGATATCATCGTGGCTAAAGACGTCTACCTCAGGGAGAACCGGGTAGTCGGAGGCAAGGACGCTCCCCTGAGCCCCGACAGCTACCAGAAGCTGTATGAACTCTACTGTAAGTTCGTGTCGGATGAGAAGAACGAATGGTTCAGCATCACCAGGAAGATCAGTAACCTGGAGAAAGAAAGCCAGAAGATCCAGAACCAGCTCAACGAGAGGGCTTCGAAGATGCAGGGTAAATCCACCGGGGAGGTGCTCATCGCCGTCTCTTCAAAGAACGCCCAGACCGGTAAGTTCCAGCTTTCTTTCCTGGTGAACGACGCCGGATGGTCGCCCTCATACGACATCAGGGTCGACAAGCTCGACCAGCCCGTTTCACTGGTGTACAAAGCCAACGTGTACCAGCGTAGCGGGCTCGACTGGAAGAACATAAGACTCACCTTGTCCAACTCCAACCCCTTCACCTCGGGTGTGCTGCCGATACTTAACCCCTATTACCTACGGTTCATGCCTGTTTACACCTATCAGCCGACCCAGGCACCGGTAAGCATGCAGGAAGTACAGGTGGCCGGAGTCAGGAAAGCCAAGATACCGGCCGCCGCCGACCAGGGTGGAGATTACGTTTTTCAGGAAACCGCCAACTACAACCAGGCATATATGAGCGAGAACCAGACCAATGTCGAGTTCGAGGTGGAAGGGACTTATTCCGTGGCCAGCGACGGGAAGCCCCAGATGATGGAGCTGCAACGGATAGAGATGCCGGCCAGCTTCATCTACCAGGCCGTGCCCAAGATGGAGAAGGAAGGCTTCCTGACAGCCCGCATCAGGGACTGGGAACAGTACAACCTCCTGGATGGCCCTACCAACCTGTATTTCGAGAACTCCTATGTAGGGAAGTCCGACATCAACCTGGGAGCCATCAGCGACACCCTCACGCTTTCCATGGGCAGAGACCGGTCGGTGGTGATCAGCCGGACCAAGATCAAGGACTTCACCCAGAAACAGTTCATCGGGGGTAACCGCCTGGAAACCAGGCAATGGGAGATCGGAATAAAAAACAATAAATCCCAGAAGATCAGCCTGCAGATGAAAGACCAGGTGCCCGTTTCCACCAACCAGGATATCGTGGTTGACATCCAGGAGCTATCAGGAGGCAGCTTGAACAAAGACACCGGCGAAGTCACCTGGAACCTGGATCTCAATGCCAAGGAATCCAAAAAACTCACTCTGAAATACACCGTCAAATACCCGAAGAACCAGAAGGTGGTTATTGAGTAGTGTGAGCTGGAGCCTGAGCCTGAGACAGCTCGAGCCTGAGCCTGAGCCTGAGGAGGAGGTGGTA
>CAZSDK010000002.1:149058-222207 GCA_964605655.1 uncultured Bacteroidales bacterium
GAGCCTGAGCCTGAGACAGCTCGAGCCTGAGCCTGAGCCTGAGGAGGAGGTGGTAGGAAAGCTTCAGACAAGAAGTTTTTTTACCAAATAATTTCGTTTCTCTTTCCATTTCAATGGTCTTCTTGCATCTAAAGGTTATATAAACCTTTTAAATCAAGTGTTATGTTTGATTTCGAGAAGCTGGAAGTATACCGGAAAGCAAAGGATCTCAACAGACAGGTCGTCGATTTCATTTCACACCACAAGGGTATCGACAGGATAACGCAGGATCAGCTTCGCCGGGCTGCATTCAGCATCATGTTGAATATTGCGGAAGGCACGGGGCGGTTCAGTGATGCCGACAGATGCAACTTTTTTGTCATCGCACGTGGTTCTGTCTTTGAATGTGCAGCCATCCTTGATTACCTGGCTGAGGAGGATAGAACTGAAGAGCAGTTCTTCTTAAGACTGTACCATTCTGCCGAGGAAATCTCGAAGATGTTGTTTTCTTTGATTAAAATGTTGAAACACCCCAGAAAGACAGTGTGAGCTTGAGCCAGAACCTGAGACAGTGCGAGCTGGAGCCTGAGCTTGAGGGAATAAGTGGTTTCTGGCTCTGGCTCTTGCTCGCACTGGCACTGGCCCTGGCTGTTTCAGTAGCGTTCTATACTGATTTCCGACACTCCCGCCTTCAGCTCGATAAAAATCTTCTGCCGGCTGCTGTTGAAGTTCTCGGTGAGGTAACGGCCCTTGCCGGCCTTGGTAAACCCTTCGAGGTTCTTATCGGAAAGGAAGCTGTTGTTCAGGACCTCGCATCCTGCATCCTTCGGGATGGACAAGTCGATGGAGGAAGCCCCGGCATTGATGGAGATCCTGGTCTCCTGCTGCAGGGCACCCAGGGTCATTTCCACGGAGGAGGCCCCACCGTTCAATTCCAGGTTTGTTATGCGGAACGAACTAAAGTCAAGTTCCATGTCTGCAGCACCGGCATCCAGGCGGATGCTATAGTCAGGCCGGGAGTTCAGGTCGATATACACCTCTCCTCCCCTGCCCTTGATGGTGTGCTCCCCTGTGAGGGATTTCATCTTGATATTCACCCGGGCGGTATCTCCGGTTCGCTGTACTTCCATTCCATAACTCCCCAGATCTCCTTTGTTGTCGATCTCCACCAGGTTGGTACAGGTATCTTTGATGTAAAACTCCCCGGCTGCCGCTTCCAGATTCAGATCAACAAACTGCAGGGTGGTATCATAGGGTTCGGACAGGACCTGCCCCGGAGAATAGATCCTTTCTTCGGTGTTATCCTTGTCATTCCGGTCCCAGTTCCATCTCCAGTCATGGTCATGATTGGTCAGGTCTTTGTAAAAAAAGATAACCGTAAGAATGATGACCAGGAACGACAGCAACAGCCGCCATACCGCCTTCAGGGGCAGAAAGGAAATGCCCAGAACGATGAGGATAAGAGGCCACAACCGCCAGAGCTGCAACCAGCAGAAATCAATGACATTCAGGTTTTTAAGCACAAGGGCCGTCCCGATGACCACCAGGATGGAGCCCCAAAACATTTTCCGGAATTCCATAATTAATCTCTTTTTGTATTAAAAGCACCTGCCACAAGGACTGCTCCGATGGCGACCAGGATGACAGGCCAGAACTTGGCAATGGGAAAATCCCAGACAAACTCCCTAAACAGGAACAGAATGCCCACCAGGACGAGGATCAGTCCGCCCAGGAGGCTGCCTGTCTTCCTGGCTGATGATTTCATGGGAGGAGGAGGAGGAGGAGCCTGTTGGGAACCCTCTTCACCTGTGGGCCGGTATTCTTCCTCGGGAGGTGGAGGCGTAGCAGCCTGGTAGGCGCTGAAATCCAAAGGCTTCACGGGGACCACGATCCATAAAATGATATAGATCAGGACGCCTCCACCACCGAAAATGGCCAGTAACACGAAGGCGATCCGAAGCAGTACCGGGTCAATGTCAAAATATTGGGCCAGACCACCGCATACGCCGGCAATGACCTTATCGGTCTGACTCCTGTAAACTTTTCTTGTTTCCATAATGAGGTTTAAATTTTCAGTAAGACGCCATGGTGGATGTAAAGTTACATTAAAAAAACAACTATGTTTTAATTTGGTCTTTCAACCGGCATTGTCAGGCTGTTCGCCGTCGGTCATCATCTTCAGCCAGGAATCTCCCGATAGAAAGATCCCTGAAAAGGAGGTGACAGGGTGTCTCAGAAACTGCCCGGGGGAAGCGAGACTCCCGATCATCACCGGTAAAGCCGAAAAAGAAAGGGTAAGCGACTGGTACAAAGGGTCATACCCTTTGCTATGAAGGAACTTCCTGACCACGGGATTCCGGAGTTCGATGCTCAGGCAGGAAAAAACCGCAACAATGAGTATGGCACGGATCATCATGGTCAGGCCGATGATCAGTCCGGACCACTGGGGTTGAAAGTCTGCCGGATGGGCGCTCTTCCAGAAAAGGGAGGAAAAGAGAAGCAGTATGAGGATCTGGACCCAGAACATGGTCTTTTTAAGTCGTCTCAGACCACCCGGGTACCTTAAGGATACCACAACAATATATCCGAGGGTGAGAGGAAGGGCCAGACGAAGGGCATCCAGTGACGACAGGTACAGGGAGACCGGCAGGAACACCAGGTGAAAAACAAACCAGACCATGGAGAATCTCTGATTTTCAGATAACCTGAAATAATCCCCGTTCCTGGCCAGCCTTTCCGTCAGTGCCTCCAGCTGCCAGGATTCCTTTCGCTGTAACGCCTTCCTTCCGGCCATCATCCCCAGGAGGGAGGCCCCAAAACCCAATACCATATATATTAATACTAAGACGCCCATCAGCTGCCAGAAGGTGAATCCTTCCCAACCCACCTGCTTCATCAGGAAATGAAAAAGATTGACATACACCTGAACGATATTGAAGCCATACAGGATCAACAAACTGAGTACTTTATGGACCAGGGCCGAGCTGACGGCAAGGATCCCTCCCGCCACATACCCCAGGGGGTTTCTTCCCAGGATCCGGATCGCCAGCTCCATCAGTAAGGCTTCTGTCATGATCCCGATCATCGGCCCGAGGATGAGGGCACTGGGGGAGACGGACTTCATGAGGGCACAGAGTATCCCTGCCCTCCAGATCATCCCTCTCAGGGGCCACATCATCTGGAAACCCACCACGATCACCACGCTGATGGCTGCCAGAAGGGAGCCGCCAAAGGGTATCTTAAGATTGTGCAAAAAGCTTCCCAGGATGATCTCGAGGGATGCCCATAAGCCGGCCACCACCGAAGCTTTCTGCCAGACCAGGGGTACCTGCCGTTCACCAGGAATGGTTGCCTTTGCTACTTCTGTTGCATCCATGCTGTGATCCCGGCCAGGTCCTCCGGATGATTCAGGTTGCGGAAAATGTGAGGATGATATCTAGCGAACAAGGTCTTAACGTCGATCCCTTTAAAAGGGACTTCCTTGAACAGGTCCGGCAGGCGGAAACGCTGGCTTTCAATATGTTCCTTCATGAAAGGCAGCACCTTTCGATTGTAATAACCCACCAGGGGCTCATAGGCCCCTTCTCTTTCCATGGGCACGGCCACCCAGGCGTCCTCTCTCTGCTCCATGAGCCAGGGCAACAGGGAGGAAGGGACCAGGGGTGTATCCACTGAAAGCACATAATGATGCTTATTGTCAGAATGCACCAGGCAGGAGTAAATGCCTGCCATAGGACCACGGCCAGGCATCAGGTCAGGAACGACAGGGACGCCAAAGGCTTCGTAGGCGGGATTGTTGGTGCTCAGCAAGAGGGTATGGCAGACCGGGCGAAGGATCTCCAGGGCGATCTCCACCAACTTCGACGGACCGAGGTTTATCAGTCCTTTGTCAGTGCCCATGCGGGAGCCCTGGCCTCCGCAAAGCACGATGCCGGTGATCTCCTCCCTGCTCATCCTTCTGATAAATACAAACAGCTGTCGCCATAGCTGAGAAAACGAAAACCATGGTCGAGGGCGAACTGGTAGGCATTTTTCCAGCCCGGTCCGAGAAAGGCTGCTATCAGCAACAACAGGGTGCTGCCGGGCTGGTGAAAGTTGGTGACCAGTCCGTCTATCATCCTGAATGTATAACATGGTGCGATCATCAGGGTGGTATCTCCTTCCAGGACTGCCAACTGACGTTCATCCATGTATTTTATCAATGCTGAGATCACCTCCTTTCGTGTGAATGTAGTGTTTGCGTCTGACAGGTAGGGCTCCCACTGGTCCAGGTGAAAGGGGTAATTCATGGTCTTATGCTGCAGGATGCCTGCACCCAGCCAGTACAGGCTCTCCAGGGTACGCGTGGTGGTGGTCCCGACGGCTATCATCTTCCTGTCATTGAGATTCAGCAGGTTTTTCAGCATCTCATCAGTCACGGCAAAGGGTTCCGCATGCATGGCATGATTCCCTATTGTTTCTGTCACCACTGGCCGGAAGGTGCCGGCTCCCACGTGAAGGGTCAGAAAGTGGGGCCGGATATCTTTTGTGGCCAGCGACCTGAAGGTAGCATCGGTGAAATGAAGTCCTGCCGTAGGTGCGGCCACCGATCCCTGCTGACGGGCATATAAGGTCTGGTACCTGGTGTTGTCGCTTTCCTCAGCCTCGCGGTGGATATAGGGTGGCAGAGGCACCAGCCCGAAATGTTCGATGATGACGGAAAAAGGAATCGCTGCAGGCTCCCAGGAAAGCTTTACACGGAAGACGGGGTTTCCGGCCGGGGCTGCCTCTGGGTTCATTTTCTCCTGAACCATCCTTTCTGCGCTCAGGGTGACCGGCTTGCCATCGATGGTTGTTGCGGCTTCGAGTAAGCCCGACTTCCACCGTTTGGCGTTGCCGATAAGACATTCCCAGTCCACCGGCGACGGCATGCCGAAGGCCAGCTGCATCTCCCCGGTGGGTTGAACGGGATGCAGGCAAAAGACCTCCACCCTGGCTCCTCCCGGCTTATGGAACAACAACCTGGCGTGGATGACACGGGTGTCGTTCATCAGCAACACCGAGCCTTCCGGCAGAAACTGCGCCAGGTCATGAAAGGATTCCGCCATGGGCTGTCCTCCGGGCCTATACACCAGCAGCTTCGAATCATCCCTCTGTGCCAGGGGGTATAAGGCGATACGGTCCTCAGGAAGCTCATACTGAAAATCAGATATCTTCAGCAGAGCGACAGAAGATGGCAGGTTGGGGCTTTGCTCCCGGATGGGGTTGGTGTTCATGGTGAGATAAGGGTCTCAAAGATACCATAAAAGTGTAATTTTGCAGATAACACGATGGCCTTCCGTAAACACATACCCAACGGCATCACCCTGATGAACCTGGTTTCAGGGTGTACAGGACTGGTCTTCCTCTTTCACGGGAAGCCGGTTGAAGCCGCCCTGTTGATCTATGTGGCCGCTGTCTTCGATTTTCTCGACGGCACGGCAGCCAGGGTCCTCCGCTCCGGGTCTGAACTAGGAAAACAGCTTGATTCACTGGCAGATGTGGTCTCCTTTGGGGTGTTGCCCGGCCTGATCCTCTATACCCTGATGGCCAACTACCAGCCTCAGGTGCCGGCCTCTTTACATTTTCTCCCTTATATCGCCTTGTTGCTTCCTGCAGCCTCGGCCCTGCGCCTGGGCAAATTCAACATCGACGACCGCCAGACGGAGAATTTCCTGGGTCTTCCTACCCCGGCCAGTGCCCTGTTTTTCTCCTCCTTCCCTTTTATCTCCCAATCCAATCGACTGATTTTCAGCAATAATGTTTTATCAGACGTGGCTTTCCTGAGCCATCCTGTTTTCATCGCCCTGAGTATCCTGGTTTTCTGTATCCTGATGAATGTGGAGCTTCCGCTTTTTTCAATGAAGATCAAGTCGTTGAGATGGAAAGGACAGGAGCACAAATACCTGTTATTCCTTCTGGTCCTTGCGTCTGCCTTCCTCTTCCGGATGGCGGCGCCCCTGGTGGCCGTGCCGGCCTACCTGGTTCTGTCGGTTGTGTTCAGAAAGCGTTTTTGACTATTTCCTGAGCTCGAAGTTGGTGCCGAGGTACACCCTGCGCACCTGCTCATCGTTGGCCAGGTCTTCGGCTGTGCCTGACTTCATGACGGCACCCTCGAAAAGAAGATAGGCCCTGTCGGTGATGGACAGGGTTTCATGGACATTGTGATCGGTGATGAGCACACCGATGTTCTTGTTTTTCAGGGTGGCGACGATGTGCTGGATATCTTCCACCGCAATGGGGTCGACGCCGGCAAAGGGTTCATCCAGGAGAATGAACTTGGGGTCCACGGCCAGGGCCCTGGCAATTTCGGTCCGCCGTCTTTCGCCTCCCGACAGGGTGATGCCTTCGCTTTTTCTCACATGTTGAAGACCAAATTCATCCAGAAGAGACTCCAACCTTTCTTTTTGTTCCTTCTTGCTGAACCTGGAAAACTCCAGCACGGCCCTGATGTTGTCTTCCACCGACAGCTTCCTGAACACAGAGGCTTCCTGGGCCAGGTAGCCGATGCCTCTCTGGGCCCTGCGGTACATGGGTTCTTCGGTGATCTCGGCATCATCCAGAAAGACTTTCCCGCTCAGCGGCTTGATGAGTCCCACGATGATGTAAAAAGAGGTGGTCTTCCCGGCACCGTTGGGACCCAGAAGTCCTACGATCTCCCCCTGGCTGACCTGGATGGAGACTTCCTTGACCACGGTGCGGTTGCGGTACTTCTTTACGATGCCTTCAGTTCTTAGGATCATGAGGGGAAATATCTGCCAAAGGTAACATCAAAATGAGAACCACAGCGTAAACCGGAATCCGAATCTGGAAATATTCGCATGGTCGAGATAGGATAGACGCCATACCGCATCCACCCTGAGCACCTTGAAAATATTCTCCACCCCGGCACCGGCCTCGAAATAGGGCTTGTGCAACAGGTGCAGCTCCTTGGGGAACCTGGCCAGGCTGCTGACCTTGGCAGAATCCTGTATACTGCCGACCAATCCCTTGACCCAGGCCACCTCCCGCCACTTGAGTTTGCGAAACAAAGGCACATGGTTGAACATCAGTCCTTCAAAATGATGGGTATAGTACCCGCTCACATACCGGTCGCTCACAAACTCATAGTAATTCATGGAGTTAAAGGCATACTCGTCGAAGGAGAAGGTCTCATTGCCCTCATGGAGTTTCATCAATGGGAAAGGAATATTACCCCATATCCTTCCTGATTCAACGATGTATTTCGACCAGCCGAGAGCCCCGATATTAAACCAATGCTCCAGGGTCAGCTGGAGCTTGTGATATTCATAGTCGCTGTGAAGGAAACGGGGAATGCCGTATGAGTAGCGTATGTTAAGGATGGGATATTTAGCACCCAGGCTGCTTCTTTCGAACTCACCCATCACCACCTTTTCCTTGTAAGCGAGCCTGGTGTCGAGACTAACCTCTGATGTCGCGAGGGAAGCCTGGGGATGATAGGTTTTTTCACCGGCATCATAAACCTGGAACACCGTGCTGCCTACCGAAAGGATGGACCGCCGGGTGAAGGTCAGACGGTTCATCAGGCCGTTGAACCATTCATGTTCATAATATCCCTTGAACTCCTCGACCATCGAGAGTTTGTCGGAAGGCTGACGCCTGAAAAGTGCAGCCAACAGGAAGTCTTCACGGAAGGCAAACTGACTCTGTCCCAGTTGCTCAATATCATACTTATAATCAAGTTCCAGGGCACGTCTCGGATTCTTTCCGAACATATACAAAACGCCCCCGCCGTATTTAAATTTCTGATCATAGGTACCATAGGCGACATGCCCGCTGAGCATCACCTTCTTACTAAATTCATTGCTGGTCCTGCCCCCGAACCTGAACCTGCCACCTTCCAGTTTGTTGAAACTGATCAGTGACATATACGGCCCGTACTCAAAATTATCTTTGATATAATACCCGGTGGTCACCATCTTAACGATGTCCACATAGGTCCTGAACGCAGGCATGGACTTGAGTGTATCGATCATGTGGTAGATCGTCTTCTCATCCTTGGTCAGGCTGTCATGACGGGTCTCATTCCAATAATTGGCATCCCTTTCCAGGCTTTCGTCCTCCACGATGATATTGGTTGCTGATGCATAAAAATCATCCGTCCTGGGGGTATTGAAAACAAAGTTCCGGTAAGAAGTCGACTTCCTCCCGTAAAAGCCCATGGTGGATTTGGCATCCTCAACCACATTGAAATCAGCGACGATGTTGTCTTTGGTGAGCATCCACTGCTTGTGGTCGATATAATCATACTCCTGGTCCACAACGAGATCGTTGATGAAGTTGATGTTGGCGTCTTCGGCGATCTTCATGTCGACTTTGCGAACCCCCCAACTGGTGTCATTCACCCAGAAACTCCCGGTAAAGGTCAGCTCCTGCGGCCTGCGGGGCTTGTACATGATCTTGTAGCACCAGAGGTTGCCCAGGAAAGTGCTGTCGACCAGGTAGTACTTGTAATAGCCCAAACCAAAATTGGCCACCGGGCTCACAAAATTCTTCTGAAAGATTTGAATATAGTTGTCGTATATATTGACATTTTGAATGACATCTCCCAGGAACTGGCTGACACTCTGGTTTTTGATGCCCGAAACCTTGGAAGCCTTAATGATCTCTATCTCTGTCTTGGGAGCCTTCCGGAAGAAGACGTCCGATACCGTTTCTGAAAGGAAGATGGGCAGGTAAGCCTTCCCGTTGATGGTGGAGGTGTCGAGGTTATCGAAGATGAACTGGAATGGTTTGAAGAGCTTTCTGTTCTTGAATTTCTCAGAGATGTTGTTGGCGTCGAACTGTATCTTGGTATAGGCCTCATACTGGTAGAAGTTCAGTTTTTCCCGGTCGTTGTTCTTTTTATTTTCAATGATTTTTTTCAGGATGATCTCTGCCGGATTCTCGCCGGGAAGGATGATCACTTCCTTCAGCATCACGTTGGCAGGAACCATTTCGAAGTTCAAGGTCTGGAACTTTCCTTTGATGACCTTCCGTTTTTGTGGAACATAACCCAGGAAAGAGGCGATGAGGGTATCAGAGAACACTTTAGTCTCGATGGAATACTCCCCTTCAAAATTGGTCTGTGTTCCGGCAGAAGTATTTTTCAGGACGACATTGACAAAAGGCATGGGTTCCCTGGTCTCGGCATCTATCACTTTACCCATGATCTTGGTGGTCTGGGCCGGGAGCAGGTATCCCCAGGCCAGTAGGACCATCAGCAGTATATACTTGGTATGATTATGTTTCATCAATGCTTCTTCCCCGGGACTGTGATAGAAGGCTACAATATTCCTTCCCTCAGAATATCATGTAAATGAATCACTCCCAGGTAGGTATCCTGGTCTACAACAAGTAACTGTGTGATATTGTTGGAACGCATCTTTTGCAGGGCATCCACCACCATCTCCTCGGGATGTGTCAGTTTGGGATGAGGGGACATGATCTCGCGGGCGGTCACCCGGTCCATGTCCTGCGTTTTTTCAAGCATTCGTCTCAGGTCGCCGTCGGTGATTATCCCTACCAATGTTTCGCCTTCAAGGACGGCCGTGCAGCCCAGTCTTTTGGAGCTGATCTCGAGGATGATCTTTCTCAGGGTCTCTCCTACGGTGACTTTGGGTACTGCATTGCGTGTAAAAAGGTCTCCTACCTTGAGGTACAGTTGTTTCCCGAGAGAACCTCCGGGATGAAATTTTGCAAAATCCTGCGGGGTGAATCCCCTGCAATCAAGCAGACATACTGCGAGGGCATCTCCCATTACCAATTGTGCCGTAGTGCTGGAAGTAGGTGCCAGGTTATTGGGGCAGGCTTCCCTGCGTACCGTGGTGTTGATGATCATGTCGGCATGCCGGGCCAGGTATGACTCCGTGTTTCCCACCATGCCGATCAGGGTAATGTTCATCATCTTCAGGAGCGGCACCAGCATTTTTATCTCAGGAGTATTTCCTGATTTGGAAAGACAGATCACCACATCTCCCTGTTGGATGCTCCCCAGGTCACCATGAATGGCATCGGCAGCATGCATGAAAACAGAGGGTGTTCCGGTGGAATTCAGGGTGGCAACTATTTTGGTGGCTATGTTTGCACTTTTTCCGATACCGGTCACCACTACCTTTCCCTTACAATGGTATATCGCGGTCACACTTTTTGCAAAACCCTCATTCAGATAGTGTTGCAGGTTCCCGATGGCCTCGGTCTCCAGCTCCAGCGTCTCTTTCGCTATTTGAAGTATTTCCTCTTTCGATTTCATCGGTATGGTCAAAATATTGTCCTCTAAGTTTCTGATCCTATGGACTTTTGCTCTCCTTCTTTTTTTTCCTAACCATTCTTGTTAGAAAAAAAAATTTGTGGCAAAGGGCATTTTTTTGTTTATATTTGTATTAAAGGGAAATATCGATATTTATTACTATTAAAAATAATCGCGTTTCCTTTCAGTTATTATTAGTTATAATCTACACCAAAGGTAGTCATTTATTTTTCTGCTGAACGCCATGACTGTGAAGACAGACTATCCACTGAACCAGATACTGAAAAAGATCTTTGGCTTTGAGAGCTTTAAGGGTAACCAGGAACAGATCATCCATAACCTTCTGGAAGGCAAGGACACTTTTGTGATCATGCCTACCGGCGGGGGGAAATCCATGTGTTTCCAACTGCCGGCAATGATATCCGAAGGGACAGCCATCATTATTTCTCCCCTTATCAGCCTGATGAAGAATCAGGTAGACGCTATCCGCACATTTGGTTCCGACAAGGGAGTAGCCCACTTCCTTAATTCCTCACTCAGTAAAAATGAGATCTCTGAAGTAAAGAACGACATCATCACGGGGAAGACCAAGCTCCTGTATGTTGCTCCTGAGTCTCTTACAAAGGAGGATAATATTGACTTTCTGAAAGACATCAAGATATCCTTCTATGCCATCGATGAAGCTCATTGTATCTCTGAATGGGGTCATGATTTCAGGCCTGAATACAGGAGACTCAGACCCATCATCGATGCCATAGGACAGAAAGTGCCGGTGATGGCCCTTACGGCTACAGCCACTCCCAAGGTCCAGCAAGACATATTGAAAAACCTGCAGATGACCAAAGCTACCGTCTTCAAATCATCCTTCAACAGGCCTAACCTGTATTACGAAGTAAGACCGAAGACGAAGAATGTGGTCAAGGATATCATCAAATTTATCAAGCTGAATACGGGCAAATCCGGTATCGTTTATTGCCTCTCACGAAAAAAAGTGGAGGAGATGGCGGCCTCCCTGCAGGTAAATGGCATCAAGGCGCTTCCCTATCATGCAGGCATGGATTCAGTGACAAGGGCACAAAATCAGGATAAATTCCTCATGGAAGAAGTGGATGTGATCGTCGCCACCATCGCCTTCGGTATGGGAATCGACAAGCCTGACGTCCGGTACGTGATCCACTTCGATATCCCCAAAAGCCTGGAAGGTTATTACCAGGAGACCGGCAGAGCCGGCAGAGACGACGGTGAAGGAAATTGCATCGCCTTTTACAGCTTCGATGACATACAGAAACTGGAGAAATTCATGAAGGGTAAACCTGTCGCAGAACAGGAGATTGCCCGTCAACTCCTTCTCGAAACAGAGTCCTATGCCGAATCATCGGTTTGCCGGAGAAAACAGCTCCTTCATTATTTCGGTGAGATCTTCGATGAGGCTCATTGCCAGAACTGCGACAATTGCATCCATCCTAAAGCTAAATTCGAAGGGAAGATCTATGTCCAGATGGTGCTGGAGGCCGTGCAGGAAGTCAAACAACAGTTTAAAGAAAAGCATATCGTCAATATCCTGATGGGGAAATCCTCCACCTCCATCAAATCTTATAAACATCACAAACTGGCTTCCTTTGGCAAAGGTGCCGACAAGGATGAGAGGTTCTGGACTGCCGTACTACGGCAGACACTGATCGAAAGGTTGCTGGTAAAAGATATTGAGAACTACGGCCTGTTGAAGATTAGTCCTGAAGGGGCTGCCTTCATGAAAAGCCCTGTTTCCATCATGCTCACACAGGACCATGACTTTGACAAGGAGGAGGAGGAGGACTTCTTTGCCGGTGCCGGCAGCCGGACCAGCACCACCGACAAAACCCTGTTCACGCTGCTCAAAGACTTACGGAAGGAGATCTCCCGGAAAGAAAAGCTCCCGCCTTTCGTCATCTTCCAGGATCCTTCCCTGGAAGATATGGCCATTCAGTACCCCATCAACCTGGATGAACTGAAACAGATCACCGGGGTGGGCGCCGGCAAGGCCCAGAAGTACGGAAAACCATTCGTTGAACTGATCAGGCAGTATGTAGAAGAAAATGAGATCACCCGGCCTATGGACCTGGTCGTCAAATCACCAGTGAACAAATCAGGCCTCAAAGTCTATATCATTCAAAATATTGACCGGAAAATTGCCCTGGAGGATATAGCCTATGCTAAAAATCTTACCATCGATGAATTGCTCACCGAGGTGGAAAGCATCGTGGCCTCCGGCACCAAACTCGACATGAATTACTATGTCAACGAATTTATTGATCCCTACCACCAGGATGAGATCTTCGAGTATTTCAGATCTGCTGAATCTGACTCTATTAAAGAAGCCCTTGCCGAACTGGGTGAAGATGAGTTTACGGAAGAGGAGATACGGATCATGAGGATCAAATTTATGTCGGAACTGGGTAACTAAACACCAATATTATGACCGAAAACGAAGAAGAGGCCCCTGGCACACCGTCTCAGGAGGTTGAGAATGAAATTACTCCACAGGAGGAGTGGTATGAGTTGTCAGAGGAAGAGATCAACCCTCAACCCAAAAAGAGTATCACCAGGCTGCTGCCCTGGCTTGGCGTTCTTGCCCTGGCAGGAGTGATCGCCCTGTTTATCTGGGTCTATACTACTATGACTTCTATCAGCGGGAAGGAACCGGTCCCTCCTGTACTGAAAAATTCCACAACAGGCGGACTTAAAATAGCCTTTGTGAATTCTGACTCATTAAAAGCTCATTATCAGCTTGTTGAAGACCTGCAAAAAAAGCTTGAGGCAAAATACTCAAGCCTGAGCAACGATATGAACAGCAGGCAAACCGCCTTGGAAACCAAGGCCACGGACCTCCAGTACCAATTCGATGCCAAGAAGATCTCGATGGAGGAAGCCCAGCGGCTTGATGAATCACTCCAGATCGAAGGCCGGAAGCTGCTCCAGCTGAAACAACAGTATTCCGATAATATGGCCGCTGAAGAAGAAAGGCTCAATATGGTCTATGTCGACAGTATCAATAATTTCCTCAAACGACTCAATAAAAAGTACCAGTTTGACTATGTCTTGGGATATTCCAAAGGAGGTGGTATTCTTTTTGCACGCGATACGCTTGACATTACGCCCTTTGTCGTCGAAGGACTGAACAATGAGTACTACAAAATATACCCCGATTCGAAGAAAAAGGACAAATGAGATACTTCCTGGTCTTAATGGTGTTCTTGCTGTTGACTTCTGCATGCAAGAAGAAAGTTGACAGCACCGGCCCTATCATTCCCGGAAAGCAAATGGCAGCCATTCTTGTGGATTTCCAGCTGACAGAAGCAGCCCTGTTCCAGGCCAGTCAGCAGCAACCCAACATTCGTCCTCTTGCCGATCAGTACTATGCCACCATTCTGAAGAAACACGGGATCACCCTGGACCAGTTCAATGAAAGCATGGCTTACTACAGAAACCATCTCGACAAACTGCAGCTGATCTATGAGGAGGTCCAGGACAGCCTGACAGAACTGCGGTTAAAAACAAGGTAAGGGATTATTGCCGGGTATAGACCGAATGGATGGTATCCAGGTCAGCCCCGTCGTTCACATAGTAGGTCCAGTTGATCACATTGTTGTTCAGTGTACCCGAACCCCTTATTTCGAGCGACTTGGTAAATGTCTGCGTGGGCAGGGTGATAGTGGAACTGGTTACAATGGCATAGGGTTTTATCTGGAAATCGTAGAAATTGCTGATGAAAACCTGGCTCGAGTTATCGGGGTTGGCCGTGATCTGAACATAGTAAACCGCAAGCTTCTTATTGCTGTCCTGCACTTTCCAGGTCCCTGTGTAATTATCCCTTGGATCCACATTAAGGGCATTGTCATCATCGGGATTACAACCTGATAAAAGTAAAGTCCCTATGATCAGGGAAAGAATAACGACAGATACCGGACTTTTTTGCATGACAGGAAAAGTAAGTCCTTAGCGGTGAATATACTTAATGACCGATAAGGTTTGTGTTTCATTGTAGAAACGAACAAAATACATGCCAGGTTCCTGTTTGGTCAAGGGGATCCTGATTTGTTGAATTCCCTTTAACACTAGGAGATTGCGATCTTGCTGAACCACGGTACCTGTGAGGGAGAGGATGTCGACACCCAGTTTCATGGCATCAGGCGACTGCACCCTGAGTACCAGTTCCCCGGACACCGGGTTCGGCTGTGGGCTCCAGACCCTGAATTCTTTTTCTTTCACCACCGATGGTTTCACCCCTGCAATAATCCCGGTGGAAGCGGTGATGATGCTGTCGAGGTTCTGCTGGCTCGGCGGGAAGATCTGCTGTTGAAGGATAAGCCGGTTGGGTGCGATCAGTACCATGGTGGGCCAGCTCTGTATGTTGTACCCATTGAGGGAAACTGTATTCCCGTGCCCATTCAGACCGCTGACTGTGGGAAAGGTTATTCCGTACAAGGAATCAAACGTGGCAACACCTTCATTATCATCACCATAATTGATACCCAAAAAGAAAACGTTCAGCTGATTGGAACCAAAATCCTCGTACGACTGCTGAATTTCAGGTGCATAGGTCACGCAAGGCCCGCAGGAGGTGGTGAAAAAGTCGAGCAGCACATATTGGTTGTCATCCAGAATATTGTACAGCTGGTAAGTATTCCCGTGAATATCTTTTACATTGAAATCAGCGGCGGTATCCAGAGTGGTCTGTGCACTCAAATACAGCACATTGATCATAAAAAATAGGGTAAGAATGAACTTCCTCATAGGTCATAGTTCTGATTAATGTCATACATCTCAGGTAAAAGGTGCCAGATACTTCTTATCAATAGTCTCAGTCAGCCGGCTGGCTCCTATTCTGAACAGACCAGGGTTCAGCCATTCGTCGCCCAGAATTTCCCTGGTTAGAAGTAAACAATTCATGGCCACTCCTGGTTCAGCGATACCACCTGAAGCTTTCACACCTACCTTCTTTCCCGTTTTATTATAAAATTCATGCACACAGTCCAAGATGACCAACCAGGCTTCCTCCGTGTAACCCTGCTTTCCTTTTCCCGTAGATGTCTTGATAAAATCAGCCCCAGCTTCCAATGCGATCTCACAGGCGCGGGCGATGAGGCCGGCACTGTCAAGGTCACCCGTTTCCAGGATCACCTTTAAGGTATGCGAACCACATTTTTCCCTGAAGGAAGCCACTTCTTCATAAACATCCTGAAAAACACCCGACATTAGCTTTCCCCGGGTAATGACCATATCGATCTCACCGGCTCCGTGCTCTATGGCATAAACGGCCTCCTGCAAGCGTATTTCCAGGGGTGAGAGTCCCGTAGGAAAGGCACCGGCCACACAGGCCGTGCGTATGCCACTCCCTTTCAGCTCTTCAGCAACCACAGAAGCAAACACCGGATATACGCATACACCGGCCACCTGCCCTTTGGGTATATGCCGGTTCCCAAGATCAAGAACCTTTCTGCAGAATATCCTGATGCCCTCCTCATGATCGAAAGAATTCAGGGAGGTATGATCGATACAGGAAAACAACAGCTCCCACCCTTCCCTGCCAGGTTCCGTACCAGAGTACCTGGCCAGAATCTGAGCCGCTTTATCCCGGTAATAAGGGAACCCTCTGTTCCCTATGTTGTCAAAATGAAAGTCCATAATTCTATCTCATGATGATTATTTTACCATGACCCAGTCCTCCAAAATGCAATGATTTGGTTTCCAGATTATTATTACATTGAGAGTCCTCATTGGGGAAAGACATCAGTACCTGGAACAGGTAAAGCCCGCCTGGTAAAGGATGGCCATGTTCGTCCGTTCCGTCCCAGGGAATCTCCGATGTATTCGAGCCAATGTGCGGGGTCCCCAGTTCCTTCTGATCGAGGATCCGGACACATCTGCCTGCAAGGTCGTATATATTAATATTGTAAGAGGAAGGCAGCTCATCGCCCGTAAGGATGAATACGAAATGCGTGTATTCGGAAAAAGGGTTTGGCCAGGCAAAGACCTCCGAATGTTGATCGGAATGGCTTACCATGAAATGGATCAGGTAGTCTGTAACACCTGCCACATTTCCTGATTTATCGGATCCTTTAACCCTGAGCGTGTACCATCCATCCCGTGAAAAGCCGGGGCTGTAGCTGACCCTGCATTGCATCCCGCCTTCTTCGGCCGGAAAGAAAAGCAGTCCATCGGAAACAACCGTTGAATAATGAATTTCCTGTTCTGCCTCCGATTCATACGCCAGGAAAACCTGAATGAGCGAGGTGTCATCCAAAGGCAGGTAAGGGTTATCGTCGCGAAGGATGATCTCGATCCCGGCATCGGGCGACACATAATCAAAGTCGGAGATGCAGACCTTATCAAAGGAGACCAGCATCCAGGGAGCTACCTGGTCGGTGTTTACCCGGAAGGGAATCAGCCCCAGGTTGTTCAGATGGGTCTGCTCCACCTGGTCGTTGAAAGGGTTCACTTCGACCCAGCACTGATAATCACCCGACATTTCCCGGGTCGGAAAACGGATGGAATCGATCAATACGTCCCCGGCAGGATGTGGCCTCAATCTTCTGGTCACTGCCGTATTCACCAGTTCTCCCTGCCTGACTAAATACCGGATGAGCAGGCTGTCCATATCACTCTGCCCGATATTCCTGCATGACACAGTGAGCCTCAGTGTATCTCCCTCCGGCAAGTTTTCTTTATAAAAATTAAAGGCAGAGGAAGGATCGAGGCTGGTCTCCGGTACTTCTTCATACAGCACCTGCCAGCGCTGCAACACGGCCGGGTCTCTGGGTTCCGATACAGAGGTGGAGGTATCCTTTACCGCCATAACCAGCCTGAGATATGGGTACTCGCCGGCGGAAAACAACTGTTCAAGCTGGTCAATAGAACCCTCCTGTGGACTGATTCCCTGCATCAGGGTATCTATCCTCCCCTTTTTCGTTCTTCCCAGTACGTTCAAGCGCACTGAATCATTTTGATCCACTTTCACTTGCCAGTGTATGGCATCCCATTTTGCCGAGGGTCCAATCCAGGGTGAAGCCATCCATCCCTGGTCCCAACGGGTTTCCACCGCATGTTGCAGGTGAAGCAGGGAATCTCCTGCAGCTTCCGTACCCATTTCCAGGGCACTTCCCATAGCACCACCCTTCACACCAAATATTATATAGGCTGATGAATCTTTTATTTGCCTGACATCCTGGCTCCCGATGGATTCAAAAGCCTGATAGACAGACTCCTCATAAGATTCAGCATGATGGTTCTTATGACTCATCCCGAGCACGTAAAACCCAAGAGGAATGGATTGCAGGAAATCCGTAATATTCTGTCTTTCAATAGAATCATTATTGCAAAAATCATAAGCGGCAACAATATAGTCCTTGCAATGCCGGTTGCCAAAAGGGCCCAGGCCATTCCCGACAGGATAGCTCACCCATGGCTCAAAGGACACAGGGTCAAAAACGGCGAATTTCATTCCTGTCCCCCCGGAACAACGGTTGTTGGCGCAGGACCAGACATCCAGGATATGCTCATCAACGGAAAAGTATTCCTCCTGCCAGGCGTGGCCTGTGTTGAATGTCTGAGCAATCAATGACCTGAAATCCTGTACAAATGAAAAGGTAAGGCTATCTGGGTCCAGGTCCATATATTGAAACTCATTGTCTTTCATCTGGTAGAAGCGTGCCTGGCCCCATCCCTTCTTTCCAGGGATGAATTGAAAACTGCTGGCCGTAAATCGCATGGTGTCAGAACCTGTCGGTTGCTTTCCGCATCTCCAGTAAAAGACTGTGGAGTCCACCGTCACTGGCAAGGTACAAATCCAGGTAAGCGTCCCCCCGGCCTGGCGGATGAGGGTATCTTTCATCACCGGACTGTCGAAGCTAGGAATGGTGTCCAGCTGAAGGATGTAGTCGGCTTCCGGCGAGAAAACACCGGTTACAGAGGCTGAAAGAGATATGGCCGTATCTGGAACTACAGCAAAGCCGGGAGGATAGACGGGAACGATATCACTGGATTGGATGAGCAGGTCTGATTCCCAGGTATTATTGTCTTCGAAGTCTCCTTCATCGATCTCATGCAAAGCATCGAGAGTGATTTTAAAATGGTTCAATCCGGCACCTTTGAGCCTGTCGACAGGAAACCTGACTTGAATGACAGTATCATACAGGGGAGCTTTGGTGCGAATAAGGGTATCGTGCAACTGGATTCCGTTGGCATCATGCTGTATCCTGATAAAGAAAAGGGTATCGAGAGCCTTCCCTCTGTTCTGAGGCCTAATGAAGAGGCTGAAACTGTCCAGAGCCGTAGTGATGAAAGAGGGAGAAAAGGTGATCTTATCAGGGTACAAGGTTGAAGGGGTCATGTCGTAATCAGGTAAAGGTCCGGGTCCCATGACCAGGGCCGGATCCCCATGAAGCTGCATTTCTAAACATACCTCCCTGTTATAGAAGGCTATCCCTATAGTATCCTGAAAGATCAGGTCAGCAGTATTACGGATCATATTACCCAAAGGCAGGTCATAATCAGGACCCGTGAAACGGCTGACCAGGTGCCTCGTGAATTTGTTCAACAGGGGATGTTCCGCCTCGGTCACAGAGGCCAGGTAGCCTATAGCCCCCTGATGGGGAAGCAGCACGTACCTTTCGCTGGACAAACCTCCGTGATAGTCGAACACATCACCGGCCCAGCAGGAATTGCCCAGCACAAAGTAGTACTTGTCCTCATTGTGGTATGCTGCAGGATCACCGATACTCATATCAAAATTGATCCCGCTGGCATGACCAAAATAATTGATGAGTGATACTCCCTGGTTCTCGATGATATTATGTAAATATTCTGATTGTGCCACCTGTATCGGATCAGCACCCGTTTTAAAGAAATTTTTCACCTGGCACCCAGTATAAGGACCTTTGAACAAGGTATCATAACTTAAGATGTAATCTTTAAAAAGGCTTTGCTCCATAAAACTGTTCCCACCACCGAACTGCAATACCTGTTTGTGCATTTCTGAGGGAATCTTCCGGGCGGCCTCAAAGGCCGCGACTTTCCCGAGATAAGACTGCACCTCAGATGGATCGACCGTACTGAGTCTCCCCACCGGAATCCCCATCTGACCCTGCAAATCGAGGCCGAAAGTAAGCATGTTGTCGGAAGGCGGATATCCGAAGGTGGGCACCAGGGTATATTTCCATTTTTCGGTATTGATCCTGTAATCAGCAGCCTGAAACGACTTCCCAATTAAAAAGAGAAAACCGGGAGCTACCGGAAAATAATCTTTGGCATAACGCAGGAAATTCCGGATACACAGCGGGTCTTTCTGTATACCATACCCAAACTGGTCGTACAACTGACTGATATCCAGCACCATAGAATGGTAAGTCTCAGGGAAGCCATAGTTCTCCCTGTAGTCAGCGTATTCCAGGGCTTGTGTCATCAGACTTTGATGGGTGATAATCAGGTAATTGACATCCTGGTTGATCTGAGGGTCATTGTAGTTCACGAAACGGGCTGTCACACTGTCGACGGGGACCAGATGACTGATAAACGGAATGTTCACATCGCTTGTAAAGAAGCAATCCTCTTCTCCCTGCAGATTCCTGACCAGGAACCTGACCGAAGCATTGTCACTGACTGTACGAATCATGCTGTGGTTAGTCAGGTCGAAAATCCTTATGGAATCGCCAGCCGTCAGGGAAACCTGCATCTGGAGCATCTGGTAATCAGGGCCTGACACCTCGGGCACTGAGAACAAAGCATCTGTTATCCCTTGGAAGGCCGGTGTCCTGGGAAACCTGACCGCAACAGAAGAAAGGGATGTCCATTCCTGTGCATTTTGTCCAGGCACCTCTATATTGCTAAATATCAATGAGTTTAACCCATCCTGCAGGAGTGAATTGCTTACGAGTCGCGAAAAAGTCACCGGTTGAAAATAACTCCAGCTGGTATCCACCAGGATGGAGGATCCGAGCATGGCCCTGAAATGATGCTCCTGTGTGACGGGAGCCCTGTTGGACCCGCCCACAGCCCTGAACGTCACAAGTGACGGGGGACCTGCGGTATAAAGCCCTTCGGCACTGAGGTTACGGATCTGGTTCTGGTTGATCCAGATTTTGTTGCCTGACCAGCCTTCCCCACCCGTGTAAGCCGGGTCACCGAGGGTGATATCCGGATCACTGGTGCCGTAACGATAACCGCCAAGGAAGGTTTCTGCATAGTGCTGGGTGGTCTCCGACCATACATAGGGCAAGGGGGAATATCCCTGGAAAGAGATATTGTTCTCCAGGGTCATCCGTCTGCCATTGCCGGATGCGTTCCAGGTAAGGTAATATGAAGCTGTATCGGTATAAAGGCTGGTCAAAAGGTTGATCTGGTCAGAAGGATTCTCATATAAATCCTGGTCAAACCATCCGTCGTTCCTCCTGGCGTAAAACTCCAGAAAATCCCCTGCATTAAAAACCCCGTCCGGACCCGTTTCGATGTGTAGATACTGTTCCTCTCCCCTGCCCCAGACCTGGAAGTGATCGACCGGGATATTGGAGGCTGATATCCCGAAGGGTTGAACTGCCTGGTCAATAGTGGCGTATGAAAGGCGGTACACTCCTGATTGTGCCACAGAAAACCTGAAATAGGGCTGGGAATAATCAATCCACTCATTTCCATAAGGTTGAGAAAACGAAGGCAGGCAAAACCAGGTATTAAGAAATGCCAGGACCAGTACGAGTACGTGAAAAGTTTTCTTATTCTGGTGGTACATTCCCTTCAAAAGAATGGATGAAGGTATAAAGGTACAATAAACCCGGTCAATAAAACAGAAAGATGGCTATGGAGCAGGGATTGGAAAAAACCTTCCTTATTCAATGAGGGTAAGGGTGCTGACCTTTTGATAATTCTCCTTGGTCAGCGTCTTTGCGTACCTTACTTTATAAGTGTAAACCCCTGCGGGTGCTGACAGCCCCTGGTAGGTACCGTCCCATCCATACTCAGGGTCATGTGACTCAAAGATCAATTTTCCCATACGGTCGAAGATGATCATGGTAAAATCCCTGATCATGGAAAAATCACCCACTGGTTTGAAAACGGGATTATAGCCTTTGGGACAAAAGGCATTGGGCATAAAGATGGTGGCACATTCTTCGACATTCAGAGGGTATTCATCGGAAGCCGAACACAGAATATCATTGAATGCGTTGCTAACGGTGACCGTATATACAGTGGAATAACCGGGTTGTACGATGACGGAATCGGTAATGGCACCGGTACTCCATGAGAAGAACTCACCACCAACCGCCTTTAGGACTACTGCAGAACCACGGCAGATAGTATCTACATAACCAATGATATGGGCTTCCATCCGGGGCGCCACTGAAACAGACACCGAGCCATTATTCTGGCATCCGTAGCCATCGACCACTGTTATATAATAAGAGGAATACCCTGCCGGTTGCACCGTGATGACCGGTGTCTGGGCTCCGTTGCTCCAGTAATACTGGATTCCTCCTCCTGCCTGCAGGGTAACTACATCGTCATAGCAGATGGAAGTATCCGGCGTGAGTTGCAAAGATGGCAGAGGATGCACCACCACTGAAGTTATTCCGTTGTTCCGGCATCCATACTGATCAGTGACAGTGACAGAATACTGCATGTTTTGTTCCGGCTGAACGAAGATGATGCTTCCCGACTGGTTTGTACTCCACTCATATTGTTCCCCTCCTCCGGCAATGAGTGTGGCTGTCTCTCCAATGCAGATACTATCGCTGGAAAGTGTGACCACCGGCAAAGGTCTCACGAGTACGAATACCGAGTCGTTTCCTTTACATCCGAGAGCGTCGGTGGCAGTAATAAAATATGTTGTTGACAGAGAAGGATTTACCAGAATTGAGTCAGCTGTCGAGCCGTTAAACCACTCATAGGCATAGGGCCCATTTGCTGTAATGACCGTACTATCTCCCAGGCACAGTTCCAGGTCTCCTTGAAAACCCGGGTCCGGGACAGGATGCACCAAAACGACCACTGAGTCAATGGCAAGAGTATCGGGAGGTGTGTTTCCACCGAGAATATACACATAATAAGTAGTGGTATTGGTAGGAGATACCGTGATGGGGCCATTGGATCCCTGGTTACCAGACCATTGGATAAACTGTGTAAAGGAACGGGTGATTTTCACATTATCGACACCCCAATTATCATCATAATGGTTGTTAAAATAACTGCAAAACGACTGCAACCAGCGGAAACGGGTGGCGGGGGTCTGAGCTGGGACGGGAACTGTAAAAGTATAGTTGGCCCAGGAAGTAAAGGGTGTGGGGAGATAATTTAACGGGCTCTGCACCATCGGGTTGGTGGGCAGAAAAGTGCCATTGGGACAGAAATAGATGATATCGGCCCAGGTTTGTCCCTGGTCAACGGAATATTGTAATGACACCCCTTCCAGCATTTCATCCGGACCTTCGCAGGAGGGAGGATCATTTTGTATACCAAATTTCAGATCGAAGTTCAATTCTCCTCCCGGGGTCAGATCAAGATCTTCTGTTTCGAGGATGCGGTTTACGTGACAAGCTTCGCCAAACCAGAGGCACAGTACCTCATTGGCCGTGTCACAGGGTGATTCAGGCAGTGTCCCCGGAGTGATGTAGGTCCATTCTGATCCATTGATGCCGTACGTAAAGTCATCATACAGTACAATACATTCCCCGGTATATTGCAGGTGCAGGCTGTCTCCCTGGCATATCTCCACCGAATCCACTGCCAGGCTGTCGACAAGCAGGGACACCCAGTTCTGACCAAAGGACTGTATGCCTAAAGTCATCAGCAGGGTGATAAAAAAATATTTTCGGAGACTTTTATTCAAAGCTCTTTCATTCAATAAGTTAATGGACCAAAAGTGCAGAGGCCTTCTTTTCCTTCGGGTTCACGCAATTCTGGTTCAAAATTACCCTCTTTTCTACGAACAGCGATGGTTTTTGTTTCCATTTATCAACAAACATGCCAATTACCGGGTATCCGAGTCCCGTAACACATCTTATTAGAAGCCAATACATTATAAAATGACTTCTAAAAAACCCCACTCATGGGCTGTTTACAAGATACCTCTGAGGCAGCAAAAGTTGGCCGGGTCTGTTAATAACGTAACAAGTAGTTGCTAATCAGATAGATAGAAAAACCTGCTCCAAGACCTATTGAACGATCATCGAACGGGTAAAGGTTTCATCTCCAATCTGGAGGCTGAAGAAATACATTCCTGGCTTATAGTTAGTTGCATCAATAGTCAAGAGATGTTTCCCTGTATCCATCCTTCCAAGATCTTGGGTCTCTACTACCTGGCCGAGGGTGGTCATCACCTTCAGTGTGACCGGTTCCGACCTGCCCAGGTCAACCATAACCTGGGTTTTTCCGGTAAACGGGTTGGGAAAGTTTTGAGAGACCGCATGCAAAGGTTGATGGATCCCCTCAATACCTGACAGCAGGTCGGCTTTGGGAACCATCAGGTGCGCAATAGTATTGTCGGTATACGGGTCTGTATCACCGTTCACTGCAATACCGGGTTCTTCATCATATTGGTACACGACATGGAGTTTATCATCACCACCGGCTGCCACGGAAGGATAGACACATTCGTGGAAATTATGGATCAATCCTCCGGTAATATCCTTGAATCCGGACCAGGTCTGTCCGCCGTCGGAGGAGACCCTTGCCAGTATATGCCGGTAGTTCTGCACACCATTATCTTTCCATTCCATCAGAGAGGTCATGGTGAGGTATATATTACCGTTGGGATCGATACATGAACCGGGCATACTGGTCAATGACATATAATACTTGGGCGGATTGGATTCATCATTAACGAATTCGAATATGGTATCGTTATTGTTCAGGTCCTGTACCCAACCTACCAGGCGACCCTGCAGATCCAGGGAATCATAATTCAGTGTGGTAAGGACCGGCAGGTCCTCATTCCAGTACGCAAGTCCATCCGTATAAGGGAAATAACTTGTCTGGGCATCGGTGGTATCTGCGTTAAGTACTCGCATCAATCCAAAGAATACGTGTGCTTTACCGTTATTATCCAGGCTGACCGATACCGATCCGTCGCAAACCCAGGGAGTGTCGGTCACCATGGTATGTGCTTCCTGGAACAAGGGATAAGGATGTTGAAAAATGACGGTCTTATTCCAGGAGGCTCCGTTGTCGGTTGATTTCATCAGGAACATATCTGTCCAACTGTCACCCACAACGAAAGCAACTGTATTCCCTTTGGGTTCAGCCATGGCGTATGCGTCACCGCCAAACCCTGTATAATCTGAAGAGGTCATTCCCGGCAAAACGGTGTAAGGGATATCCCAGGTAGCACCTTCGTCGGATGATCTGGAATAAAGCAGGGCTCCGTCAAGTCCCTGGTAGAGGTTCCCGTTGTTGGCCACCGGGCGTGTAAGGGATATCATGTGAATGGTGTTATGGCCGGTCCCGCTGGAAACAGCCCTATGCCATGAAGGCCCCATCTGTCCGGTAATCCCGCCGATAGTATCTTCTTCCCAGGTCCCTGTTCCCTTGTTGGCCCTCTTGACCAGGATAAGACCACCGGGTTCGCTGAAGTCATGACTGATAACCCCTTCTCCATTCGCCCCCAGTGGGAAGATGGAAGGCCATCCCGCACGTATGCTTTCGATACGGACTGTCGGTTCGGCACCCCAGGAGGTCCCGTCATAATAATTATATCCGGTACCCCGGTCAGCAAAATTGGGGTTGGCCATCCCAATGGTCCAGGTGCCGCTGATCGTGCCGTCCTCAAAACGGTAGATACGGTTCTGAACCGATGAGTTGGTTTGCAGATCATATTTGGTGGCACCAATACTGGTTTCAGTGATATTCAAGGCCGACTTTGTGGCCGGGTTGGCCGGTTTGTTCAGAAAGTGAGCGGGACGGACATCGTTGTTCACATACCTTGGCAGTGCCATATTCTTCAGGGCAGGATTTTTAACCGGCCGGTGACCCACCTGGGCCTGGACCGTGAAGAATAGTCCCGATAATAAAAGAGTAATGATAATTGTTCTCATAATCTTGTTCTAAAGGATTGATATTAATCGATAACCAGTTTCCCTGTTTTCAACAGGCCATTGACCCTGAATGTGAAAAAATAGACTCCGCCCGGAAGTTTGGTTCCATTGACCGGGAAATAATGGGTTCCGGCCTGGCAAAGTCGTTGGGCCTGGTTGATCAGCATTTTTCCTGTAATGTCTGATATACAATAACTTACCTGGGAGGCCTGTGAAAGTGTCAGGGTCAGGACAGCATCCCCGTGTGAAGGGTTGGGGTAACAAGATAGCTCAACTGTCGCCTTTTGGTTTTCGGTGAGTCCCATATTGAAATCTGTCTTGCCCAGGGAGACATAAACGATGGAATTATTGCCGGGAGGATCTTCATCGCCCCTGACAGCCATACCCGGTTCTTCATCCAGTTGATATACCAGATGAATATTATTGTTCGTGGTGGGTGAGATGCTCGGGAAAACGCATTCATGGAAGTTATGGATCAATCCTCCCGTAATTTCAATGAAGTCGGTCCAGGTAGCACCATCATCCTCCGACATTCGGCCATACAGATGGCGATAATTTTGCACCCCGTTGTCCAGGCCTTCCACCATAGATGACATCAGCAGAAATATATGCCCCTGTTCATCAATGGTCATGCTTGGCATGCTGGTAACGGCCAGGTAGTATAAGGGAGGATTGGTGTCATCATCAACGAATTCAAATACGGTATCATTGCCATTGACATCCTGTGTATACCCTACCAACTGGTTGTTGGCTTCAAGGGTTTCATAAGTGATGTCTGTCATGGTCGGCATGCCCTCCTTCCAGTAACCGATGCCATCGGTATAGGGGAAGAAAGATGTTTGAGCATCGGTGGTGTCATCATTCATGACCCTCATGATGCCGAACACCACATGGGCTGCCCCCTCCTGATCAAGTGCGACGGAAAGAGAGCCATCCGTAGCGGTGATGGTATCCAGCACCAGGGTATGGGTCTCGTCGAAATGCGGGTAGGGATGCTGGAAGATGACGGTTTTGGACCAGTTATCTCCTCCATCGGTCGATTTGAACAAGGCAAGGTCCATCCAGTTGTCGCCCACCACAAACGCCAGGGTGTCTCCTTTAGGGTTGGCAAAGGCATAGGAATCGCCACCGATGGTGGTGTAATCGGAAGCCCCGAGCCCCGGTATGATGACATGTTGCTGGTCCCACGTAGCTCCTTCATCCTGAGAACGATAATATAACATGGCCTGGTCTTGTCCCAGGTAAGGCACATAGGTGGTACAAATGATGTGAATATTTTCATGGTCAGGACCGCTGGTCACTGCCCTGGGCCAGGAGATATCAACGGCACCAGTTGGCCCGGCAAGGATACCATTGTTCCATGCTCCGGTTCCCTTGGTAACCCTTTTTGTAATGGCCAGACCGTCATAATCAGTATGGGTGACCGAAAGTTCCCCAGACGTGCCCAGCGGCACATAAGAAGGCCATCCTGTCCGGATGTTTTCAATCCTGGCAGTAGGAGCGGCACCCCAGGCAGTGCCATCATAATAATTATAACCTGTTCCTCTGTCTGAATAGGCTGAAGGATTCATTCCCCTTGTCCAGACTCCGCCGATCGTCCCGTCATGAAAAAGATAGATCCTGTTCTGGACTGATTGGTTGGTTTGAAGGTCATATATCGTCGTGCCGATTTCCGTTTCGGCAATACTCAGTTTAGGAGAGACCGTAGCGTTAACGTCTTTGAACAAGAAACTGGCCGGTTCCTTCGTAACTGACGGATAGGGTTTCTTAAAGGCCACATCCTTTAATGACTGTCTGACCACTTTTCGGTGTCCTCCCTGTGGAAAGGCAGGAATGATTATGACAGAAACCAGGATCAGGAGTAACACTTTTTTCATAATGACATTGATTAGGGGTTATACAATAAGGTTGGATTCAGTTAAGGAGCAACACCGGATGAACAGAATTCATCCAATGTAAATACTCTTGACGTCATACAAATATAGTCGATAAAAAGGCTGCTATCGTATTCTGCAGGGCACGGAATAAAAAAAAGAGGCGTCCCGAACCCGGAACGCCTCTTTCTTACAGAAAATGAATCGATTATTGAACGATCATCTTTTTGGTCACCTTCTGGTTGCCAGAGGTCACCGTGTACATATAGATTCCGGGCTGGAAATTGGAACCGTCGATTTTAAAAGTGGTGAGGCCTGCACTGTAGTTCTTTGCAGGGATCTCATACACTTTCTGTCCCATAAGGTTGGAGATTTCCAGGCTCAGGTCACTGGCCCTGTTGAGGTTCACAGAGATGCTGGTCTCGGTGGTGAAGGGGTTGGGAATATTCTGGGTGACAAAGTTGATGGTGAGGTTAACCTCTTCCACGCTGTTCAAAATCTTAGAAACTTTAAGATAGTTGATATAGTTGTCGCCGGCGGCATCTTCATCCCCACGGACTGACAGGCCTGGTTCTTCATCCACCTGGTAGACCAGGTGCAGGAAATTGTCAGAGGTGGTATACGATAAGCTCGGGAACACACACTCATGGAAGTTGTGGGTCAGGCCTCCGGTCACATCATAGTAATCGGACCAGGTGGCACCGCCGTCGGTGGATCTTCTTCCCCAGAGATGACGATAATTCTGTACTCCATTGTCCTTATGCTCCATGAGAGAAGTAAAAAAGACATAAATATTGTTATCCTCATCAACAGTAGCCGTTGGCATACTTGTCAACGCTACATAATACAGGGGTGGGTTGGTATCATCATCGACAAACTCATAGGTGGTATCGTTTCCATTGAGGTCCTGGATCCAACCTACGAGCTGTCCATTGTTGTAAAGAGTGTCGATATCGAGGTGGGTAAAGGTGGGCATATCTTCGGTCCAATAAGCCAGACCGTCGGTATAGGGGAAGAATGAAGTGTTTCCGTCGGTGAGATCATCGTTAAGAACTCTCATCAGGCCGAAGAACACATGAGCCTTGCCATTATTGTCGATAGCTACGGCAACATCACCATCGCATACGGTGGGAGTATCAAGAACCAGGGTGGTGGTTTCCTTAAATTTGGGATAGGGTGCCTGGAAAATAACGGTTTTGGTCCAGGTCTGTCCGTTATTGGTGGTCTTCATCATGAAAAGATCTTCAAAATCATTTCCATAAACGAAAGCCAGGGTATTGCCGTGAGAATTGGAGAAAGCATAACAGTCACCACTTAAACCGTAGTAATAATTGGTATCGGTGTTAGGGAACTGCACATTCTGGATATCCCAGGTGGCACCACCGTCGGAGGAACGTGAATAGAGAAGAGAACCATCCTGACCATTAAACAGGGTACCGCTGTTGGCAACGGGAGCTGTCAGGCCGACCACATGAAGGTACTGGTTGTTGTCACCACTGGCAACAGCCCTGGGCCAAAGCAGCTGAGGAGTGCTTGGAGGACCGGTAAGGGTATCAAACATCCAGGTACCGGTTCCCTTGGGGGTTCTCTTTGCGATCTTCAGGCCGGCGTTGGATCCGAGGTGAGTGACCGCCAATTCACCTTCAGGGCCCCAGGGAACATAGGAAGGCCAGCCAACTCTTTCATTTTCAATACGTGTCGAAGGAATCGATCCCCAACTCATACCGTCGAAGTAATTATATCCTGTCCCTCTGTCGGTATAGTCACCGGTACCCATGGTCCAGGTGCCGCCAATCGTACCATCGGAATGATAGTAGATACGATTTTGCATGGAGGAGTTGGATTGAAGATCATAGATGGTAGCTCCGATCTGGGTCTCATTAACACTGAGACCTGATTTTGCATACTGGTTCAGCGCCTTTTCAGGAACATTTACAGGATCGTTGATGCTGTTCTTTACAGGTTTTTTCACTGAAAGGTTCAAATTCACCTTCGGGCTGACATTCTTTACTCTGGTCTGGGAAAAGCCCATCAGGCTCACTCCAAGGACCAGACTCAATAGTAAGAGTTTTTTCATCTTTTGAATGGTTTTAAATGATAATATAGGTTGAATTTATTTTTCCAACTACAAAAATACATATTTTGTCAATTCAGAATCACATTTTTATAAAAAAAACAGGGCCGGCCGGCTTTTGCCGGTCAGCCCTGTCAGTGCATTTTAATCTCGTATTATTGCACCACGAGCCTCCTGGTCTGTTTTTGCTGATTCATATAAACAGTACAGAGGTAGAGTCCCGGTGAAAGTGCTGATCCCTCCAGAGTGATCAGGTGTTCGCCGGCACTGAGGTTTCTTTCGGGCAGAGAGAACATTTGCTCGCCCAGCATGTTCGTCACTTCTACTTTCACTTTTGCAGGGGCAAGTAGCTGAACTTCAAGGTTTGTACATCCGTGGAAGGGGTTGGGCCAGCATTCCGATACTATATTCTTCGGCCCTTCAATATCATCCACTCCCTGCACAATATCGAGACGATAGTTGTGAATATACTTGAACTGCGTAGGATCTGCATTGTTGGAGACATTCATGTCCTGGTAAACAAAGGGCACTATGAACTGTCCTTCTACGAGCGGATCACTGAGGATATAATGTGACTGGCTGCCCATGTATGCCTGGGCAAAAGCAACAGTGAACTTGGTCGCATTCTTGGTCTGAGTGTAAATATTGGCATTGACATTTACTCCCACACAGTAGATGTTGGGGGCATCGTTTGCGGTGGAGGTCAGGTCTTCGCTGTCGAGCCAGGAGATCACCAGGTTGTTGCCGTCCATGGAGCGGGATATCTGCACCCTGTTATCTTCCGATGATTCTGAAGAACCGGCATAGGTAGCTCTGAAATTCCTTGTGGAATCCAGATAATGGGCTTCCCAATTAGTACCTCCGTCAAGCGAATACAAATGAAATATTCCGGGGACACCCCTTGCTGTGATGATATTCCATTCACCTCCTCCCACACTGATAACAACGGCAATATGCGGATTGCCATTGGCATCCACTACCAGGTCATGGTCAAAAGCGGTGGTATAGGGGATCTGGTCGCGCGGAGGAACAGGATCATACAAGGTGGCCAGGATTGAATCGGTGAGATAGTTCAGGATAGAAGGTATGCCATCGGCACCATACAATTTCACATAGATCGGGTTTGACCAGGTACTTCCTCCGTCTGTGGTCTTCAGCAAAACCGGATAAAATACGCTGTCGGCAGCAAAAGCATAACTGTGGTGGGTCAGCATGCTGATGAAACCAGTCTGTCCGTCAGGAGCAAAAGCGATCCTGGTATTCGAGATATACTTGTCCTGGTCGAAATACAGCAGCCTCTGTGAATAATCCATATCATGGGAGGAACTGTTATAAGTTCCCTGAGAAATCAGAAGAGTATCAATCCAGGAAGAAATCGTTGAACCGGTGATAGCTACCACAGGATCAACCACGAAGGCCTTCCCTTCAGGGGTGATGGTAAAGGCATCCGGCACGTATTGCTTAAACCCGCCATGAGTGGAAAGGTTGTGCTGGGTAAAGGCCGGAACAGTGTCCATTCTCCTTACGCCATATCCATAACCTCCCCAGGTATCACCGTTGGTATTATCGAGGGTCGGGATGAAATAATGGAAATAAGACTGCCCGGGAACTGTATTCCCTGAAGGATTTACGATGCCACCCTGAGGATAACGTCCTGCTGCCAGAGGGTAAGAGGATCCAGGACCCAGTGGTTCATAACATTGAACGTTGGTGTTCCAGCTGGCTCCTCCGTCAAGAGAAACATCGTAGGCAACCCGGTTCAGCCCATACGTACCGCCCACATCCATACGGTGAACAAACGATATGGCATCCACATTGTCGTCGGCCCAGAGGTAGGTCCGCCCTCCCCCGGTAAAGCCAAATGAATTGCCCGATTGCCCTATATCGATGATACTGACAGCATTAGGACCTTTTGCCACGACCTGGCTTTGTTGTGTCGGAGGGAAGAGATGCGGCTTTGTTCCTATGGGTTCCGCAGGAAAGAGATTGAACACCTTGGTTATTGCCGTTGCTTTTGCCCTTTCACTTAGCTGGTAAGTCTGTGAAAACACACTACCTGCCATGACAAGAGCACATAAAAGGAGTAACATTTTCTTCATAAGTAAAATGATTTAAGATTCATACAAATATACAAAATTTATTAATACTTGAATATCGATTTATTTTATGATGCCGAAAGATTTTCCTCCTGAGCTTTAATCGCCTTCTCCTTCGTATCCACAGGGATGATGGATGAACGTTGGGTTACCACACCACCACTGAAAAGTTTCCGGTAGGTAACGTGCTTTTTCGCGAATACTCCTCCCACAGATTCATGCAAAGCCCTCATTTTCGGATTAAAATCACCCACCCATGACAATTCGACCTCGCTATACCAGGGTTTGGTCCTCAACACTTTATCAATATGCCAGAAAATCCCGGATTCCAACCCCAATCTCTGATACTTGGGAACGACACCCATGATGGTGATCCTGGCCCTGGTGATCGTATTCGTCTTTAGGTAATAATAGAATTTCAATTTACCCCAGAAGTTCAGGTTGCCGTTTAACTTCTTGAATATCTGGTTGATATCAGGAAGCATGATAAAAAAGGCGGCTGGCTCATTTTCCACATACACAAACCAGAGGAACTTCTCTTCCAGAAAGACTTTGGATTTATTCAGGCTTGCTTTGATAAAGGCCGGTTCCAGGGGAGTAAAGTTTTCGTGGAAAACCCAGGCAGTATCGTACACTGTTTTCAGATCGTTGATAAACCGGTCCTGTTCCTCCATCCTGAAATGTTCAAATCTCACTTCAGGTTTTCGCATCACCCACTCTGCGATTTTCCAGAACCGCTCCGGGAACTTCTTCCTCAAATCCAGGTGATTGGTGATCTGGTCGAAATAAAACTGAAATCCGTAATTCTCGAACAGCTGCTGATAGTAAGGGAAATTATAGTTCATCCCAATGCCGGGATGGGTGAACCCTTCTACCAACAGTCCCCAGTAATAGTCGTTCTCTCCGAAATTCACCGGCCCGTCCATGGCTTCCAGCTTCCTTTCTGAGAGCCAGTCCCTGCATGCATCAAAAAGCAGGTTGGCAGCTGCCTGGTCGTTGATGCACTCAAAAAATCCCATGCCCCCGGTCGGCTGCTGAAAAGTGAAGGCCTTGTTGAAATTGATGAAAGCAGCCACCCTGCCGATGAGCTCACCCTGATCGTTTTTCAGCACCCACCTGATTACCTCTCCATGCTGATAAAAAGGATTTTTCAGAGGATTGAAGATGGAGTTGATCTCAGGATCAGGCGGACAAACCCAGTAAGGATCATTCTTATATAAAATCCGTGGTACCCTTAGGAACTCGGTTCTGGTTTTCTGGTCGTTGACTTCGATGAGTTGCATATGGCTTCATTAGAGCCTTCAAAGCTATGATAATTTTCGCAGAAGCTCAAGCCTTTAAATCCAGGGAGACAAAAAATAATGCCGTATCTTTGCGTTATTCTTCACAAAGCCAGTTTACTGTTGAAAAAGATATATCTACTGGTTCTCAAGGCCTACCTGGGACCTCTGGTGATGACCTTTTTCATTGCCCTGTTCATCCTTTTGATGCAGTTCCTGTGGAAGTATGTGGATGACCTGGTAGGAAAAGGACTTCAGTGGTACATCATTGCAAAGTTGCTTTTTTACGCTTCCTCGACATTTGTCCCCCTGGCCCTTCCGCTGGCGATATTGCTTTCCTCCCTCATGACTTTCGGGAACCTTGGTGAAAAATACGAACTGGTGGCCATGAAGGCTGCCGGCATTTCCTTGAAAAAAGTGATGTTTCCCCTGGTGGTCCTCTCCATTGGAATATCAATGCTGGCTTTCTATTTTTCCAACAACATCCTGCCATTGGCGAACCTGAAATTCCATTCTATCCTTTATGATGTCAGGGAACAAAAGCTGGCCCTTAATATCAAAGAAGGTCTGTTTTACAACGGGATAGACGGATATGTGATCCGGGTGGGGAAAAAGGATGATGACGGAAAGACGGTCAGGAACATAAAGATATACGATCACACACAGAGACAGGGCAATACGAGCTTCACCATGGCCGAATGGGGGACCATGGAAATGACACCCGATAACAAATACCTGTTATTCAACCTCTATAACGGAACAAACTACCAGGAAAGGGTTGACCAGAAAAATTACAATACCAACCGGTATTTTCAGAGGACCTCTTTTAAAGAAGATTTTCGAAGGTTTGACCTTTCTGCTTTTGCCCTGAACCGTACCGACGAGAATTTCTTTAAGAAACACTACCAGATGCTCAACCTGGCTCAGCTCAGGTACTTTGAAGACTCACTTTCCTGGCGAATCGGACAAAAAAAAGAAGAGATGGTCGGAACGGTGAAAGGATCCTATTACTATTTGGGACAGACCGATAAAAAACTTCTCTCTTCGCCTGAAACCAAACTCCTTGCGGGAAAAGAGTTTCTTGACAACTTTACCCCTGCTGAACGGAGAAGGATCATTGATTTTGCCCTTGAATCAGTTTCAGGAGTCAAAGAAAACCTGAAAACGACCATTTCTGACATAGAAGCAAGAGAAAGGACGATGCACCGTTACGAAATTGAGGTACAGAGGAAGTTCACGCTTTCTCTGGCCTGCCTGATATTATTCTTTGTCGGGGCGCCGCTGGGAGCTATCGTCCGGAAAGGAGGATTCGGATTGCCCGTCGTATTTTCCGGACTGTTTTTTGTCCTGTACCACATCATTTCCATGACCGGCGAGAAATTCAGCCGCGAAGGGGTTCTTCCTGCCTATATCGGTATGTGGATCGCTTCAGCCTCTTTCCTTCCTATCGGGATTTTCCTGACCTATAAGGCTGCCACGGATTCCCCGATTTTCGATGCCGACAGCTGGCGAAAAACCTTCCGGAAAATCACCTTGATTTTTACCAGGCGATGAAGGTATTATTCCTCTGTAATAAACCTCCCTATCCACCCCGGGACGGTGGTGCACTCGCCATGAATGCCCTGATCGAAGGTATGGCCGATGCGGGCCACCAGGTCCACGTCCTTGCCGTGAATGCCAGTAAGTACCACCTGTCATCAAACGATATCCCTGCCAGCTACCGGCAAAAAGTCAGCATTCAGCTGGTTTCTGTCGATTTGGACATTAAACCGGTCCCGGCCCTGATCTCGACAGCCCGCTCGGAATCCTATCACGTCAAGAGATTCAGGTCCGCTGCATTTGAAAAGAAGTTAACAGAAGAACTTAAAAAAGGTTTTGACATCGTTCAGCTGGAAACGATCTATCCGGGGGTATATCTTGACACCATCAGGAAAAACAGCAAAGCAAAGATCATCCTGAGGGCACATAACATCGAACACCAGATCTGGGAACAGTATTCTGTTCACTCCATGAATCCGTTCAAGCGTTTCCTGTTGAAAAAGATGATCACCAAACTCAGAGACTTCGAACTTTCCCTGTTTTCTAAAGTGGATGGTATCGCCGCCATCACCGACAGGGAATCGAAGTTTGCAGAGCTCGCAACCTGCTCAGTCCCTGTAAAGACCATCCCTTTCGGCATCAACCCTGAAAAGTATCCCTTCATCGAGGCCCGCGGATCCCTCAATTGTTTTCATATCGGTTCCATGGACTGGATGCCCAACCAGGAAGGAATCCGGTGGTTCCTTGACCATGTCTGGCCACTCGTTCTGGATCAAAAACCAGATGCTTCACTGGTGCTGGCGGGAAGAAACATGCCACCCTGGCTGTTGAACACTACGGCAAAGGGAGTCACTATTGCCGGTGAGGTCACGGATTCCTGGACCTTCATCTGCCAGAACGGTGTGATGGTGGTTCCTCTGCTTTCCGGCAGCGGGATCAGAATCAAGATCGTGGAAGGCATGCTGGCCGGTAAGACCGTCATCACCACCACCAAAGGGGCAGAAGGTATGGATTGCTCCGACGGTGAACATCTTCTCCTGGCCGACGACCCGCAAAAGTTCTCCTTTCAGATACTGACCTGCCTGAATCAGCCACCACTGATGGAGGCTATTGGAGAGAAGGCAAGGACCTATGTGCTGAAAAAGCATGATAACCGCAGCATCATTCAGGATCTCGAGAATTTCTATGTCGAAGTGCTTAGTTATTCTTAAGCTTACTATCTTAGACCGATGATATTGTTCATGTTGTTACCGAGAGTTCCCTATCCCCTTGAAAAAGGAGACAAACTGCGTGCCTTTCACCAGCTCAGGATACTGTCGAGAAAACATGAGATCCATCTTTTTTGCCTGAATGACAGGCCGCTGCACCCGGATGCCAAGCTTAAACTGCAACCCTACTGTAAAAACCTGTACATCCATGACCTTACCAAAACAGGGATCCTATGGAACCTCATCAGGGCCTTGTTCATTGGAATCCCTTTTCAGTGCGGATATTTTTTCTCAGGAACCGCCAGACGGAAAATCCATGAGATCATCAATACCCTGAAACCGGATCACCTTTATTGCCAGTTAGCCAGAAGTGCAGAGTACCTAATGGACTTACCTTATAAGAAAACCATTGATTACCAGGATGTTTTCAGTAAAGGACTGGAAAGAAGGATGAATAAGGCTCCCTTTTTTCTTCGGTGGATATTCCGCTGGGAATATAAAAGAATGCTGCGGTACGAAAAGGAGATATTTGAAGCTTTCGACAACAAGACTATCATCGCAGCCTCTGACAGGGACTTCATACCCCATCCCGACAGGTCAAAAATCAGGGTGGTATCCAATGGTGTCAACTTCGATTATTACCAGCCACAGTCATTTGATCCTGTTTACGATCTCCTTTTTACAGGTAATATGGGTTATCCTCCCAACATTGACGGAGCCCGGTATCTTGCCAAAGAGATTCTTCCAAGGATTCATAAGTTAAGACCGGAAACCACCCTTCTGATCGCGGGTGCCCACCCCCATGCCTCTGTGAAATCTCTTCAAAATGAGAAAGTTACCATAGCAGGTTGGGTCAGAGATATGCGTGATTGCTATTCTCAGTCCAGGGTGTTTATTGCACCCATGCGAATCGGCACCGGAATGCAGAACAAACTTCTGGAAGCCATGTCGATGGAGATGCCCTGCATCACCAGCCCTCTGGCAAATAAAGCACTCAATGCCCAGGACGGAGTCGATATCCTGATCGGTAATTCCACTGAAGAATATGTCAAGCTGATCCTGGACATCCTGGATCACCCGGAGAAGGCAAGAACCCTGGGAATAAATGCTTCCAGGTTTGTCAGGGTTCATTTTGACTGGGAGAACTGCACCGCCGAACTCGACAACATCATTTCATCTACATTGTAACGATAGGAATTTCAATATGTCAGACGATAAAAAGATCATCTTTTCAATGATTGGGGTGAACAAGATCTTCCCCCCTCACAAACAGGTGTTGAAAGACATCTACCTCTCCTTTTACTATGGAGCTAAAATTGGAATCATCGGCTTGAACGGAAGCGGAAAATCGACCCTGCTGAAGATCATTGCCGGTGTAGAAAAATCTTTCCAGGGCCAGGTGGTGTTTTCTCCGGGATATTCGGTAGGGTACCTGGAGCAGGACCCATTGCTGGAGAATCAGAAAACGGTCAGGGAGATCGTGGAAGAAGGAGTAAAAGAGACCGTTGAACTGCTCAGGGAATATGAAGAAGTGAACAACCGTTTCTCAGAACCTCTTTCGGATGCAGAAATGGATAAACTGATACAACGTCAGGGGGAACTGACCGAGCTTCTGGAACAACATGATGCCTGGGAACTTGACAGCAAACTGGAAAGGGCCATGGATGCTTTGCGCTGTCCCGATGAGGATGCCCTGGTGGCGAACCTTTCAGGAGGAGAGAGAAGAAGGGTCGCCTTATGCCGTTTGTTGTTGCAGGAACCTGACATACTGTTATTGGATGAGCCGACCAACCATCTGGATGCTGAATCGGTGCAATGGCTGGAACAACATCTCCAGCAATATAAAGGGACCGTGATCGCGGTAACACATGACCGGTATTTTTTAGATAACGTGGCCGGCTGGATACTGGAATTAGACCGTGGCGAGGGTATCCCCTGGCAGGGTAACTACTCCTCCTGGCTCGACCAGAAGACACAGCGCCTGGCGATGGAAGAAAAAACCGAATCGCGAAGGAGGAAGACCCTGGAGAGGGAGCTGGAATGGGTGAGGATGTCACCCAAAGCCCGGCAGTCGAAAGGAAAGGCCAGACTCAGCGCTTATGAGCGCCTGCTCAATGAAGACAGCAAAGAAAAGGAAGAACGCCTGGAGATCTTCATTCCTAACGGGCCCCGACTGGGCAATGTGGTGATTGAAGCCCAGGGGGTGAGCAAATCCTTTGGAGACAAGATCTTGTTCGAGGATCTTACCTTCACCCTGCCTCCGAACGGCATCGTCGGGGTCATAGGACCCAATGGAGCGGGAAAAACCACCCTGTTCCGGATGATCATCGGGTCCGAGATGGCCGACTCAGGAAGCTTCTCAACCGGTGAAACCGTGAAAGTGGGATATATCGATCAGAGTCACGCCTCCATTGATCCGGAAAAGACCGTGTACCAGGTGATCTCCGGCGAAAGTGAGATACTCACCATGGGAGGCCGCAGCATGAATGCCAGGGCCTATGTGGCCAGGTTCAATTTCTCAGGTGCCGACCAGGAGAAAAAATGTGGTGTCCTCTCCGGCGGGGAGAGGAACAGGCTGCATCTTGCCCTCACCCTGAAGGAGGAAGCCAATGTTCTGCTCCTCGACGAACCTACCAACGATATTGATGTCAACACCCTCAGGGCACTGGAAGAAGGCCTGGACAATTTCGCCGGCTGCGCCGTCATCATCTCCCATGACCGTTGGTTCCTGGACCGCGTGGCCACCCATATCCTGGCTTTCGAAGGGAACTCCTCTGTGTACTACTTTGAAGGCAGCTATTCCGACTATGAAGAGAACCGCAAAAAGAGGACAGGAGATACTTCTCCTCATAAAATCAGGTATAAAAAACTGGTAAAAGACTGAACCTGGAACAACCAAACAAAATAATAATCCATCTATACCATAAAACGCCATCCTTGTCACAAAAACCATCCATACCCAAAGGCACCCGCGACTTCTCCCCTGAGGAGATGGTCCGGAGAAACTACATTTTTGATACCATCCGAAGTGTTTTTACGAACTATGGCTATGCCCCCATCGAGACACCTGCCATGGAGAACCTTACCACCCTCCTGGGAAAGTATGGAGATGAAGGGGACAAGCTTTTATTCAGGATCCTCAACTCCGGTGATTTTCTGCAGTCTGCCAGGCTGTTTGATGAAGCCGGTAAGATGGATGAGAAGATCAGCTCGGCACATCTTGCTTCCCTGATCACGGAAAAAGGGCTGCGGTATGACCTGACGGTGCCTTTTGCCCGGTTTGTGGTACAAAGACGCAATGAGATCACCTTCCCGTTCAAACGCTATCAGATCCAACCTGTATGGAGGGCCGACAGGCCACAAAAAGGACGTTACCGCGAATTCTACCAATGCGACGTGGATGTGATAGGCAGCAGTTCCCTGTTAAACGAGGTTGAACTCATACAGATCATCAGGGATGTTTTTTCCGCACTCCAGATTCCCATCCGCATTAAAGTCAACAACCGGAAGATCCTGGCAGGAATAGCGGAAGTGATAGGCGAACCCGGAAAATTCGGGATGATCACCACGGCCATCGATAAACTTGAAAAGATAGGTCCTGACCTGGTGAGAGAAGAGCTGCTCAAAGCAGGCCTCCAGCCTGAATCATGGGACCGTCTCCTCCCCTTTCTCGAGATGAGCCAGGCATTCGATGAACAGTATAAACTGCTTTCTTCCCTGATGGCTGAATCGGAGACAGGTACACAAGGGCTTAAAGAAATACAGACCCTTTTTCGTTACCTGAACCATCTGGAGGTCTCAGAGGCCCTGGAACTCGACCTGACCCTGGCCCGCGGCCTCAATTATTACACGGGCACCATCATCGAAGTTAAAGCCAGGGATGTGGCCATCGGTAGCATCTGTGGAGGAGGCAGGTACGATGACCTGACCGGGATTTTCGGAATGCCCGGGGTCTCTGGAGTGGGTATTTCCTTCGGTGCTGACCGCATTTACGATGTCCTGACCGAAACCCATCATTTCCCAAAAGAAATGAGCGCTTCCACTAAAGTGCTGATTATCAACTTTGGTCAGGAGGAAGAGTTTTTTGCGCTCGGTCTCCTGAAGAGGATACGAGAAAAGAAAGTCCCTGCTGAGTTCTACCCTGATCCCGCAGGATTGAAGAAACAGTTTTCTTATGCCGACTCGAAGAATATCCCGTATGTGGTGATCGCGGGACCTGATGAGATCACCAATGGCACAGTTACCTTAAAAGACATGAAGACCGGGGACCAGGGCCCCATGACCGTTAGTGAACTCATTTCTTTTCTTAACGATCTGTAATACTTTTTCATACCTTTACTCCCCAATCGAATCGATGGCTCATGTCATTTAACTGGCTGTTAAAATTTAAGATACAGATCAACCGCACCGGGCTTTTTACAGGCAGCGGAGCCTGAAGTTTACCATTTCATCTGCTCTTTTCTCAGGCTCAGACATTCTTTCGGTCAATCCATCCAGTTTTTCACTATTAATACAATAAATATGACACTTATTATAAAAGGCGCCGGCCTGACCATTGAAGATGTGGTCCGCGTAGCCAGGCAACATGAAAAGATCGAGTTGCACGCAGAGGCAAAAAACCGCATTCTCGCCTGTCGTAAGATGCTTGAGAAGAAGATTGAAGCCGGAGAGATCATGTATGGCATCAACACAGGTATCGGGGAATTTTCCGAGATTGTCCTGAATGGCTCCCAGGTACAGGATTTTCAGAAATATCTCATATACAATCACGCTGCAGGTATTGGAGAACCTTTCCCTGAAGAGATCGTCAGAGCCGCCATGGTGAGCCGTGTGAACGTGCATGCCCACGGTAACTCAGGCTGCAGGCTGGAGATCACGCAAACACTGGTGGACATGCTCAATAAGGGGGTCACACCTTTTGTTTGTGAGAAAGGTTCGGTGGGAGCTTGCGGTGACCTCAGCCCAATGTCGCAGATAGCCCTGTTAATGATGGGAGAAGGTAAAGCCTTTTACCGGGGGGAACTCCTGGAAGGGAAAGAAGCACTCTCCAGAGCAGGTATTCCTATTCCCGGTCTGCATGCCCGCGACGGACTGGCCACCATTAACGGTTCCAATGTGCTTACCGGTATGGCAGCCTTGATGATCTTCGACACCAACAACTGGCTGAAACAGGCAGAAATTGCCTGTGCCATGTCGCTCGAAGCACTCAAGGCCAACCTGAAACCATACAATCACAGAATATTGGAGGTGAGAGGATTTCCCGGTGGTATGCGTTCGGCGAAAGCCATCAGGAAGGTAACGGCAGGAGGCGACCTGGCAGAAGGTAAAATGAAGGTCAAAGTGCAGGATGCTTATTCCATGCGTTCCACACCCCAGGTGATCGGTGCTGCCCATGATGCCCTGGCCTGGGCAAGGTCTCAGGTGGAGATAGAGCTCAACGGAGTGGGTGACAACCCCATCTTCTTTGCTGAGGAAAACCTCCAGCTATCGGGTGCCAATTTCCAGGGATCACCGGTGGCCGTTCCCATGGACATGGTCGGATACTGTGTCACCATGGTCAGCGTGCTCTCCGAAAGAAGAATGAACCGCCTCAACAACCCTGCCCTCAGTGTCGGGCTGCCCCCCTTTCTCACCAAAGGAGCCGGCATGTTTTCGGGTCTCATGCTCAGTCAGTATACCGCCGATATGCAAATCGTGGAACAAAGGATACTCTCGGTTCCTTCCTGCATCCAATCCATCCCCGCGGCTGCCGACCAGGAGGATTTTGTCTCCATGGGAATGAACGGTGCCCTGAAAAACAGAATGATCCTCGACAACGCATACGGAATCCTGGGTATTGAATTTATGGCCGCGACACAGGCTCTGGATCTGCGTGAGAAATTCGACGAACAGAAATACCAGTTTGGCAAAGGAACGCAAGTTGCAAAGGAAGTGATCAGGAAACACGTTGATTACCTCGACATCGACAGACCTCTTTATGACGACCACAACAAGATGAAAGCCCTTGTGAAATCCTGCGATATTTTGACCGCCGTGGAAAATGCCATCGGCAGCCTGGAATCATGAACGGGGCAGATGAATCTCCCATGTCAGAACAAAGGCAGGCCATCCCTCCGGGAAGGCCTGCCTTCCTGACCTTTCTCTGCATCCTGACTTTCATCGGAAGCGGGATGCTCACTTTTTCATTTTTCTTTGCCGGACTTTTCCGGCCTATGATCGTAAAAATAACCGAATTGCCGGAATTCAAATTACCCGGCATGGAAGTGTTCAAGAACACACCCTCATGGGTGTTCCTTCTCGGGGCGGTACTGTATGCATTCTCCCTGGCAGGGAGTATTCTCATCTGGAACCTCAGAAAGATGGGATTTCATGTGTACACGGTTGCCCAAATCGCCCTGCTCTTTCTTTCCACCTTCCTCATTTATCCCGGCGGTCTGCCTTCCGGTGACCTTCTCTTTACGGCATCCTTCATCTTGTTTTACGGCATGCATCTGCGGTTTATGAAATAACTTCCTGTCCTTTGCGTTGTATCCCAGGAACTTAGATCGTAGCACCCGAAATTTCGACTCGGAAAAACTATCAACACCGAGTTGCTCAAAAAATTTTCTTCTGTTGTCAGAACCAGGGTATTGCAACCTTATCTTTGTATCCAAGATTTATAAACCATGGTACCCTTCATCCTTAAACTTGTCAAAAACAAGTATTTCATCACTACACTGGTCTTCCTCCTGTGGTTGTCGGTGTTCGACAGGAATAACCTGATCTCGCAATATGAACTGTCCTCTACGCTTCAGGAACTCAAACAGCAAAAGAACTATTACCTCCAGGAAATCAGGAAAGACAAACAGACAACACACGAGCTTAAGACAGATCAGAAAAACCTCGAGAAATTCGCCCGTGAGAAATATTTGATGAAAAAGGAAGAAGAAGACCTGTTCATCATCGTTCCGGAAGAGCCGAAAAACTGATCCCTAAACAGGATCTACATCGATGCCGGTCTTTACGGATTTAAACAGAGGTTGTTTCCCTGCTTCTGTTATCTTATTGACAATCTGATCTTTAATCTTTCCCAAGACCGCTTCTCTTTCTATTTTGATGAGGATCTGCTTGATGTACCACTGATTGATCCTCGAAACCAGCGGGAATTCAGGACCTATCACCCTCTTTCCAAGATCTTTTCTGAGGTTTTCTGCCAGGTACACAGCGGCTCTATTAAGGACCGAAGCATCCTTATGTTTCAATACCAAAAGAATCAGGCGGTAATATGGCGGATACAGAAACTCTTGTCTTTCTTTGAGTTGTTCCAGGTATAACCCTTCATAGTCGTTCCTGATCACCTGGTTGATGATGCGGTGACCCGGCGACCACGTCTGGATGATCACCCGGCCTCTCTTTTTCTTCCGTCCTGAACGGCCGCTCACCTGTGCCATGAGTTGAAAACTCTTCTCATAGGATCTGAAGTCAGGGTAGGTGAGCTGGTTATCTGCATTCAGAATACCCACCAGGGTGACCCGGTCAAAATCCAGTCCCTTGGTCACCATCTGTGTACCCACAAGAATATCGATGTCCCCTGACTCAAAATCACCCAGGATCTTCTGATAGGCATATTTTCCACGGGTCGAATCCAGGTCCATCCTGGCAATCCTGGCTTCAGGGAAAAAGACCGAGAGCTCTTCCTCCACCTTCTCTGTACCAAACCCACTCATCTTCAGACTGGAACCACCACATCCCTCGCAATGGGTCATCACCCTGACTGAATATCCGCAGTAATGACAACGGAGTTCATTATTGATCTTATGGTAGGTAAGGGTCACATCGCAGTTTTTGCATTCAGGTGTCCACTGACAGGTGTCACAGACCAGACGGAGTGAGAATCCCCTCCGGTTCTGGAAGAGAATCACCTGTTCCTTGTTTTGCAGGACCCCGTCCATGGCATCCAGCAAGACTTGTGAATAGTGGGAATGGACTCTTTTTTTTATGGTCTCTGCTTTCATATCGACCACCTCTACTTCCGGCAGTTCAATGCCTCCATACCTCTCGGTCAGGGTCACCAGGCCATATCTTCCTGTCCTTGCATTGAAATAGGATTCTATGGAGGGAGTGGCCGTCCCCAGCAACACCCTGGCCTCGTGCATGCGACCCAGCACGATGGCGGCATCCCTGGCATGGTAACGGGGTGGCGGGTCGTGCTGCTTGTATGAAGAGTCATGCTCCTCATCCACAATGATGAGTCCCAGGTTGCTGAAAGGCAGGAACAGGGCAGACCTTGCCCCCAGAATGACCTGGTACGGATGGTCTTCCGTGCTCCACTTCTTCTGGAGCACTTTTCTCCAGATTTCGACCTTCTCCTGCTCATTATACTTGGAATGGTAAACCCCCACCCTGTCACCAAAGAACTTCCTTAACCTGTCGATGATCTGGGTAGTAAGCGCGATCTCAGGAAGAAGGTACAGCACTTGCTTTCCCTGAAGAAGGGTCTCCTGGATGAGCTTCACATAGATCTCTGTCTTTCCGCTTGAGGTGACTCCGTGCAGAAGCACCGCGTTCTTCTCGAGGAAAAGTTGCCTGACATGACGGATGGCGATCTCCTGGAACGGGCTGAGTATGATGTTGTCCGGTGATTGGCTTTCTTTCACCTCTCCCAGCCTGCTCACCACTTCCTCACTCAGCAAAAAAATACCCTTGCCGGTCATGGCCTTCATGGTGGCATGGGTGGCATCAGATTCTTTCAGCAACAAGGCCTGCTTGACCTTGTCCTTTTTCATCGACCTGCTCAGGTGAAGATAGGTCATAAGGACCTGCAGCTGCTTCTCCGATCTCTTGCTCAAACGCCCGAACAATTCCTGGAGGTTCTCTTCATTCAAATAGGCGTCACTGAGGGTGACGAACCATTCCTTCTTAGGGATGTACCGCTCCTGGAGGTCTTCATAAATCTCTACCACCCTCTTCTCAACCAGGCTTTTAATCACCGGCATTATTTTCTTGATCCCCAGGATCACGGAAACTTCCTGCAGGCTCACTACTTTCCGGACATCAACGGCCTCAAAGACCAGGAACTCCCTGTCAGTAAGCAACTGGGTATCCCCCTGATAAAGGGGATTCATCACCAGCTTGCTTTCGCTGGTGAGTTTCAGTCCGGAGGGTAGGGCGGCGTTCATCACCTCGCCGGTATGACACAGATAATATTGGCTCATCCAGTCCCAGAATTCCATTTGCTGCTGGTTCACCAGGGGCAGGTCATCAAGGACCGACAGGATCTGTTTGGGTTCAAAACGGTCAGGCTTGGTATGATGAATTTCCCGAACAATGGCCGAGTACACGCGATTGCTACCAAATTGCACTTCTACCCGTTTCCCGGGCCCTACCAGATCGAGGCATTCTTCGGGCACCGAATAACAGAAAGTACCTGCTACGGGCAGGGGGAGTATGACTTCAACGTATGTCGTTATTGCTCCCATTTACAGGGAGAGGACTTTTGCCATTTCCAGCAGACTCGGATTGACGGAAGGATGCTGTTTGGTGGCTTTTTCAAAGGGAGTAAAGGTAATCTTCCCTGCCATGGTACCTACCATGACGCTTTTCTCACCCCTGAGCAGCGCCCGTACTGCCTCGTAACCCAGGGTACTGGCAAGAACCCTGTCGTTACAGCTGGGGCTCCCTCCTCTCTGAATATGTCCCAGGACGGTCACCCTGGTCTTATAGTGGATAAACCTTTCTTGCACTTTACGGGCTACCTCATAGGCACCTCCTTCTTCATCCCCTTCAGCCACGACAATAATACCGGAAGATTTGTGTTTCATCCAGTCTGATTCCAGTTTTTCCACCAGCTGATCGATGGTGGTCTTTTCTTCCGGAATGAGGATATCCTCTGCACCCGTTGCGATACCTGAGCTGAGTGCAATAAAACCGGCATCTCTTCCCATCACCTCCACAAAAAATAAACGGTCGTGGGAGCTGGCTGTGTCTTTGATCTTATCAATGGCTTCAACCACCGTGTTGATGGCCGTATCGTAACCTATGGTAAAATCGGTACCGTAAAGATCGTTGTCGATGGTACCCGGCAAACCCACCACTGGGAAATCAAACCTTTTCCCAAAGATATCGGCACCCCGGAAAGTCCCGTCTCCGCCAATGACCACGAGAGCATCGACCTTGAACCTGGAGAGGGTTTCCATGCCCTTTCGAATCCCTTCATCATGTATAAACCGTTCACTCCGTGCCGATTTTAAAATGGTCCCTCCCCGCTGAATGATATTTGAAACACAATAGGTGTTCAATTCGACGCAGTCTCCATCGATAAGACCTTCGTAACCCCGGTAGAAACCGGTTACAGCGAGTCCGTGATGCAATGCGGTACGCGTTACCGCCCTGATGGCGGCGTTCATTCCGGGGGAGTCCCCCCCCGAAGTCAGTACTCCAATCCTATGTATCATCCGAAGTTCTTTTAGATCCCTCATACAATTCAAAACCGTACAGCCGGCATTCGAGGGGACCGTTATACACCAGGTATTTCTTTTTGGGCTTCAGTCCGATCATCTTCAGTGCTCTCATATCAGAACTGACCACCCACGCCGAATATCCTGCATACTTTCTTTTAAATATATTACCCATTTCCTGGTACAGGGCGATGATGTCCTCCACCGTTATCCTCTCCCCGTAAGGCGGGTTGGTGATCACGATGCCGCCGGAAGACGGCGGCTGGAGTTTTGAAAAATCACCCTGGAAGAGCTGGACCTTCTTTTCCAGGCCGGCATGTTCCAGGTTCTCTCTGGCCTGATACAGGCTCTTTCTGCTGTGATCATTCCCGATGACCTGAAAATCAGTCTCCATCGACCTTTTTAAGGCAGCCTCCTGCTTTACTTCCTCCCAGAGTGCAACATCAAAATCATTCCAATGAAAAAATCCAAAGTCATCCCTGTAAAACCCGGCCGGTATGTTGCAGGCAGCCATCAGGGCCTCAACCAGCAAGGTCCCGGAACCACACATAAAATCAATGAAATTTGACTTTTTATCCCAGCCCGACAAAGCGATGATGCCGGCAGCCAAAACCTCATTCAGGGGTGCATCATGCTGCATGACACGGTATCCCCTTTTATGAAGAGATGAACCAGAGCTGTCAAGGGAAACATCACACTGATCTCCGGTTATATGAAGATGGATCCTGAGATCAGGCCTGTCAAGGTCTACAGAGGGCCTTCTCCCGGTCTGTTCCCTGAATCCGTCGACAATAGCATCCTTAGCCTTTTGGGAAATGAACTGTGAGTGGTGGAACTCCGACTGGACCAGGACAGTATCAATAGCAAAGGTCTGGTTCACTTTTAACAGGGAAGACCAATCCATGGATTTGATCTGCCGGTAAAGCTGTTCCTCGGATTGTGCCCGGAACTGATGAAAAGGTTTCAGTACCCTGAGAGCGGTGCGCAACTCGTAATTGGCCTTGTACATCATCCTTTTGTCACCGCGGAAAGAGACCGCCCGGTGAAGCACTTCAATATCTTCAGCACCCAATAAGGCCAGTTCTTCTGCCAATAGAAGCTCCAGACCTGCAACAGTCTTTGCAACCATGGAGAATGGTCCTGACTTTTTCCCACCCGGATGGTTTCTGCCCGTTGTCCCGGAAAATTCACTCATGGTCAGGCAGTCTTTTAATTCTTTTCAGAAGAAGGGAAAAAGAACCGTACTGTCTGTTTTACATCAGGATGCAGGGTGTGAGCCACCGGACAGTTTCTGCTGAATCCTTCCAGTGTCAGCTTTTCCTTGTCAGTGTATGGATGGTCCGGAAAATAGATCTCAATGACAACCTCCCCTATTCTTCTCGGATTGGATGCCATGATCTTGGTGATATTCAGACGGGTACCCCTGATGTCAATATTATTCCGTTTTGCATATAAGCCCATGATAGTCAGCATACAGGATCCCAATGCCGTAGCCACAAGATCCGTAGGTGAAAACAATGAGCCTTCCCCTTCATTGTCAGGAGGGGCATCTGTCATTATTTCAGTTCCGCTCATTAAATGTTTGGCTCTGGTCTTCAGATTTCCTTCGTAAATAACGATCATATTTTCCATAATTCAGGCTTGGTTTCTTGATGTGCAAAGGTAAGCATGAATCCATAACCAAGAGGGACCCTGATAAATAATCCCGGTCAATACTTAATACCCCCTCCTGTTATCATAATAAATTGGTTACCTTTGCCTCAAAGGGAAAATAGAAATCAGGCTTATGGTAAAGAAAACGACGGCAGCAGCCTCAGGCATGCTATCGGAGATCATCATAAAAGGACTTCAGGAGAAAAAAGGAGTAGATATTGTCAGTCTTGACCTGCGGAAACTCCCCCATTCCATCAGTGACTATTTTATTCTTTGCCACGGCACGTCACGGACCCATGTGCACGCATTGGCCGAATCAGTAGAGAAGGAGGTGAGGCAGGCAGTGGGGGTAAGTCCCATTCATACCGAGGGACTGGAAAATTCGGAATGGATTTTGCTCGACTACTTCGACGTAGTCGTCCATATTTTCCAGGAAAACAGACGCAGCTTCTACAATCTGGAGGGTTTGTGGGCCGATGCGGTACGAAGCGACATCTCCTAATTACAACAATGACTAGACAAAATGGCAGAAGATCATCAATATCTGATACAGGATTCTAAGGATGGTAACGAAGAACCGGAAAAATCCTCCTGGGATCCCTTCACAGAACAAAAAAACAATCAGGGCAACAAGGAAAACCAGAACAAAAAGCCTGTGAAGCCTCGTTTCAGTATTTACTGGATATACGGGGCGCTCATCCTCTTTCTGATCGGTCTCCAGTATTTCAGTTTCAGCGGTGAGATCAAGGAAATTGACTGGAATACGGTCGAAAATCTAATCGAAAAGCATGACATTCAGAAGATTGTCGTCATCAATAAGAAGTTTGCCGAGATTTACATCAAGAAGGAAAAGCTGAACTCCGGCGATACCCTTTATAAAGATGTCAAGAGCAAAGGCTTGGGAAATTCAGCCAACCCCGGGCCTCATTTCCTCTATAAATTCATTACCGTTGACGGCTTCCGTGATGACATCAAGGAGGCCCAGGAAAGCGTTTTCTCCAGAGATACGGTTGGAAAGACCCCTGAACAAGTCATGCAGATCAAGGCCAACAGCAAGATCAACCTGACTGCCGATGACAGGAGAAACTGGACCTCCGATGTGCTGGGATATGTACTGCCCATCCTGATCCTTATCGGTGCCTGGTTCCTGATCATGAGGATGATGAACCGCGGCAGCGGGGGTGCAGGACAGGTTTTTAACTTCGGAAAATCCAAAGCCCAGCTCTTCGACAAGAACACCCATGTCACCATTAACTTTAAAGACGTGGCCGGTTTGGAAGAAGCCAAGATCGAGGTGATGGAAATTGTCGATTTCCTGAAAAACCCCAAAAAATACACCCAACTCGGTGGTAAGATCCCCAAAGGAGCCCTGCTGGTCGGACCTCCGGGAACGGGTAAGACCTTGCTGGCCAAAGCCGTGGCCGGGGAAGCCAAAGTGCCCTTTTTCTCCATCTCCGGATCGGATTTCGTGGAGATGTTTGTTGGCGTGGGCGCCTCAAGGGTCAGGGACCTGTTTAAACAAGCCAAGGAAAAAGCACCCTGTATCATCTTTATCGATGAGATTGATGCCATCGGAAGAGCGAGGGGAAAAAACATCATCACCGGTGCCAACGATGAGAGGGAGAATACCTTAAACCAGCTTCTGACCGAAATGGATGGTTTTGCCAGCAACGCCGGGGTCATCATCCTGGCTGCTACCAACAGGGCTGACGTGCTCGACCGTGCCCTGCTGCGTGCCGGCCGTTTCGACAGGACCATCAACGTGGAACTGCCTGACCTCGAGGAAAGAAAAGCCATCTTCCTGGTCCACATGAGACCGCTCAAAATGGACGATAGCGTGAACGTGGAATTCCTCGCCAAACAAACCCCCGGATTCTCAGGAGCCGACATCGCCAATGTATGCAATGAATCCGCCCTCATCGCTGCCCGTAACGGAAAGTCACTCATCGAGAAACAAGACTTCCTGGATGCCATCGACCGTATTGTAGGCGGACTGGAGAAGAGGAATAAAATCATCTCCCCCCAGGAAAAAAAGGTGATCGCTTTTCATGAAGCAGGCCATGCCTCAGTGAGCTGGCTGCTGGAACATGCCCACCCCCTGGTAAAAGTGACCATCGTACCCAGGGGAAAAGCCCTGGGCGCTGCCTGGTACCTGCCTGAAGAACGACAGATTACCACCTTTGACCAGATGTTCGACGAGATTACCGCCGCTCTGGGTGGCAGAGCCGCTGAAGACATCATTTTTGGAAAGGTGTCGACCGGGGCCCTCAATGACCTCGAAAAAGTGACCAAACAAGCCTATGCTATGATCGCTTTCTTCGGCCTTAACGAGAAAATCGGGAACATCAGTTTCTATGACTCTACCGGCCAGAGTGAATATACCTTTGGAAAACCGTACAGTGAAAAGACCGCCGAAACCATCGACCACGAGGTCCGTAACCTGGTGGAGAAAGGTTACAAAAGAGCCAAAGAGCTTTTATCCAGTAACCGGAACCTGGTGGAACAACTGGCTGACATCCTCCTGAAAAAGGAGGTTATCTTCAGGGAAGACCTCGAAAGCATTTTCGGGAAAAGACCCTTCGACACTGAAGAAAAAAAGGAGATGCCGAATAACTCCGAAAACAACACTTTATAATAATTCCGATGGAAGAAAGCACTTCCAAAGAAAAAGTACTTAAAAATATCCGCAATGCCCTCATCAACGTTGCAGATAATCCTTTTCCCCAGATAGACTTCAGCACGCCAGTCTATGCCGACCAGGAAGATGCATTGGATATTGCCTTCGCCCAGGAGTTCACAAAAGTAGGCGGACAATTCATTTTTTGCCAGAACGAGGCTGAATTTGCACATTATTACAGGATCCTGGCCAGCCAGAACCAATGGACTACCCCTTTCTGCAAGGATGAAATTCTTTCAGTGATGCTGAGTAAGGCTGGCATTCCTTTCGAATCAGGCGATGAATCCTTGCTCAAATCCACGGTGGGAATCACAGCCTGTGAATACCTCATAGCGAGGCTGGGGAGTATCCTGGTCTCATCAAGGAGTGCATCAGGCCGACGGATGCACGTTTATCCCGAGGTCCACGTGGTGGTCGCCTATACAAACCAGCTGGTACCTGACCTCAAACAGGCTTTTACTTACCTTAATTATAAATATGGTAAGAAATTCCCTTCCATGGTCACTGTCATCACCGGCCCAAGCCGTACTGCCGACATCGAAAAAACGCTGGTCATGGGCGCTCATGGCCCCAAAGAACTCTATCTTTTCCTTATTGATGTTCTTGAAGAAGCATGATGACCGAAGACCAACCCTGGGTAAAAATATTCAGCTCTTCACGGGTACATGAGGTGGAAATCCTTTGCGGATTACTGAAAGAGAATGACATCCAGGCGATTACTATTAATAAGCAAGACTCCTCCTATTTGTTTGGTGAAGCTGAACTGTATGTCACCGCCGACGATGCCTTACGTGCCCAACAAATTATAAGCCAGACAAACGGTGAGTAATTTCATAACACGGACGATCAGCGGTGCTGTATTCGTGGTTCTGGTCATCGGTTCCATCCTTCTGCATCCCTATGCATTTGCCGGTCTGTTCTTTATCGTGTCATTCTTGGGACTGAGAGAGTTTTATTCGCTTCATAAGATCAGAGGGATAGCTTTCCTGGGCGGAATTCTGGCCGGATCGTGGGCCTACCTGTCGCTTACCCTTTATGCTCATCACCTAATCACGGAGTACTCTTTTCTGCTGGTCTTGCTGAACCTTCTCTTTGCAGGCCTTCCTTTCCTGATCAGCCTGTTCTCTGGAACAGAATCCCCTTTTACCTCCATAGCCCTCACGCTCTTAGGCATCCTGTATATCCCGCTGCCGCTGGCCCTTATCAACTTTTTCTTTTATACAGGCGGACACTATGGCCTGTGCAGTCCTGTTTTGCCCATGAGCATTTTCTTCCTGATCTGGACCAATGATACCTTTGCCTATCTTACCGGTTCATGGCTTGGAAGGCATAAGCTCTTCGAAAGGATATCCCCTAAGAAGACCTGGGAGGGAAGTGCCGGTGGTGCGCTATTCACACTGATCCTGACCTGGATCCTTTCCGGGTACTTTCCTGTTCTCAGTACAGGTCAATGGTTGGTCCTGGCTGCTGTGACCATTGTCTTCGGCACTCTTGGTGACCTTATAGAGTCCATGATGAAAAGAAGCCTGATGATCAAAGATTCCGGCAACCTGATACCCGGTCACGGAGGGATCCTCGACCGTTTTGATGCAACCCTGGCCGTTGCACCCGTGATTTTCGTTTTACTTTATATCTTTGGATTATGAAAATCCACCGGGAAGGCTATCCCCTGATTCTGATTTTTTTCTGTATCCTTGCCGGATTAGTTGTGTTGGTGGACCTGATCTTTACCAGGCAAACCTGGTTCCATTACCTGTTCTATGGAGCCTGTGTGATCGCCCTGGTGTTCCTGGCAGCTTTCTTCCGGTCCCCCTACCGGCAAGTGGTCGATAAAGGAAATATCATAGTTGCTCCGGCTGACGGGAAGGTGGTGGTGATTGAGAGGATCTTCGATCATGAGATTTTCAGGGATGAAAGAGTGCAGGTATCTATATTCATGTCGCCTTTCAATGTCCATGTCAACTGGTACCCTGTCAGCGGGAAGATCAGCTACTGCGATTATATGCCCGGCCGATACCTGGTGGCATGGCACCCCAAGTCATCACAGGATAATGAAAGGACGACGGTGATTGTTGAAAACAAATCAGGCCATAAGGTTCTGGTCCGCCAGATCGCCGGGGCCATAGCCCGCCGGATCGTATGTTATGCCAAAGAAAACCAGGAGGTGGTCAAGGGCCAGGAAATGGGATTTATTAAATTTGGTTCAAGAATTGATCTTTTATTACCAAAAGACACTCAGATCATGGTGAGCCTCCAGCAAAAGGTCACAGGAAAACAGACGGTCATTGGCCGCTTGATTCAGTAAATCAGGGCGTTTTAACGTATTATTAACAAATATTATGTACCACGGCCCCATGTTTTGCGTTATTTTTGCATGAGAAATCAACAACAACATTAATAATCAAACTCTATGAAAAAATTTGCATTCCTTCTGTCGCTGGTAGCTTTTGTAGCTTTCGTCGGACTTTCGACCAGCGATGCTCAGAATCCCAAAACCACCAAAGTCAACAAGACTGAAAAGGTATCTGTTCAGCCCTCCGCATCCACTACCCCTGCTCCCGCTGTTGAAAAAGATTCCAAGCCGGCCGGTTGCAATCACGGTGCCACTATGGACCCCAAATGCTCTAAACCATGCCAAAAAGCCTGCGGTTCAAAAGATGCTAAAGGCTGCAAGGATAAGAAAGACGCTAAATGTATTCACAGCGGCGAAAAAGAACTGAAGTAGATCCTTCTATCTCAAAAAAAGAAGAGGGTGTCTCAGTTTTGAGACACCCTCTTTTTTTTTGCATTTTTCTTGACAACAATGAATGATTATAATATCTTTGCGATATCATTTTAATATCAATCATGAAAACAGAAAAAACTTATTCACCTGTTTCAGGATATCTGGGATTGGTGATCGTATTGGCAGTTGCTGCCATTCCCGCTCTTATCGCCTGGCAGACAGAGGCATACTGGGTCATCATGTTTGGGGTCATTGCAGCCTTTTTGTGCGGCGGCTTTCTGGTGGTCAATCCGAACGAATCGAGTGTGCTTACCTTGTTTGGTGCCTACCAGGGGACCGTTAAAAACTATGGTTTCTACTGGGTCAATCCCTTCTTTCTGAAAAAGAAGATTTCCCTGAGAGCCCGCAACCTGAACAGCGATCCCTTAAAGGTCAACGACAAAGTCGGAAACCCCATCATGATAGGGATTGTGCTGGTCTGGAAAGTGGAGGACACCTTCAAAGCTGCGTTTGAAGTGGATGATTATATAAAATTCGTGCAGATACAGAGTGAGGCAGCCATCCGCAAGCTGGCCGGTCATTATCCCTATGATAACTTTGACGATGCGCAGGCAGAGATTACTCTGAGGGCCGGTGGAGAAGAAGTCAATCATGTGCTGGAAAAGGAGTTGACCGAAAGGCTGTTTATTGCGGGTATCCAGGTTATTGAGTCCCGTATCGCCTATTTAGCCTATGCCTCCGAGATCGCGCACGCCATGTTGCAACGCCAACAGGCTACTGCCGTGGTGGCCGCAAGATTTAAAATCGTGGAAGGAGCCGTCTCCATGGTTGAGATGGCCCTGGAACATCTTTCCCAGAAGAAGATCATTGAACTGGATGAAGAACATAAAGCCTCCATGGTAAGTAACCTCATGGTAGTCCTTTGCGCAGAAAAAGCCGCCAGTCCCATCGTCAATACCGGAACCCTGAATCACTGAAAGAATGGCGCCGAAAAAACCATTTGTCCTTCGTATCGACCCTGAGCTCCTTCAAAAGATTGAAAAGTGGGCCTCCGATGAGTTCAGGAGCACCAACGGACAGATAGAATGGATACTGACTAGGGCACTTAAGGAAGCGGGAAGATACAAGACCAAGGACCAGCCTTCACCATAACCTTCCCTGCCAGGTATTTCGTTCCGCCATCCGTTTTTCAGTCATGACGAGTATCTGATCGTTCCTTACCAGTCCGAAGCCTGGTCCGGCAAGGTAGCGCGGCGGGACTTCACCGGCAAAACGCTCCACAACAATAGCAGGATTCAGGACTTCCAGGTAGTCGATGACCAGGTCTATATATTCGTCCAGCTTAAAAAACCGAAAGGAAGTGGGGTCCTTTTTGTATTCTTCTTCCATCTGAGTACCCCTGAGGATCTGTAACTGATGGAGTTTGATGCTGTGAAGGGGCAGCCTGCCCATGATGCCGGCTCCCTCCATCCAATCGTCATGGTATTCTCCCGGAAGCCCAAGGATCATGTGTGCACCGACTTTCAGTCCCCTCTCTGCCGTTCTCTGAATGGCCTCCACCGATTGCTGAAAAGTATGTCCCCGCCTGATCCTCAATAAGGTATCCTCCCTGTGTGACTCCACACCGTACTCCACGGCAAGATAATGGTCCCTGCCCAATTCTACCAACAAATCCAGGACCTCCTCCGGCATACAATCGGGCCGGGTGCCAATGACCAGGCCAATGACCTCAGGAAAGCCAAGGGCTTCCCTGTAAAGCGACCTCAGGGTCTCCACAGTGGCATACGTATTTGTATATGCCTGGAAATAAGCGATAAATCTGTCTGCCCTGCGGTACCTAACCCTGTGGAATTCCCTGCCTTCCTGCAGCTGCTGCGTAATGGACTTGGAAGAGGAACAATAAGATGGATTGAAGGCTTCGTTACTGCAGAAAGTGCATCCACCGGTCCCAAGTCTTCCATCACGGTTGGGACAGGTAAACCCGGCATCCAGGGTGAGTTTCTGCACCCTGGCCCCGAAGTTCTTTTTAAAGTACTCTGAATAACTGTTGAATCTCCGGGTATGGCCCCACGGAAAGATCATCAGCCTGAAAAATTTACTTGGCTACCTTTTCCAGCCACTTGAGCATCAATATCATCGTCAGCATCGACAGCAGGCAGGCCGCCACAAAGACCGACCAGGTAAGCCAGATAGGAACACTCTCATATAGAATAGCCCCGATGAACAACAGCTGGTTACCGACGGCCGTAGCTCCAAGCCAGCCTCCCTGCATCAAACCCTGGTACTGGGGCGGAGCCACCTTTGAAACAAAAGAAATCCCCAAAGGACTGATAAACAATTCAGCTACGGTAAGAACAAAATAGGTTCCGATCAGGAGGAAAGGAGTCACTCTTTGTGAGTCAGAAAGACCACCCATGGCATCAACCTCTGTTTTGAGAGGAACTCCCAGGGATCCTATGGTCATAACTACATAAGCCAACGCTGCAATGAACATACCGATAGCAATCTTCTTTGGGGTGGAAGGCTCCTTGCCCCTGGCCCTGAACCAACCGAAAACACCCATAATAACAGGGGTTAGAGCAACGATAAACAGCGGATTGATGGACTGGAATATCTCCGCACCCTGTATCTTCATAAAGCCAAGGTTGATCACCATTCCGCTCAGGTCTGTATAATCCTTGGCAAAATAGGTCAGTGTGAGTCCGTTCTGATGGAAGGAGAACCAGAAGAATATGACCACACCATATACCGCCAGAAGGGCGTACAACCGTTGCTTGACTTCCTTTGCATCCATGGTGACCATGGCAGTCTGTGAATCTGAAGTCCTGACCTTCATGGCAGGATCGGGAAAACGCCTTTTATTCGACAGGTAGATCGTAATCGAAATTAACATGGCAATGACGGAGATACCAAACGCATAATGGAACCCTGTAGTAAAAACATTCAGGTAGCTGGTCGCAAAAGCATGTAGGTCACTAACCGGTCCCATCCGGCTTACTTCGGTGGCCAGGGTAGTGAACTTCTCCTGAGCCTCCACAGTAATGTTTCCGTCGAGGTAAGCATGGCAAAGCTGCGGCAGACTTGAGTTGTACGTATATCCGTTCCTTTCCAGCCATCCGTTACGCATTCCGACGGCAAAAATCGGTGCAAAAAGGGCTCCCACATTAATGAACATGTAGAACAACGAGAACCCGGAATCCCTCATTTTACCAAAAGCTGGGTTATCGTACATCTGCCCGACAAGAGCCTGTAGGTTCCCTTTAAATAATCCGTTACCAAAGGCAATGGTAAATAATCCAAGACAGGAGAGAATCAGGTACAAAGTCCTATTGGGTACCGGCGTCGGCGTTGGTATGGCGACGAAAAGATAACCCAGGGCCATCACCACCAGCCCTATCATGATCGTACCCTTGTAATTCCTTGTCCTGTCAGCAATCAAACCTCCGACAAAAGCCAGGATATAGATTGAAAAGTAGAAAACTGAGTAGATCAGTCCTGCCTGCGTCCCTGTCAGGCCGAATTTTGCCTGCAAAAAAAGCACTAAAATGGCCATCATGGTGTAAAAGCCAAAACGCTCACCCATGTTTGCCAGGGCTGCAGCGAGTAATCCGTTCGGATGGTTTTTCATGTTATTTCACTTTAAATTTTATTCAGGCAAACATATAAAAAAAAAGTGAAACCAATACCACCATCGATAATGTACTCATAATCAATCAAAAAGGGCAGCCCGTCTGAGCTGCCCTTCCCTTTTACCCGGCCTTCAAGGCCGATCCCCGCAAATCCCTGAGTTTATATGGAATCGATAGTGATGCTATCGAGATAGTGTTTCCAGTACAAAGGATCATTCTCCATTCTCTGAATAATATTCCCGCTGTTTTCATTCTCCACCTGGCTATTCAAATAATCTGACCAATAGGTGGGGTTCTGCTCCATTTCCCTGGTGATGGAAGATGCTTCCGGAAGTATGATCTCTTCTGTCTTTTCCTCAATGGCTATTTTGGTCCTGAGGTAATCTGCCCAGTAATCCGGATTATCCTGTATTCCTCTTAAGGTGCTTCCAAAGGAAGGTTCTTCCGTAATAGGTGTGGTACTGGTGACGGACATGGGAGGCACTACCGGCTGTTCGTAAACGGAAGCAATCTCAGGCTCGCTTCCCCTGGAAATATTCATGGTCTCCACTTTGTGCACATAAGCCAAGGTAAATACCACTACCAACAGGGTGATGAGACAGATTTTCTTGATTTCGGAGTTAACTTTATTTGTTTTCATGACGAAGGATTTTCTTTGTTTTGGAAATAGGACGCCTTACCCTGCTGATAGTTACAAAAAAAAAGAAAAAATCCTTTATTGGCTGATTTTCAATTTTTTAGAAAAAGTACTTTTTGAATGCTGCAGGGTTATCCGCATCTGAATGCCTGCCTCTGACCTGACGGGACCCCGGATTTCCTCCAGACCACTTCCAAGGGCTGCGACGTTTCGATACGTGGTCCGGGAGTACTTCAATGAAAGCTCGCATTGTCGCGTGAAGTGCGACCGCAGGAGAACGGACCAATTCATTCCCTTGCCATAGTATGAAGGCATAATCATCATTCCCTGGAATTCAGGCGCCCAGCAGTATAAACGTTCCTGGTAGGAGTCTGTCTGGAAAAATACGGTCTGAAAGGAAAGATCAACACTCTCCTTTAACAATGCTGACTTCAGTTCCTGGCAGATCAACATTCCTTTTTGGCGCTCCCCTTCATTTAAGGCATTGAATTTCAATTTAAATGACGCCGAGTATCTGAGTTTTTCTGACAGCAGGGATTTGACACTGAATCCTGTGACCAGGGTACTGACCGGAACAAGCCGGGGGAAATGCTCCCCTGTTTTTTCATCCGTCATCGATTTTGTCATCTGCCCGCTGAATTCCAGGATCTGGTCTTTCGACATGATATAACACAGCCTCCCCTGAAAAAACTCCCTCTGCGAGGGAGCGGATACCAGGTAACGCAACCAGCCGAATCTGTCCTGCCCGCAACGAAGGCTGAAGTCAGCATTTTTTGAAAGATGAACAGTCATCTTAAGTTGAATGCCTGTCTCCCTTGAAGGAGAAGATGCGTAAAGCCCGGGATGGGTCGCAGGATTCTGATAATCGGCCGAGAACCCGGTAAGCCTCAGGGAAGCAGCCACCAGGGGCGAAGGATGAACATCCACTCCGAATATCCATGCCGGGGATTCAGGCAGGGCCAGGCTGAGTTCACCATATAACACCACCTTCCTGAAAAACAACTGATAATCCCACCCGGCGTAAGTTCTCTGTTGTTGTGTATCGCTAAAGATATGTACCGGGTCATCGGCAGGGAGGATGTTGGCCATCAGAAACCGGTGATACACGGACAGTCCGGTCTTCCAGTTCTCTCCGCCGGTCCTGATACAGATCCCGGTCTCTTTAAGGGGAACCCGGTTCTTCTTACTCAACTCCTGGGGGGTCCTGTGATAGCTGCCTTCCGGAATCCCCGTTATTAATGGTGTCCCTGGATCATTGCTGCTGTCGGCAAGGCTTGCATCCAACATTTTAGAAGAATAGAAGGCCAGGAGGGTCGTTGGACCTGCTTTCAGCTCCGTCCCCAATCCCCTCATCACACTTGGTTTATTAACGGAAGTCGAAGGGAACAGGCCACGTGAAATACTGCGTTGAGTCGCATCCAGTCCCGACCCCGGGCTGTAGGCAGGGTTCAGGGTAAGCCCCTGTCCCCAGCCCAAACCGAAATGGCCCACTACAATCTTCCTTATCATGCCTTTTGAGGCATAGGACACATAACCGGCCTGGTCATCAAAGGCCGTGGGACTGTTCCATTCAGGAGTCCCCTCCCCTGCATCCTTTCTCATCTGAAGGCCTGCCTGCCAGTGGGGTCCCGCCTGAATTTTCAGGTTCACCCTTTCTTTCCATGGATCTCCCAGATACGAAGTACCTGTTTGGGCTGCAAGGTAACCCGCCTTCTTTTCCAATATCCTCCCGGCATACATCCTGCACTCGAAACTTATTTTTCCCTTCGACAGCATTACTGAAGGCTTTCCGGCAGACTCACAGGTCAGAAAAGGAAGGAGAATCCTGATCTTTTCCATGTTAAAACCGGGCACCGCCAACAATTCATAAAGGGTGGTCATAGGACCGAAATCCAGTAAATACTGGTATAATGACTGCAGCTCACTCTTCTCCAGAACAGGGAGACGCATGATATCGACGGCATCCAGCCTTCCCAGGTCTACAGGGTCTAACAGCAGATTCTCGGCTTCATCCCTGAGATCAGAAAAATCCAGTTCTTCACCTGACTGATATTCAATGGGTTCCTGCTGTCGCTCCAAAAAATCACGGACCAGTGAGTCACCGACCTGGGCATGAAGTTTAAGGATCATGGTTATCCACAACACAAGCGTACAGTTGAAAAAGCTGGGCAGTTTCATCGTTCAGAACTGTATATCAGCATATTGGAAGGAGTAAAACCCAGGGGTGACTGGTATGCCAATTCCATGGAGCACTGTATCCCCTGAATGCGATAGCAAGCTCCTAAAGAGAATGCAAAAGGCAGGCAGGTGACGGAAGCGAAAAAACCGGTCCGTTTTTCATTATGGCAGCTCAGTCCCATCCAGGGTCTGACCGGATCATCCATGGTTTTGCAGACGCTTGCCGAGAGGGTCATCATGCCGGACAAGTTGCAACGGATTCCCCAGGAGGTCTGACAGGACCATAGTTTCGTCCTTGAAACATGTGGATCCAGGGTAGTAGAAATATATCCACCTGAATACCATTGTTTTCCACATTTCACTACCATCCCTATGTCTGTTCCCGGGAGGATCGTACTACCATACCCTTCCCCCAGGGCCAGGTGAAACAGCTTTAACCTGGCACCCGTCATCAATCCACGGCCCCATCTCCCTGAATAACTAAACCCTGCTTCCTGTTCCCTGTACAATGAAAAACCCTGCTGACGGAAAACCAGCCCTATGACTCCTCCCGGCACTGGTCTTGCCATTCCTATGCTGATGCTTCTGAACTCCTTCATGGTGTATGGATCACTGAACCTCATTCCGGCAATGAAATTCCTTTCTGCAGCCAGCATAGCCGGGTTGCAGAAGGTTATAGCCGACACACCGCCGGGCAGGGAAGCCACTGCGCTCCCCACCCACCCGCTCTCCTGGCCATTCAACCGGGTCAAGGCCATTACCAACCCTGCAACGATGAAGCACTTCCTGGTCCGGGTCAACCCATTTTCTCCCATTCTTCTCCTCATTGAATAAAAAACTGAATTACCTTTACAGGGCACTTCGGCCGGGAAAGGTTCCTTTACTATTAGATGCATCTGCCCGCCGGAATGGAAAAAATTCGAGACTTTTTCAACATAAAATCTCAACATCAGGATTATGTTCATCGTTACCGGAGCGGCGGGATTTATTGGAAGCTGCCTTGTTAATAAGCTGAATAACAAGGGAATAACAGATATTATCCTGGTGGATGACTTTTCCAGCCATGACAAGGCTAAAAACCTGGATCACAAGATCTTCTCACAACAGGTGCACAGGGATGCGTTTTTTAGCTGGCTGGAACAACAGAAACAACGACCCGCCTTCATCCTTCATATTGGTGCACGGACCGATACCACAGAGTTTGACCGCAGTGTTTTCGAAAAGCTGAACCTGAATTATTCGAAACGGGTTTGGAATTATGCTGCCAGGCATGAAGTCCCGCTGATATACGCATCTTCTGCTGCCACTTATGGAATGGGCGAACTGGGTTACAAAGATGACCACGACCTGGTGCCTCGCCTCAAACCACTGAATCCCTACGGGGAATCAAAAAACGATTTTGACCGCTGGGTGCTTGAACAGACAGAACAGCCCCCTTTCTGGGCAGGACTGAAGTTCTTCAATGTATACGGCCCCAATGAATATCATAAAAAACGGATGGCATCTGTCATCTTTCACGCTTTCCATCAAATCATGGATACCGGGAAAGTGAGACTTTTTAAATCTCATCGCCCTGATTATGAAGACGGTAAACAACTCAGGGATTTTATTTATGTTAAAGATGTGGTGGATGTGATCTACTATTTAATGAACGGCAGACCGGCATCAGGGATATACAACCTGGGCACTGGTCAGGCGAGGTCCTTCCTCGACTTGGCAAAAGCCACCTTTCATGCCCTGAACCTTGGGCCCGTCATTGAATTCATTGATACACCGGTCGATATCCGGGAAAAGTACCAGTATTATACCTGTGCAGTGATGGACAAACTGCATTCCGCGGGGTATTCTCTCCCATTCTATACCCTGGAAGAAGGAATTACAGAATATGTTGAAGGATTCCTGCAGGAGCAAAAGTACTTCTGAGCGGGAGTGAATCTAGCATCGCCTTTTCACCCGGGGAAAAAAAAGTTTCGGCTCTTTTCAGACAGATCTTTTAAGGTCTGACAACATCTTCCTGATCCTTAACAGCTGGTCAAGGGCTTCTTTGTTGTCGGGGGTTTTCTTACGGGTCATGCGAAGGTGGTCCCTGGCGCCCTGAAGAGTATATCCTTTCTCTTTGACCAGGTGGTAGATGATCTTCAGGTTTTCAATATCCTCCGTGGTAAACAGGCGGTTTCCCTTTTTATTCTTCGCCGGTTTAAGGATATCAAACTCTTTTTCCCAGAACCTGATCAGAGAGGTATTGACCTGGAAAAGATCGGCCACTTCTCCGATAGAATAGTACAATTTTCCGGGTATGAGTTCCTTAATGGCCATGATGATTATGATAAGGACTGACCGCCGCGGGAAGAGATTTCTATTACTTTGCGGTATTCTTCCGGACTCAGGTCGTTAAAGAAGAAGTTAATAGGATTGATCTTTTTCCCGTTTTTGATCACTTCATAGTGGAGGTGAGGAGCCACAGAAAGGCCTGTGCTTCCCACATAACCGATGACCTGACCCCTTTTGACCTTTTCTCCCGGCCTCACGGCCACCCTGCTCAGGTGAGAATACTGCGTTTGATAACCATAGCCATGGTCGAGCAGCACCACGATGCCGTAACCACTGCCGCTGCTGAAGTCGGGTGCGATGACCACCCCGTCACCCGCGGCAAAAACAGGAGTACCCTGTGTTGCTACGAGATCGACGCCCCAGTGCATCTTCACCATTTTATATATAGGATGCATGCGATACCCATAACCTGAGGCGATGCGCTCGGTCCCCCCTTTGATAGGGACGATAGCCGGAAGGCAGGCCATCATCTTCTCCTTGTCCTTGGCCATGCTGAACACCTCATCGAAGGATTTTGACTGCACGTACATCTGCCGGGCAATTTGATCCAGCTTTTTGGCCGTCTCGACGATGGTCCCGCTGTTGTCCAATTCCTCAAGCGGGGCGTACCGGTTACTCCCTCCCTGTGCAGCCTGCCTGACCGAGCTGGGAATGGGCTCTGCCTCAAAAATGACCCTGTAAATGTTATCATCCTTTTCCTGGAGCTCGGCCAGAATATTGGACATGGATTCCAGACGGTCATTCAGGATCTTATACTGAAGCTTGTATTGTTCAATCTCCCGCTGCTGGGCTCTTTCTTTCGGAGAATCAAGCAGATTGTAAGCAAAAAGCATCACCAGCACAGAGAACACCAATCCTGTGGCCAGGTACGACAACATCTTCAGAAGCCGGTCCTTCCACTTGATCCTCACCTTCTCAAAAGTGAGCGACTTGGTATTAAAATGATACTTTACCTTAGCCATGCAGAGTGGTTAAGATATTCAAACCGAGAACAATGTAAAACTTAAGGCCCTGATGGGCCATTCCATGCAAATTTAATAAATTAAAGTACCTTTGCAAGCTTTTACACAAATTCCGCCCAGCTAATCTTCAACAATTATCAAGATAATGACTTCCAACCAGATACGTGAGCTCTTTCTCGAGTTTTTCAGAAATAAAGGCCATCAGATCGTGCCTTCTGCCCCCATGGTGATCAAGGACGATCCCACGCTGATGTTCACCAATGCAGGAATGAACCAGTTCAAGGATATCTTCCTGGGTAACCAGCCCGCCAAATATCCCCGTATTGCCGACACCCAGAAATGTCTCAGGGTATCGGGCAAGCATAACGACCTGGAAGAAGTGGGCTTCGACACCTATCATCACACCATGTTCGAAATGCTTGGGAACTGGTCGTTCGGGGATTATTTCAAGAAAGAAGCCATTGCCTGGGCATGGGAACTGCTCACCGGGAAATATCAGATTGACAAGGAGATCCTTTATGTAACTGTCTTTGGTGGTGATGCCAGCGACGGGCTGCCACCTGATACGGAAGCCCTGGAATACTGGAGACAATTCCTTCCGGAAGAAAGGATTCTCTTCGGCAGTAAAAAAGATAATTTCTGGGAGATGGGAGATACCGGGCCCTGCGGACCCTGTTCCGAGATCCATGCCGACATGAGAACAGCCTCAGAAAAGGCCGGCATTCCTGGAAGAGACCTCGTGAACGAGGGGGATCCAAGGGTCATAGAGATCTGGAACCTGGTCTTCATCGAATTCAACAGGCTGGCCGACGGTAAGCTCCAACCCCTTCCGGCCAAACATGTGGACACAGGAATGGGCTTCGAACGCCTGTGCCGTCTTTTGCAAGGCGCAGACTCAAATTATGATTCTGATGTCTTTCAGCCCCTGATCGATAAAATCAGTGAAATATCGGGAAAACCTTACGGGAAGGATGAGAAGACCGATGTGGCCATGAGGGTCATTGCCGACCACATCAGGGCGGTGGCTTTTGCCATCGCTGACGGACAGTACCCGTCGAACAACAAGGCCGGCTATGTCATCAGGAGGATCCTCAGAAGAGCGTCGCGCTTTGCGTATTCCTTCCTGGAAATCAAAGAAGCCCTGCTGTACCGCCTGGTCCCTGTGTTGGCTGAGCAAATGGGAGGCATCTTCCCCGAACTGAAAATGCAGCAGGCACCGCTAATGACCGCCATCCAGGAGGAAGAAAACTCCTTCTTACGAACCTTGAGCACCGGCATACAGAAATTCGAACAATATCTTCATCAACATCCTGATAATAAGGTCATTGAAGGAACGTTTGCCTTTGAGTTGTTTGACACATACGGTTTCCCCGTCGACCTGACCCAACTGATGGCCAGGGAGAAAGGACTGGAGGTAGACATGCCCGGATTCCAGAAGGGTCTTGAGGAACAGAAAGCCAGATCGAGAAAAGCAGCGGAAAAAGATACCGGCGACTGGACCGAGGTGGTGCCCGGCATGGAAACGAACTTTGTAGGTTATGACACCATGGAAACGGAAAGCCGGATCACCCGCTACCGGCAGGTCCATGAAAAGAACGAGACGCTATACCACCTGGTCCTTGACGTCACGCCGTTTTATGCAGAATCAGGCGGTCAGGCAGGTGATAGCGGAACATTATTCTTCGGAGAAGAGTCGATAGATGTTGTGACCACGCAGAAGGAGAACAATCTCATCATCCACCTTACTGAAAAACTTCCCGGAGATTTGACTCAGACCTGTCATGCCAGGGTTGATACGGAAGCCCGGCAAAGCACGATGCGAAACCACTCAGCCACTCACCTGTTACACAAAGCCTTACGGGAGGTACTCGGATCGCATGTCGAACAAAAAGGTTCCCTGGTAGACCCCCATCGCCTCAGGTTCGACTTTGCCCATTACCAGAAGATGAGCCAAGAGGAGATGACACGTACCGAAAAGCTGGTGAATGCCTGGATCAGGAAGAACCTCCCCCGTGAAGAAAACCGCAGCATCCCCATGGAGGAGGCCAGAAAAAAAGGAGCCATAGCCCTTTTTGGTGAGAAATATGGTGACACGGTCAGGGTTATCCGGTTTGGCGATTCTCTGGAGCTCTGCGGAGGCACTCATGTTTCAGCGACCGGAGAGATCGGCCTCTTCAGGATTGTATCTGAAGGAGCCATTGCGGCAGGTATCAGGAGAATTGAGGCCGTCACCGGTGAAAAAGCGGAGGAAGAAAGCAGGCAGGCCTATCATTTGCTGGACGAGATCAGTGCCTTGCTTAAATCACCCAAAGACTTGTTGAGATCCATTCAACAGCTTCAGAGCGACAACCAGGAACTCAGGAAACAAATGGCTGATTTGCAAAGACAAAAAGCCAGGGGAATGGTGGATGAAATGGTGTCGAATGTAGAATCCCTGAATGGATTGAAATTCATGTCAGCCCGGATAGAGCTGGATGCACAGTCCGTCAAAGACCTGGCTTTCGAAATGAAAAACCGGATCGAAGACCTTTTTCTGGTACTGGGGTATGAGCAGGACGGTAAAGCCGGGCTCGCTGTCATGATCTCTGAGTCACTGGTCAAGGCAAAAAACCTGGATGCCTCAAAGATCATCAGGGAGCTGGCACCTTTCATTCAGGGAGGCGGTGGTGGTCAGACCTTCTTTGCCACAGCCGGCGGGAAAAATCCGGCAGGTATCGGGGAGGCCCTTCTTGCTGCCCGACAGATCGCCATCCGATAGCCTGCCACCTCACTTAGACTCAAAATCCTTACCTGAACCGGACCACCGGGGTCATCTCGCCATCATGACTCGATAGTGCTTTTAGTTTAAAACTTTTATGCTTCCCCTTTGTTTTTATGTTATTGTCAGAACAAATATGAGGGAAGCCAAGTACTCCATCAAAGATCTTGAGAAACTGTCGGGTATCAAAGCCCATACCTTGCGTATATGGGAGAAAAGGTATGGACTGCTCTCTCCCGAGAGGACCCAGACCAACATACGTTATTACGACGACGCTGACCTTAGGAAGATCCTCAACGTGGCCCTGCTGAACCGACAGGGGTACAAGATCTCCATGCTTTCCAGGCTCACCGATGAGGCCCTGAACGCCAAAGTGATCTCCCTCACCCAGAATGAAGCCCTGGCCGACGTACAGCACGATTCCCTGCTGTCGGCCATGATAGAGCTTGATGAAATTAAATTCGAAAAGATCATCAACAAAGCCATCCTCAATTTTGGATTCGAGGAGACCCTGTACCAGATCATTTATCCCCTCTTCGATAAAATTGGTGTACTCTGGCAGACCAACAGCATCAACGCCGCCCAGGAACATTTCATCTCCAACCTCATCCGGCAGAAAATCCTCGTCGCCATCGACGGACTGTTCCATACCCAGCCGGTCAATAAAAAGACCTTTTTCCTTTTCCTTAGGGATGGGGAATGGCATGAGCTGGGACTGCTTATTTTCTCCTATTTTATCCGTAAGGCCGGTCATAAAGTGGTCTATTTCGGCCAGTCGCTCCCGGTAAAAAGCCTGATGGAGACCACCCAGTCCAATGAACCGGATTACCTGATGACCTACCTCACCTGTAGCCTTCATGAAAAGGAAACCTTTAAATTCATCCAGGATATTTCCAATGGATACCCCGGAAAAACCATTTATTTATCGGGACTCCAGATCAAGTCCATTTCCGTTGCCTTGCCAGATAATATCAGAGTGCTGTTTAACCTGTCAGATTTAAAGACAGAACTGGAAAAGCTGTAGGGCTGATCTTCCAAAACCTTCACCATTCGTTCAGACAGCCGAAAGGGTTGAATAAAACCCTTATGAATTGCCCGTTCTATTAAGCAATCCATTACTTAATTATATTTTTTGTTTAATCATTACTGTTATTTGATTAACAACTAAAACATAATAATTTTTTATTATATATTTGTTATACTGCATTTTATGGAATTATTTAATTTTTATTTAAAATTATTCAAAATAAAGTGTTGAATGTGGAGTTTTTTGTAGTATATTTGTCATGAAATTTTAAACACTAAATTTTTCATCGCCATGACAGCCATAGAATTCAATCATAAACTGACCAGCCTGCAAGACAACCTGCACTACTTTGCCATGACCCTGACTTCTAATACTGACGAGGCCAAGGACCTGGTACAGGATACTTACGTAAAAGCCCTGACCAACAGGGATAAGTTCGAAGACAACACCAACCTGAAGGCATGGACCTTCACCATCATGAAGAACACCTTCATCAATAATTACAGAAGGAATATCAGGACCAATGCGATCATCGATACCACTGAGGACCTGTATTTCCTGAATCTTTCCAAGGAATCCGGCATCCCTTCGCCTGAATCCATCATTGCACATAAAGAAATCATGAGAAGAGTGAAAAAACTGGATGATGACCAGAGGATCCCCTTCTTAATGCATACCCAGGGTTATAAATACAAAGAAATTGCCGACAAACTCCAGATTTCCATCGGTACGGTGAAAAGCCGGATCTTCTTCGGAAGAAAAAAACTGATGGAAAACATGAAAGAATATCAGTACCTGGTTAACTAGTCCTATATATCCATCACGTTTATTTTGACTCAGCCCCGGCACAACCGGGGCTTTTTCATTCCAAACGCTGAAACTTATTATCTTTGGACCATGGTTTACGTTACGCGAAAAGAACGCTTCAATGCCGCCCACCGCCTTTTCCGGACCGATTACTCCGATGAAAAGAACCTAGAAGTATTCGGGAAATGTTCCAACCCCAACTGGCACGGCCATAATTACAACCTATTCGTCACTGTAAAAGGGGAACCCAATCCCGCGACAGGATTTGTCATCAACCTCAAAACACTGAGCCAGCTTATCAAAGATCATGTCATCGAGAAAATCGATCACAAGAACATGAACCTGGAGGTGGATTTCATGCAGGACCGTATCCCCACCACCGAGAACCTGGCGATCGCTGTCTGGGAAGTACTGCAGGAACCTGTTGAAGAAAACGGAGGGAAGCTTTTCTCAGTACGTATCGAGGAGACAGAAAATAATATCGTTGAATACCTGGGACCTGGTTCCCGAACACCTCTGAAAAATGGATAATTCAATTCTCCAGGAAATGCTCGAGGAGAACATGATGGATGGCTATTCCAAACTCGAACTTTATAATACGGATACCATTGAAAAGCTGCAATATCATTATGGGGAGATATTAAGACTGCTTGGAGAAGACCCCTCCCGTGAAGGGCTCCTCGACACCCCCACCCGTGTGGCAAAGGCCATGCAGTACCTGACCCACGGCTACAACGTAGATCCGGAAGTCATCATCAAATCGGCCATGTTTGAAGAAGACTACAAAGAGATGGTCATCGTGAAAGACATTGAACTGTACAGCATGTGCGAGCATCACATGCTGCCTTTCTTCGGAAAAGCCCATGTTGCCTATATTCCAAATAAGTATATTGTGGGACTGAGCAAGATTCCGAGGGTGGTGGATGCTTTTTCGCGGCGCCTTCAGGTTCAGGAAAGACTTACCAAACAAATAAAGGAGTGTATCCAGCACACCATCAAACCTTTAGGTGTAGCCGTGGTGATAGAGGCAGTGCATATGTGTATGTCGATGAGAGGCATCCAGAAACAAAACTCGGTAACCACCACCTCCGACTTCACCGGCGCCTTCCTGGTCGACAAAACCAGGGCTGAATTCATGCACCTGATCAGCTCTAAATTGCACTAAACAAGCGCCGGAGGCGTTATATTCTTCTTTTTCATTAACTTTGCCAGCCTTTTGAACCTGAATCACCAACAGGCGCCAGGTATCTTAATAGTTTAACAATCAGATAATTCAATATGAAAGCATACGTGTTTCCGGGTCAGGGTGCCCAATTTGTGGGCATGGGGAAGGATCTCTATGAAAATCATCCCTTCATTAAAGATCTCTTTGAAAAAGCCAATGATATCCTTGGTTTTCGTATCACCGATCTTATGTTCAGCGGGACTGACGAGGACCTCAGGCAAACCCGGGTCACCCAGCCTGCCATTTTCCTCCATTCAGTGCTCCTGGCCAAAACGTTGAAGGATTTTTCTCCCGACATGGTGGCAGGCCATTCTCTGGGTGAATTTTCTGCCCTGGTCGCCAACCAGGTGCTGTCATTTGAAGACGGACTCAGGCTTGTTTCTGCCAGGGCCATGGCCATGCAAAAAGCCTGTGAGGCGGAACCTTCCACCATGGCCGCCATCCTCGGACTGGATGATGCCATCGTGGAAAAGGTGCTGCAGGACATTTCGGATGAAGTGGTGGTCCCTGCCAATTACAACAGTCCCGGACAACTCGTCATCTCTGGCAGCATCAGCGGCATTGACAAGGCCTGTGAACTGCTTAAAGCCGCAGGAGCAAAAAGGGCATTGCCCTTAAAAGTGGGTGGTGCTTTCCATTCTCCCCTGATGGAGCCTGCCCGTAAAGAACTGGCTGAAGCCATCATGAGTACCACTTTCCATCAGCCAGTTTGTCCCATCTACCAGAATGCCACTGCTTTAAGAGTTACTGACCCCATGCAGATCAGGGAAAACCTGGTTAAACAACTGACCGCCCCGGTCATGTGGACCCAGACCATCAGAAATATGATTGCTGACGGCGCAACAACCTTTGTGGAGGTGGGACCGGGAACCGTGCTTCAGGGACTGGTGAAAAAAGTCAATCCTTCCGTGGAAGCTTTCTCTGCATAGTAATATAACATCTAATAATATTATGAGACAGACTACTCATATTTTGAGAAGATCCCGGCTCTGGCTGCCGGTTCTGGCTGCCTTTCTGTTGATGTCAAATGGCATGGCTCAGGTTTTGAATCCTGTCAAATGGAGCTTTTCCATCAACAAGGTGTCGGTGTCAGAGGCTGAAATGGTCCTGACAGCCACCATCGACAAAGGATGGCATCTGTATTCACAGCAGGTACCGGAGATGGGCCCTGTGCCTACCAGTTTCCGCTACGAATCAGTTCGAGGTGTCGAATTGGTTGGAAAAACGACTGAACCTAACGTAAAGCCTCATTTTGACCAGGTCTTTGAAGCGGATATCAAATATTTCGACAATAAGGCGGTATTCAAACAAAAAGTCAGGATCGTCTCCGATAAAAAACCAGAGGTGAAAGGTGTCCTGGAATACATGGCCTGCGACGACACCAAATGCCTCACCCCCAAGGAAGAAGAATTCACCTTTACCTTCACCGGATATAAGGCCGCCACGCCCAGCACCACACAAACGCCCGTAACCAACCCGGCAGAGAATGGAACCCCCACTGCAACGTCTGAAACCACTGCTACTATCCAGACGGCCACCCCCCCTGCAAAGGCATCCAACACTGCCGAACTGAAGGGCACCGGCAATGAGTCACAATATGAAAAAATCAACAAGTCACTGTGGACCTTGTTCCTGTTTTCCTTTCTTGCCGGCCTGGCAGCCATCCTCACCCCTTGTGTCTTCCCGATGATCCCCATGACCGTATCCTACTTTATGAAGGATAAGAAGAAATCCAGGGCTAAGCTGGAAGCGACGATCTTTGGTATTTCTATTATATTGATTTACACCATTATAGGTACTATTGTTGCCATTACCCTGGGGGCCAACTTTGCCAATTTCCTCAGTACCCACTGGATACCGAACGTGCTGTTCTTCGTTATTTTCGTCATTTTCGCCGCTTCCTTTTTCGGCATGTTCGAACTCACCCTGCCCAACTGGATGATCAACAAATCGGACCAGAAGGCCGACAAAGGAGGTTACACGGGAGCATTTTTCATGGCTTTTACCCTGGTGCTGGTCTCCTTTTCATGCACCGGTCCCATTGTCGGGGCTATCCTGGTAGCTTCAGCAGGAGGTAAAGTCCTGGAACCCATCATCGGAATGCTTGGATTTTCGCTGGCCTTTGCCCTTCCTTTTTCGCTCTTTGCCTTTTTCCCGCAGTGGTTAAAAGGACTGCCCAAATCAGGGGGCTGGCTGAATTCAGTGAAGGTCGTCCTTGGTTTCCTGGAGCTGGCCCTGGGTCTGAAATTCCTGAGCATTGCCGACCAGACTTACCACTGGGGCATTCTCGACCGGGAGGTCTACCTGGCCATCTGGATCGTGGTTTTCACCCTGATGGGGTTCTATCTGCTTGGAAAACTGTCCTTCGCTCATGACAGTGAGGTCAAGCATGTGAGTGTGCCGCGGCTGGCCCTGGCCATCATCACTTTTTCATTTGTGGTGTACATGATCCCCGGCATGTGGGGAGCTCCTCTGAAAGCCCTTTCAGGTTATATCCCTCCACAGACCACCCTTGATTTCGACGTGAATGCCATCGTCAGGGAGAACAGCAGCGGAGGCGCCGGTCCCTCCCAGGGTCCAGGAATATCGTCACTTTGTGAGAAACCAAGGTATTCGGAGTTTCTCCACCTGCCTCATGGGTTGGAGGGTTACTTCGATTACAAACAGGCCCTGGCCTGTGCCAGGAAACTCAACAAACCCATTTTCGTTGATTTCACGGGACACGGATGTGTGAACTGCCGTGAAATGGAAGCCAATGTGTGGTCTGCTCCCCCGGTGCTGAAAAGGCTCAGGGAAGATTATCTGGTAGTGGCCCTTTATGTGGATGATAAAACAACACTTCCAAAGGAAGAATGGATTACCTCCACCTACGATAAGAAGGTGAAGAACACCATCGGAAAGAAATATGCAGACCTTCAAATCTCCCGCTTCAACGTAAATGCACAACCATATTACTGTCTCCTCGACACAGCAGGGAACCTGCTGGTCCCGCCCCGGGCATACAACCTGGACGTGGATGCCTTTGTGAAATTCCTGGATGACGGGAAAAAGGCGTTCGCCAGTCCGGCCCGATAGGGAAAAGGAAAAGGGAGCATGCGCTGTTGGGCGTCGCTACGCTTAACGGGTATATAGCGTCAAGCTACGCAATGAAACACCAAAAGTTGAGCGTAGTGAGAGGTTACGCTTAACAAAAAGGTAAAATTAAAGTTTCGGCAAGATGCCGGAGGCAAAAAGGGCGTAGCCAGAGGCTACGCCCAACGGAGAAATGTATCTTTTATCTATACCAGTCTTGGCAGAGCAACCTAGGGGAGCGGACTGAGGTCGTGAGTGGAACACGAGCGACCGAGGGAGCTTCCCAGTTGCGGCGCCAAGACGAGGCCATGCGGCCTGAGCAAAAACTAATGTGACCCTGATGAGCGTAGCTTCGGCCAGGCTCTCCCTTCTGTCGTTGGGCGTAGCGTCCTCGCTACGTCCTTACTTCTTTCCGGCATCTTGCCGAAAAAAAAATTATCTTTGTGATTATGTCTACAGGCTATAAGATTGCTGAACAAGACCAACTTAATCAATACGCCTATACCTTACAGGGTTGGGTTAAAGCCATGAACAGCGCTTTTTTAGAACCAGTGTCCGATATTGGTCTTGATGGGCTGGATGACAGCTCTCTGCCTAACCGGAAAGTGGCCCGGGATGTCTCTGGGTATGTGATCGGCTATCTTTCAAAAGATTTTATGCCGGTATCGACAACCAACCTGGGCTATGATCTGATCTTCGATCCAATGGATTATGAAATTGTCACTCCCGGCAACCCGCTTTACAATGGCAACATTGCCCAAATATGGACCGACCAGGTAGAAGTTGACACAAACAACAACTACAATTTTAATAAAAACAGTCTGTTATACCTGTATCGTTATGACCAGCTGCAACGTTTAAAAGATCAGTCAGCAGTGCATGCTACATTTAACGTTGATGAAAAACCCACATTGAACTATACCAACGAATATTTTAGTCATTTAGATTACGATGCTAATGGCAACATAACCAACCTCTCCAGAAAAGGTTTCGTGGATAATCCGGGTGGAATTGCCATGGATAGTCTGGAATATTATTATTACTCCGGCACTAACCGTGTTGAGAGAATTAAAGAATACCAGCCCTATGACACCCTCTATCAATGCGATCTGGACAGCGCTGCCGGAAGAACAGCCAATTACAAGTATGATGCAACCGGACACCTTATCCTCGATAAATCGGAGAATAGTTTGCAAGTGACATGGAATCTGGCTAATAAACCGGTCAATGTCAGTAACAACCAAAATCCTTCCTTAAACCTCAATTACTATTATGATCCTTCCGGTAACCGTGTTGTAAAATACGATGGTTCAAAAACCCTTGTCTACATCAGGGATGCCTCAGGGAATATCCTATGTACATACGAAAAGAAGAACGACAACATCAGTCATAGTGATACAGCCATCGTTCAAAGAGAAATATACTTGTACGGCTCATCACGATTAGGGGTCTGGTATCCGGACCGAAGCTGGTCAGCGCCTACCAGTCGAAGCAGACATAACAAGAACCAAAGGGAGTACGAAATTACCAACCACCTTGGAAATATTATGGCCACTATTTCAGATCATAAAACAGGAATAGACTCAGATTCAAATACCTATGTGAATACATATGAACCGGTAATAAGGTCTACACAGGATTATTACCCAGGTGGAATGC